>NZ_JAUFQI010000001.1:3172500-3511271 GCF_030409715.1 Reinekea marina
GTAAGTGATTGTAGCTTCTGTATCAGCAGCAAGTGCTTGACCAGAAATAGCAGCAGCAAGTGCAGAAACTGCGAAAATAGCTTTCATGTAGATTCCCCTAGTTTTTTATTATCAATACTGGCTTGGTGACCAGACTACTTGATTGACTACTTTGATCAAAATGATCTCGTAGTTCAGTTATTGTTAACACGACATACAATTAACCTAAAACGTACAGCGTGTCAAAATGTTACTAAGAAAAAAAAGATAAAAATTGCAGTCATCAAACTGAATGGCGATTCTCATCGGCTTGGGGTTTGGCGACTATTATTTTTAAATTCCTTCCCCAGGGTTGTTCGGTAGCCCGTTCAACCATCGAGGGATATAAAACCAGAGCTCAACCCTGTGGTCAACCCTTTATTTACGCCTAAAGTGCTGATATTTGAACTATTTCCGCCCTTTCGTAAAGATATTGCGCCAAATCAACTATTTGATGGGCTGAAAAAGCCCATATCACAAGCGATTAAAACAGTTGTTTGAAATATATTTTCTTCCTTCTTTTATTAACAAAAAAAACGACAAAGTCTTTTTTTCCTTTAGTTTTCCGAGCATTACCCCGTATTTTTTTCTTACTGGCATAAAAAAAGCAAAACTTTTTTATAAGTTTTGCTTTTAAAAAAACGTTTAAAACGAATTAATTTTTATGAAAATTGTTTAGATTTCGTCGAAAAATTTCTTAACACCGTCGAACCAACCTTTGCTTTTTGGCGAGTGTTTTTTACCTTCGGTACTTTCTTGGAATTCTCTTAGCAATTCTTTTTGCTTCGCCGTTAAATGAACCGGCGTTTCTACGACAACGCGACACAGTAAATCACCCACTGAATGCCCTCGTACAGGCTTAACACCTTTGCCGCGTAATCGGAATAATTTACCGGTTTGCGTTTCGGCCGGTATTTTAAGTTTTACACGACCATCGAGCGTGGGCACTTCAAGCTCACCCCCTAAAGCGGCTTCGGCAAAGCTGATCGGTACTTCACAGTGCAGATTAGCGTCATCGCGTTCAAAAATACTGTGGCGTTTAACATGAACCTCTACGTACAAGTCTCCCGCTGGGCCGCCATTGCGCCCTGCTTCGCCTTCTCCGCTCAACCGTATACGGTCGCCTGTATCAACACCCGCTGGAATTTTAACATTAAGCGTCTTAGTTTCTTCTTTGACACCTCGGCCATAACAGCTGTTACAAGGGTCTTTAATGATTTTGCCGGCACCTGAACACGTTGGGCAGGTTTGCTGCACTGCGAAGAAGCCCTGCTGCATGCGCACCTGGCCCGAACCGCCACAGGTATTACAGGTGATAGGAGACGAGCCCTTTTTCGCACCCGAGCCATTGCAAGGCTCGCAATTGGTTAACGTAGGGACTCGAATGCTCTTTTCGATGCCACGAACGGCTTCTTCGAGCGTGAGCTCCATGTTGTACTTTAAATCTGAGCCACGCTGAACATTGGATCGACCGCCACGCTGACCGCCGCCGCCAAAAATATCACCAAATACATCACCAAATATGTCACTGAAGTTACCTTGCCCATGGCCGCCTTGACCGCCAAAGCCACCTTGGCCATCTACACCAGCATGGCCAAATTGGTCGTAGGCCTGGCGTTTTTGACTATCGGAGAGCACTTCGTAAGCTTCGTTGACTTCTTTAAACTTACCATCGGCTTCTTTGTCGTCAGGGTTACGATCCGGGTGAAACTTCATCGCCATTCGTCGATAAGCTTTTTTGATTTCCTTCTCGTCGGCACCTTTCGATAATCCCAGTACTTCGTAGTAATCGCGTTTTGACATGTAGTTGCTCGTTCCTGACCCCAACGGGGCTAATATTCAGTTAGAAGGCATCGCTTGCGCTGAATACCTCTGTTCATAGGGCAATGTTTTCGGTTAACGGTTGTAAACTAAATAAACGGCTATTAACCGAAAACACTGCAATTGCAGTGTTTTGGGCCAACAAAGCGGGCGAACCCGCTCTGTTGGTTTTTAAAGTAAAGGCCGCTCGCCTTACTTATCTTTCACTTCTTCAAACTCAGCATCTACAGCATCGTCTGGGCCAGCAGAGGCTTCTTCCGCTGCGCCAGCATCGGCACCTGCTTCTTGAGCCGCATCGGCATAGATCTTCTGTGAGAAGCTTGCTGTGGCTTCGCTTAAAGTCTCAACCGCTTTATCGATTGCTTCTTTATCATCACCTTTCAAAGCTTCTTCAACAGCAACACAAGCTGCTTCGATGGCCGTTTTCTCTTCTTCAGTCGCTTTATCTTCGTTTTCTTTCAAAGACTTACGCGTAGCATGAACAAGACCATCAGCCGTGTTACGAGCCTGAGCGAGTTCCTCGAACTTACGGTCTTCTTCAGCGTTCGCTTCAGCGTCTTTCACCATTTGTTCTACTTCTTCATCCGACAATCCAGAGTTCGCCTTAATAACGATAGACTGCTCTTTACCAGTACCTTTATCTTTAGCCGATACGTTTAAGATACCGTTGGCGTCTAAATCGAAGCTGACTTCAATTTGCGGCACACCGCGTGGTGCAGGCGGAATGTCGGCTAAATCGAAACGGCCTAGAGATTTGTTCTGGCTCGCCATTTTACGTTCACCCTGCAACACGTGAATGGTTACAGCGGCTTGGTTATCATCTGCAGTAGAGAAGGTTTGGCTCTTCTTCGTTGGAATAGTGGTGTTTTTGTCGATAACCGACGTCATTACACCGCCCATTGTTTCAATACCCAGTGTTAAAGGCGTTACGTCTAATAGAAGTACGTCTTTTACATCACCAGAAAGTACCGCACCTTGAATGGCAGCACCCACAGCAACAGCTTCATCTGGGTTAACATCTTTACGTGGCTCTTTACCGAAGAATTCAGCTACTTTTGACTGAACCAAAGGCATACGCGTTTGACCGCCTACTAAGATAACATCGCTGATATCTGAAATATCATGATCAGAATCTTTCAACGCTACACGAACAGGCTCTAAAGAACGCTCAATTAAGTCTTCAACCAAAGATTCTAGCTTGGCACGTGTGACTTTTACGTTTAAGTGCTTAGGTCCAGATGCATCGGCAGTGATGTAAGGCAAGTTAACATCTGTTTGAGCGGCAGAAGACAATTCTACTTTTGCTTTTTCACCGGCTTCTTTTAAACGCTGCATTGCTAGCGCATCACCAGAAAGATCAATGCCTGATTCTTTCTTGAATGTTTCCGCTAGATACTCGATTAAACGCATGTCGAAATCTTCACCACCTAGGAAGGTGTCACCGTTAGTCGCTAACACTTCAAACTGGTGCTCGCCATCTACTTCGGCGATTTCGATGATAGAGATATCGAATGTACCACCACCTAGGTCATATACGGCTACAACGCTGTCGCCACGGTTTTTATCCATACCGTAGGCTAACGCAGCGGCTGTAGGCTCGTTAATAATACGCTTAACGTCTAAGCCAGCAATTTTACCCGCATCTTTAGTTGCTTGACGCTGAGCATCGTTAAAGTAAGCCGGAACCGTAACAACGGCTTCAGTAACGCTTTCACCTAAGTATTCTTCAGCGGTTTTCTTCATTTTCTTCAAAACTTCAGCTGAAATTTGTGGCGGCGCTTTTTTGTCACCACGAACTTCAACCCAAGCATCGCCATTATCGGCTTTAGCAATTTTGTACGGCACCATACCGATGTCTTTTTGAACCACATCATCGTCAAAACGGCGACCGATTAGACGCTTAACCGCATACACTGTGTTTTGCGGGTTAGTGACTGCTTGGCGCTTAGCGGGCTGACCCACTAAAATTTCGTTGTCGTCGGCAAAGGCAACAATCGACGGGGTTGTGCGATCGCCTTCAGCGTTTTCAATTACTTTAGGCTTATCGCCTTCCATCACGGCCACACAAGAGTTTGTGGTGCCTAGGTCAATACCAATGATTTTACCCATTTTTAATACTCCGTATTTAATTCAGTCTTGCTTGTCATGCGATATGAGAGCAAGACCGCATAATTCAAGTGGTTATTACAAATTTTCGTTCAAAAAGCACTCAATTAGGCTTTTTCATCAATCGTTGTCGCTTGTTCGGCACTTTTACTGACCATGACCATCGCTGGGCGAATGAGCCTGTCATGTAATGTGTAACCTTTTTGCATCACCGCTATAACGGTATTAGGTTCAACATCTGGGTTTTCAACCATAGACATGGCTTGATGCAACTGCGGGTCAAATGGCTCGCCTTGTGGGTCTATTGCGACAATATTAAATTTCGCAAACACATCCAAAAGGCCTTTTAGCGTCATTTCGACGCCTTCTTTTAACGCCTTAACTTCCGCAGAATCGGACTCGCTGGCTAAAATAGCCCGCTCTAGGTTGTCAGCGACGCTTAATAGCTCTTTGCTGATTTTCTCTTGTCCAAATTTGTGAGCGTTTTCGACATCCTTTTCAACACGACGACGCAAGTTGGCCATTTCAGCTTCAGATCGAATAAATTGATCCTTGTACTTAGCCGCTTCTTCTTGGGCCGATGCCAGTTGTGCAGCTAAATCGTCAGATTCTTCTGATTCCACGGCTTCAGATGCTTCAACAGGCTCTTCAACAGTTTCGCTTTCTAGCTGTTCTTCAACTGGTTTTTCTTCGTTGCTCATGATCTACCTTCTCAAAAGTTCGAACTATAGTGTTATGCCGACAATCAATGGGGGTAAGCCCTTAGTTTTCAAGGGGAGAATCCTCAAGAAATCGCTTAAAACACAAAAGCATTGCAACGCAGAAAATTTAACTGTATAAATAACCAGTTAATTCATTTTGTGGTGAACCTCATGCTTCAAAACCTTTCAATTCGAAATATCGCCATTGCAGACAATATTGATATTGATTGGCGCAGTGGCATGACCTCCATTTCAGGTGAAACAGGCGCGGGTAAGTCTATTTTGCTGAACAGCCTAAGCCTTGCCTTGGGCGATCGTGCCGACAGCAATGTCGTCCGCTATGGTGAAAAACGCGCAGAAGTGGTTGCCGCATTCGATATTTCAAGAATTGATGCCGCAAAAGCCTGGTTAAAAGAACGAGATTTAGACGATGGAAGTGAGTGCCTACTGCGCCGAACCGTCTCTAACGAAGGCCGTTCACGTGCTTTCATAAATGGCCAACCCGTGCCACTAGCCGAGTTAAAAGTACTTGGCGAACACCTTATTGATATTCACAGCCAGCACGCACATCAATCACTACTAAGACACGACACCCATTTAAAACTGCTCGATGAATACGCCGACAACGAAAAACAACTGCAAAAAGTAAAAGAGGCTTGGATAGCGTGGCAAGGCTTAGACCGTAAATTAAATGCGCTATCCCAAAGCCATGAAGAACGAGAAGCTCGCCGCCAACTACTTGAGTACCAATGCCAAGAGTTAGAAGCATTAGAGCTGCAAGAAGGCGAAGTAGAAACATTAGAAATCGAGTTTCAGCGCATTCAGCAAAGCGAAACCTTACTGACACAAAGCCACCAGGCACGAGATATATTAGCCAATGAATCGGGTGAAAACGCAGCCCAAGCCATTAAAACGGCGTTAAATTGCTTACAAAAAATAAACGATAGAAGTGAGCCATTGAGCAACGCGATCAGCCTGCTCGATAGCGCGGTGATTCAAGTCGAAGAAAGTGCCCACGACCTTGACGCCTATATCGATAGCATTCATGTAGATGAAGAGCGCAGCCATTATTTAGAATCACGGCTAGATACCATTCACACGCTCAGCCGTAAACACAACATTAACTCCGATCAACTGTTTGAATTCAGTCAAAGCTTACAGGCTGAATACTCTGAGTTAAACGAATCTCAAGGGTCTTTAGAAGAGCTCCAATCTGAAGTGGCCGCACGTAAACAAACCTATTTAAAGCAAGCCAAGCAGCTCTCTTCGAAACGAAAAACAGCGGCGAATGCTTTTTCGAAAGAAGTCATCGAAAAGTTAAATCAGCTCGCCATGCCTGGCGCACAATTTAAGGTCGCATTTTTAGAGCAAAATAAGGCCTCAACCAGCGGTATTGATACGGTTGAATACCAAATAAGCTTGAACCCAGGCCAGCCCTTGCAGCCGCTGGCCAAAGTAGCCTCAGGCGGCGAATTATCACGTGTTTCACTGGCCATTCAGGTCATTTGTGCCGAACACTCCACTATTCCTACCCTAGTTTTCGATGAAGTTGATGTTGGAATTAGCGGCGCTACTGCAGAAATTGTTGGCCATATGCTTCGCCAAGTAGGACAACGCGGCCAAGTTATATGTGTTACACACTTACCACAAGTAGCCGCGCTGGGTCATAACCACTGCATTGTAGAAAAACAACATCACGCCAAAAACACCACATCTACCATCAAACGTTTAACAGACGAACATCGTATTGATGAAATTGCGCGAATGTTGGGCGGAATCGACATCACCGCCCAAACCCGAGCACATGCCGAAGAAATGTTAAGAACCAGTGCAAGAGCGCATTGAGGGTGAAAAGATAGCTGCAAGTTTTGAGCTGCAAGCTACAAGTTAAAGTCAAAAGGTTAGTCACGGCACCAAAACTTCCTAATGACCATAGAGTAGGAGTCTTCGGAGCGAAGCGGAGAGACGATGGTTTTGGGAAAGCTGTAAGTTTTAAGCAACAAGCTGCAAGCTAAAGTCATAACATTCGCGTCTTCGCTTTGCTACGAGCGCTCCTATACATGTCGCTTGCAGCTTGTTGCTTGTAGCTTGTAGCTTATATCTCACGGTGCCCTTATGGGCACCGTTCCACCCTATTGCGCTGCTAGTTCTAGCAATAAGGCTTTGGTTTTTTCTTTACCTGCAAAACCTTCTTTGATGGTATGAACAGTACCGTCTTTTGCTACTATGTATGCAGCCGGAAAGCCCTTTGGCTCGAAAAACGATACTATTTGTTGGGTTCGATCAGAAACGTTTAAGAAGTTAACGGGGGTTTTCTCTAAAAATTTCTTTGCTAAATTAACGTCTTCATCTGTATTGATGCCTAAGAAGTAAATGCCTTTACCTTTAAGCTCAGAGTTTAATTCGCTTAAAATAGGGAACGACTGAATACAGGTCGTGCACCAACTTGCCCAGAAATCCACATAAAGAACACGGCCTTTTAACTGAGCCGTATCGAGCACCTTGCCATCGACAGTGGGTACTTTAAAGTTAGGGAACTTATCGCCAACTTTAACTTCAGCATGGGCCAAAGTGGCTAAAAATACTGAAACAACTGCAACAATGCGCAAAAACTTCATGTGTCTTCCTCTGAGCTATCAATAGTTAAGATTACAGTTTAACGCTTAAAGCTGAACTTAAACGGAACCGTATCAAACTTTTGGTTCTTTTTTCGCGTTTAACGGCTGAACGTAAAGAACCAAACTGTGATCAACAATTTCATACCCGTGTTCTTTTGCAATTTCGTGCTGTCGGCTTTCAATTACAGGATCAACAAATTCAATCACCTCACCAGATTGCACATCGACCATATGGTCATGGTGATCGTCGGAAGCTAATTCATAGATGGCGTGGTTACCGTCAAAGTTGTGTTTGGTAATTAAGCCGGCGGCCTCAAATTGGGTCAATACCCGATAAACAGTTGCAAGCCCAACATCTTCACCGGCCTCTTGTAGCTGCTTATATACTTCTTCGGCGCTGATGTGCGCAACATCATCGTTTTCGAACATTTGTAATATTTTAACGCGAGGCAAGGTAACCTTAAGCCCAACTTTCTTTAATTCTTGATTTTGAATTGTCACCTTCTCGTCTCCAGATAACTGTGTACAATAGCCACATCATACTGACTTAAGTAAACTTAGGAACCCATTTTGGCTATTCGTAATATAAAACTTGCCGTTATTAGTGCTTTTATTCTTATTGCATCGTCTTGCACCCTATTAAAGCCTTATCAGGCCGAACTCGGACAAGGGAACTTTGTCTTACCAGAACAAATAGAAAAGCTAGAGATTGGCCAAACAAAAAACCAAGTTCAATACTTAATTGGCCTGCCCATTTTAGAGGGTGAGTCTACCGAAACGAAATGGATATACCCTTTAAAGCAAGATGACGAGACGTTTAAACACCTCATCATTAGGTTTACCAATAATAAGGTCAGTGAAATCTCTAAACCTTAAATAAAGCCCTTATTTAGCGGGTTTTTTAGCCGCTCTATTAAGGCGAGCCTGCTTTGGGTCTATCAGCAGTGGGCGATATATTTCGACTCGATCGCCCGGTTTTAATACTTCTGAATCTGGCTTTGCAACTTTTCGGCCAAACAGCCCCATCGCAGAGCCTTCTATATCTAGCCCAGGAAATTCTTTATCCAGCCCGCTCAATAAGGCAGCCTGCTTAACGGTGCAGTCTTCGGCAACATCCAGCGTAACAATCAACTGTTTTTCTGGCGTTGCATAGGCCACTTCTACTTTCATCATATTCATCTTTCCAAACTCATTGGGCTTGCAGTTGATTCGCTCTTTGAACAAACGAATCAACCATATTGTTAGCAACTTGCTTAAAAACAGCACCAAAGGCCATTGCGGTTAAGCCTTTTTTCATACTAAAGCGCAAATCTAAGCTGACCTTACACCCCTCTTCAGATAACGGCGTAATTAACCAAGTACCGGTCAATGCCTCTAAAGGGCCTTGTTCAAGGGTCATTTCAATCGCAGACGGAGCTTTTAGCGTGTTGCGAGTAATGATAGTTTTCTCAACACCGGCCTTTTTTATAATTAACTCACCTAACATATGAATATCGCTGCTCTCTAACACACGAGCACTGGCGACTCCGTCCAAAAAACTCGGATATTGTTCAATATCGTTAATAATGTCGTAAACAGATTTTGCGGGAGCCAAAATTAAGGCCGATCGGTGAATTTCAATCATGTGTTGGGAAAATTGCCCTGTGTTTAACCCAAGAAAATAAACGCACGACCACCAACACCAGCAATGAAACCGTCAATGCCTGAGTTGCCGTAATAGCCGTTAACGTCAACGTTGTGCGCGCGAATATTACCCCAAGCAGCACTGGAACCACAAACCTTAGCGTAATCCGCCATAAAAAATATCGGATTCCGCCATGAGGGTTAATTTGGCGTAATACCGTATTAGGTCGCATAACCCAGCCAACCCAAAAAGACACACCCCCCGTAATCAAGGGCACAATCAGCCCTTGCCCTAAAGCCTGCACAACATCATAAATAGACTGGCCATACCAGACGAGCGGCGAATAAACTCCGTTCGAAAACACCATAGCGCCACTTAATATAACCACCGCAATCATAGTTAAGGCTAACAACCAATGCCGAATAAAAGTCCCTAGCTTTTGAGTTAAAATTAACAATAACGGTACGCTGCTTAGCAAGCCTACAATGGGCAGCAGTATTAACCACATCATCGTCTGCACTGGCACAGCGTCCTGCTCGGCTAAACTAACCATCAATGTTCTAAATACAGTGCCCACATCTACCGAACCAGTATCAAGAGAGCCTATCCATTGATAAGAAATCGACATTAATGACAAACCAAAAAGCACATCAAACAATTGCACCGTAATAATGGCTCGGCCCGTTGGTAATTTATCCGCCACTTTGGTGCCAATAACATACCAAACCAACAAACCGGCCAACGAAGAAGTAATGGCATGTGAAATCGCCACCAACCAATCACCCCAGTGTAAACGTGGGTATTGTAGGTTCATTAACAGCTCTGAAATTTGTGGAACACAAAAAAAGATAAAGGCCAAACACAGTGGAATAAAAAATTGAAAGACCGATATAATTCCGCGCCATGCCAGCCCGCCTAACAGCATAAGAAAAATTCCTTGAGCCATCACAAAGCTCATGATTCTGTCGGTGTTTTGTGACTGTTCAAACCAATATAGGTTTTGATCCAGCGGCCTTAAACTCAGCAAATCACCATTAACACCATCGATACTGAAAATAAGCGCCCAGGCGGTATTAAATAAGTTTGTCGAAAGCACAAATACTAAAGCGATCATGAGCAAGGCGAGTAAAAAAGCCGCTATTCGCTTGTTCAGCGCTAAAAATGAAAGCTCAAAAGGTGACGCACGATATATTCTGCCTGCAACTAGCTCGGCTTGTAATATGGGTAGAATGAAAATGAGTTTGATCACTGCGTACGCTAACAAGAACGAACCTTGACCATGCTTTGCCGCTAACACAGGCAAAATGAGGCCATCACTTAAACTTAGCTGAGTACCAATTAACACGGTAATAAGTAAGAACGGGTTCATATTTTTGCGAATACCTTCACAACGCGGTTGAATGACTATAGAAATAGACTGCTATACTGACACAAAAATGGAAATTTAGAACCGTTATGACTGAACCTCTATATGACCTTAGCTTTAAGGGTGACTTAATCGATGGCTTTTTCCAAGACTTTGTCAAAGCCGACTTACAAACCCTCGTAAAAGCCGATGAAAAATACATAAACCTATTATTCAGCGGCTCTGAACAGTCTATTAAACGAGGCGTAGATAAAGCCACGGCCATAAAATTTCAGCAAGCCTTCAAAAAGGCGGGGGCTAAGTTAGTCGTACGTCCACATAAATCTGGGGCATCCACAGAAAAGGTGGTGCAGTCGGCTCAACCCACCTCAAATAGCGCTGCAGAACCAATAAAAACAGCCCCTGCCCCGAAACAAGAAGAGGTTCAACCCTCGACAGCGGAACAATGGTCGACCACATTAGATTCTGTACCGGGTGAAAGCCGCCCAGAGCTCAGCGAGCACCATCAACCTGATATTAAAGCCCCCGAAGCGATCCCAGATTGGTCTGTTTCTGAACCAGGGGCTCAATTAGGTGATACGGCACCAGAGCAGGCCGTAGAATTTGACTTCAGCGACCTTTCCGTCGCGGAAGCCGGCGAAGATTTGATTTTAGAAAAGCCTATAGAACCCGCGCCACCGGCACTTAATTTAGATAGCTTAAGTTTAGCTGAAGCCGGCGCTACGCTTGAGACCCTTCAAGATGACAAAGAGCCTGTTCAGGTCGATATCAGTCATCTAAGCACTGAATAGCGGCGATCATTAGTCGAACGCCTTATAAAAATGCCGCTGCACTGGCGGCTAATGTCATCACGAATAAGAACCACTTCATAAACTTTGGATCGACATTGAGTGATAACTTCACCCCTATTTTTGCTCCCACTACCGTAGAAGCCGCCAAGATTAATCCAGGAACCCACATTACTTGATCTCGCCAAATAAACACAACCAACGCAATAAGCGTAAAGGCACCCGCGGCCAATACTTTGAGCGCGTTAGTCCGAACTAAGTCATAGCGTAACGTGCCACCGATGGCCGCGATCAAAATAAAACCAACTCCAGCTTGAACAAAACCGCCATACCAGCCTGCAAACAGCAGCATCCACCAAGCTTGCACATTGCCTTTGACTAATTTTGAGGTTTCATCAGGGCCAGGAAAGACCGTAGATGGACGAATTAAAATAACCGCCGAGAGCGACAACATGGTAAATAGCAAAACAGGTTTTAAAAAAGAGACTGGCATAAACGAAGCACTAATACTGCCAACAAGCCCACCGATACACAGCGGAATCATAATGCCTTTTAGATCATGGGTTGGCATTTTGCCATGAGCTGAAAAGCCTTGAATAGCCGCCAAGCTTTGCATAAATACACCCACGCGATTGGTGGCATTGGCCGCATCTGCAGGCATGCCCATCATCATTAGCGCTGGCAGCGTCAAGTTAGAACCACCACCGGCAATGGTATTAATAACGCCTGAAATTAGCCCTGTGATCGCTAGAATGGAAATAAACAGCGGAGTTAACTCTAGTTCCATAAATACAACTCTTTTTTACAACCCAAAGGCGTACTTTACGCCATTTATTCAACTAACGTCACCCTACCTTCCGATGAGTTTGCGCCTTTTGCTCTAACCAATAACTCTCACAGACGAGAGCATGCGGTAAGTCAAACGCCAAACTGAAACGCCAAAGATCGTCCTGTACTGATGGGTCTGCGAGTAAAAAAGGGCTTATAGAGTCGACTAAGCCTTGAGCCACTGGGCATTGCTCGACAAGCTCGGCTAGGCGAACTTCCAAATTCTGGGGTGATAAATTTAATGCGGTACAAATAAAAGAAGACACTATGCTCATAAAACCTCACTGAGTGTCACTGGCAAGGCTTTCGGTAGGCTACCGAGTGCTCTTTAGCTAAATTTATATACCGCCTGCAAGTGACACATTAAATGAGCGGTTTCGTGCATAACTATATCAATATATATTGATATAGCAAGAGCTTTGCGCGTTTTTACTGCAAAGCTTTCTTCCTTTCCACACTTCTTAGGTTTACCATCGTGGTCGAATGAACGGAAGGGCTTTTAAAATGAAACATGCTGTAATCACTGGGGGGAGCCGTCGACTGGGGCTATACCTCACTGAGCATTTTTTAAATTTAGGCTGGTTTGTAACGGTATTAAGCCGAGAAAAGAGTTCAAGTTTGGCGGCGTTAGCCTGTGATCAACTTACGATTATCGAAGTAGACTATTGCGATGAAGAAAACCTCACCGAAGCCACACGAGCGTTGCAAGACCAAACCATCGACCTTTTAGTGCACAACGCCTCCCTGTTCGATAAAGACGTACATCATCAAGCCGATTTAATGCGCTTTTTTGACCAACTTTACCAGGTACATATGCGCTTGCCTGCACTACTGAATGAATTGTGTTTTGATGCGTTGTCCCGCTCGAACAATGCCAATATTGTGCATATGACGGATATCTACGCTCAAACGCCACATCCAGAGTTTGGTTTATACAGCGCAAGTAAAGCAGGTTTAGAGAGCCTGATGAAAAGCTATGCGGCAAAATACGCGCCTAATATTCGTGTTAACAGCATTCAACCAGGGCCATTGAAATTTCTACCCAACCACAGCGACGAAGATAAGCTAGCGGTACTCAACAACAGCCTTATTCCTATTGAAGCTGGTTTTTCACCCGTTGCTCAAACAATCGACTTTATTATCAAAAACCCATTTGTAACAGGAGCAAGCCATACGGTTGATGGCGGTCGCTCTGTTAAAATGAACCGTTAGGAAACATTCATGCATAACGCAATTATAAATATTAAAAATCTGCGACTTCGCACTTATATTGGTTTTAACCCTGAAGAACTCGAAAAGCAGCAAGATGTCATCATTAATGCAGAGATACATTACCCTG
Source organism: Reinekea marina (assembly GCF_030409715.1). Lineage (NCBI taxonomy): Bacteria > Pseudomonadati > Pseudomonadota > Gammaproteobacteria > Oceanospirillales > Saccharospirillaceae > Reinekea > Reinekea marina. Next base: position 3,185,710 of record NZ_JAUFQI010000001.1, read on the forward strand.
CAGATTTAGCGATGATTACAGACGATCAAGAGAATGCGGTTAACTACAAAACCATAACCAAACGAATGATTGCCTTGGTGGAAGAAGGGAAATTTAAACTCTTAGAAAAGCTCACAGCCGACTTGCTAGATATAGCACGGGAACATCCAAGCATTCATTATGCAAAGGTGACGGTCGACAAACCCCATGCTCTGCGCTTTGCCGACTCGGTATCACTAACGCTTGAAACAACTACCTAACAAAGTCTCGACGCAAGTCTTTGTCAGTTTGGAAACTACCACCTAAGGCAAGTGTTTCAGTATTCGACGAGCTGTCCATTACGCCACGTGCTTTAACACAGTAGTGAACAGCTTTGATTCTAACCGCTACATCGGGCGTACCTAATAGCACCTGTAGGGCAATGAGTACTTGTTGATTTAGCCGCTCTTGCACTTGGGGCCGTTGGGCAAAAAAGCGCACAATGCGATTAATTTTAGACAACCCAATAATGCGTTCTTTCGGAATATAAGCGACATCAGCAACGCCATCAATAGTGACAAAATGGTGCTCACACGTGCTGGTTAGGTCTATTTCACTGACCCGAATCATCTCCTGAACGGCCATTTTGTTTTCAATGAGGGTGATTTTTGGGAAATGCTTGTAATCAAGCCCTGAAAAGATTTCCTGAACGTACATTTTAGCAATTCTCTTGGGCGTATCGGCCAAGCTATCATCGCTAAGGTCAAGCGCTAAAACTTTCATCACTTCGGCCAAATGCTGCTCAATTTGAGCTTGCTGCTGGCTCTGTGTCAGCGTTTGCTCGACCATAGGTGTTTCTAGGCCAGCTTTAATCAACGCTTCTTTTACGCTTGCCGCTTCAGGTGTCAGAGACATTCGGTGTTCCTATCTTGATTTATATATAACAATACGTCATTAGTGGGAAATTGTATCACGTGCTATTCGAAAAAAGACCCGATAATTCACAAGGTTATTTTGCTTTAAGTTTATAGTTGTTACTGGTGTATTCAGGCTCTATAACACCCCCACGTTCATTGATCACTAACGTTAAGGCAAAAAAGTAATTTGTCAGTAAGTTCGCATAGCGATGCAGGGTATCGGGAAGTGTTTGACCTTCTTGCTCTGCTTTCACCAGCATACGAATGGCTTTTTTAGAAACACTCCGTGCTTGATGTAATTGAATACAAGCCCCCTTACCTCTAGGTAAAACAAACACTTTTTTCTCACCCGTCAATAAAGATAAAAAGTGATGATAGCGATCTTTTAATTGGTCTATATCAGCTTCGGTTATGGCGCATTTACCTCGTATTGACCCATTTAGATCAAATATTTTAGGCTGCAATGTAAATAGATCTTCCGCGATATCTTGGCTCGCCTCATCACAGGCACAGCCGGCTAGCCCTACCAGCGTACAAAGCTCATCGGTTAGTATTTCAAAATCGCACACACTGGATTGTTCGTATATAAATGGGTAACAAAGCTCATCAATATCACCGGAGTATTTCATTTATTCGCTTACCTTAACTGAATGATGTACAGCTTGCGGACAATGTTGACGGCTTTAATTGATTGACTTTTAAGCCATTTGAGCGTCAAATGCCCCTGCTTTTTGGAATGCGGTGTAAGTCCGCAGCGGTCGCGCCACTGTAAGCGCTTTAAATAGCGTAAGCCAGAGCTAAAAAGTAAACAATTTATTTTAATCTGTACGCGCCATGCAGGAGCCTTTCGTATGCCAACTTTGTTTCGTACTCTGATTGTTATTTCTATCAGCCTATTCTCTTCCCTTGTTTTTGCAACCGACTACCCTTTAACGGTGACTGATGGCATGGGTAACACCATCACCTTACAAAAAGCACCGGAGCGCATTTCATCTAAAACGTTATTTACCGATGAAATTTTCAGTGAAATTTTAAGCCCATCTAAGTTAAGCAGTATTTCTGATATTGCAAACGATGCTAATTTCTCAAACATTGCCGACAAGCTTCCTAAAGGCGTTGCCTTAATGGGTCTGAATGTCGAACAAATTCTATCGAACTATCCAGATATTGTATTTGCCGCCAACTGGAGTGACTCGGGTGTTGTCGAGCAAATTAAGCAGGCAGGTATCACTGTTTATCTTGTGAATACGCCTTTCACTATTGAAGCCATTCAGGCCGAAATTGAAAAGATCAGCCAAATTGTCGATGCCACTGAACAAGGTGAACAATTGCTCGCAAACATGAACCAAAACATGGCGGCATTGAATACCAAAATCCAAGACATTAAAAACGCTGAATTGGTCGCTCTAGATTACAACACCTGGGGTACGTCTAGCGGAGTAGACTCTACTTGGCATGCATTGGTTACAGCCGCGGGTATTGAAAACGCTGCAGCACGTTTTGAACAAGGCAGTTATGGCCAAGTAACGATGTCGAAGGAGCTCATTCTTGAGATCAACCCTGACATTTTATTTTTACCGGGTTGGATCTATGGGGATGATAAAGGTGCAGAGCAGTTTATGAATTCAGTTAAAAATGACCCTGCATTGAAAGATGTCGCGGCCGTAAAAAATAACCGTATTTATGCCGTTCCTGAAAACCTACGCGGAACCTACAGCCAGTACATAGCCGATACCTTAGCTTACGTCGTCAATAAGGTTCATTCAGACATCGAGTAACAACGATGATTCGAGCTCACGCAGCGATTCAAAAAAGCTCAACTATTTGGCTGAGTTTACTGGCCCCGGTGGTGGTATTACTTTACCTCGCGCTGGGCTCAGTGCCATTGCCATTTATAGAAACGCTGCAGGTCATTAAACTCACATTGTTTAATCAATCTGAGCAGGCGCAAACCCTATACCCGAAAACAAATGCCATCCTCATGCACATTCGATTACCTCGGGCATTTGCCGCCATATTGGCTGGTAGTGCATTAGCTTTAGCGGGCGCCGCCATGCAAGGGTTGTTTCGAAACCCATTAGCAAGCCCAAATGTTTTAGGCATTAGCGCTGGCAGTAGCTTAGGCGCGGTCATCGCAATCACCACAGGTTTAAGCCTAGTTCACCCGTTGTTCTTACCTGGGATGTCTGTAGCCGGAGCAATGGCTACCGCTGCATTGGTGTATGTTATCTCTATCCGAATAGCGAGTACCCAGCAATTGCTTTTTATAATTCTCACCGGCTTGGCTATTTCGTCTTTGCTGTCTGGGGCAACGTCGGCACTTTTGCTTATCGCCGCACAATATGAAGTGAGCCAATATGTATTTTGGACCATGGGTGGATTAGAAGGACGCATGTGGCAACACAGTTTATGGCCAGCACCTTTTATTATTGTTATGTCGGCCTTTTTATTCAGCAAAGCTCAAGCACTGAATTTACTTTCACTGGGTGAAGAAAACGCGCATGGCATGGGTTTGAATGTACAACGCTCTCGCAAGCTGATACTCATTTTATCTTCTGTGCTCACTGCCTTGGCGATTTCTATAGCCGGCCCTGTTGGGTTTATCGGGCTAATGGTGCCCCACTTAGTTAGGCTTATTGTAGGTCCTAACCATAAAATCCTCCTCCCCATGTCGGCTTACGTAGGCGCTATGTTTATACTGCTGGCCGACTTACTCGGGCGAACCATTATGCCGCCCTACGAAATTAAAGTTGGTATTATTACGGCCGTGGTCGGTGGTGCCTATTTTATATATCTCATCATTCGCTATCAAAAATACGGGCGCTTGGCATGAACCAGCAAGCATTTTTAGAGGTTAAATCACTTCAATTTTCTAAGTCGGGTCATACCCTATTAGAAGACATTAGCTTTGCCATCCAAACGGGTGAACTCATTGGCATTATTGGTCCAAATGGTGCCGGTAAAAGTACGCTGCTAAAATGCATGATTGAGTTTTATAAAAAAGATGCCGGCCATATTCGGTTAAACGGTAAAGACACGGATTCGTTTAACCACAATCAACGCGCTCAACAGATGGCTTATTTGTCACAGTACCCTGAATCGGCGTTTCCATTCAGCGTAGAGGAAACCATCCTGCTCGGGGCGAATGCCGCTCTTGAAGCCGGTAAATTGTCTAAACTTGAAGCTCAGACCAAAGCCAAACAGTTGGCCAATAATTTGGGCATTGAAAACCTTTGGTCACGAAAACTAACCGAACTGTCCGGTGGTGAAACTCAGCTGGTGCATTTCGCTCGTATTTTATTGCAAGAAACGCCTTTGGTACTGCTAGACGAACCAACCGCGAGCTTAGATATTGGCCACGAAACCCAATTAATGAACTTACTTCGAGCGCGTTGCAATCAGGGCACTACAACCTTAGTCGCGCTTCATAATTTAAACACCGCAGCCGCCTTTTGCGATCGATTGGTTTTGTTAGATAAAGGGAAGCTGATCGCAGTGAATACTCCAGATGAAGTGATCACCGAACAAAGAATCTGCCAATTGTATGATCAACCTATTTTAGTCACGCCACATCCAATTTCTGGCACAATCACCGTGCTGCCTAAACGTATTCACAACTAAATTTCTGGTAAACCCAGTAATAGCCATTGCAACTTTGATTGTCTGCCTTACACTTTAAGTAACCTGATTTGGAGCTGTGAGCATGATTGACGACATCACCCTTGAAGAAGAACGCACCTTGTCGTCAGCGGTAGACCCAATAGCACTTACCCGTTTACTCGGTCAACAAGAGTATGCTGACGTTGCCTCATTGCTTGAATCGTTACCGCTAGAAGATCGTTCCATCACTTGGTCTGAAATAAGCCAAGAACATCATTTAGGTATATTGGTAGAGATGCGTGCAGACCCACGTGAAGCTCTTATCGATGAAATGTCGCTCATTGAACTCGATGCTTTATTTAAAGGCATGGATGCGGAAGACTTAGTTGAGTTATCCGATTCATTACCGAATCGACTCATTGATCGCGCCCTAAGCGCCATGGATGACATTCAACGTCATTATTATGAAGGCGCTCAGCAATACGAAGATTCACTGGCCGGGCATTGGCTAGGACACCACTTTTTATCTTTACCTCAAAATGCAAAAGTTAGAGATGCACTGCGCTTACTTAGGCGTGAGCTGCCCGAATATGTAGACACCTTATTTTTAACCAGTCGTACCGGCGGGTTTCGTGGCGCTGTGAAAATTGGCTCCGTCATCGGTGCACCTGACCACCTACTCTTAGCTGAAATAGCCGAAGAAGACTTTACGACAATTAATGCTAACGATGATGCCACGGAAGCAAGCCTTAAAGTTCAAAACAGCGGTTACAGTGCACTGCCGGTCGTGAACGATAATTCAACGTTACTGGGCAGACTCGATATAGGAACGGCCAGCGAGCTGGTTAATGATTATTACGAAGGTCGCCTCATGGCAACGGCCGGTTTGGACGAAGATGAAGATTTATTTTCACCGGTAAAAACCGCTGCAAAAAATCGAGCATTATGGCTAGGAATAAACTTGCTTACCGCATTTGCGGCCGCTTGGTTTATTGGTTTATTTGAGGCCACATTGCAACAGGTTGTCGCCTTAGCGGTACTTATGCCCGTAGTCGCCAGTATGGGCGGTATTGCTGGCAGCCAAACACTTACTCTAGTCATTAGAGGGTTAGCACTCGGACAAGTGAATGAAGTAAACCGATGGGCGCTTGTTAAAAAAGAGCTCCAAGTTGGCGCATTCAATGGTGTTATTTGGGCGGTGGTCGTAGGATACATTGCGGGTGCATGGTTCGACAGTTTCATGATCGGTTTTGTCATCTCGCTTGCCATACTCGTCAACATAGTGACCGCTGCGCTTTCAGGAGCGCTCATTCCAATAGCCCTTAAAAAACTTAAACTAGATCCCGCTTTATCGGGTTCGGTTGTTCTAACCACGGTGACAGATATTGTGGGGTTTGTGGCGTTTTTAGGGTTGGGGGCGTTGTTGTTGACTTAGGGCGGTTTTGAAAACAATTCAGCGTTTTTTAGTAGGAGCCTGCGGAACGCAGTGGAGAGGCGATCTTTTTTTTGAGCTGCAAGTTTTGAGCTGCTAGCTGCAAGAAAATTCAACATATTCACCGTACCCTATTTGTAGGAGGCTTCGGAACGCAGTGGAGAGGCGATCTTTCTTTTGAGCTGCGAGTTTTGAGCTGCAAGCTGCTAGTAAATTCAAAATATGTACCGCACCATAAATACTCATTCCTTATTGCGATAAAAAGCGGCCTCTAGTAAATTAGCTCGCCCTTCCATACCCGAAATAAGCAATTGCACATGAAACGAATAAACGTCATCGGTACCACTGGCAGTGGTAAATCTACTTTTTCGAAACGATTATCTGAAAAGCTTGGTGCGCCCTACTTACAAATGGATGAGATTTTTTGGAAACCCAACTGGCAAGAACCTAGCGATGAAGAATTTTTTGCCAACCTCAATAAAGCGACCGACCAACCAATGTGGGTTCTAGATGGGAATTTCACTCGGACCAACCACATTAAATGGCCAAAGGTTGATACCGTCATTTGGATAGATCTGCCTTTTTTTACTTCTTTTAGCCAGTTGCTTAAAAGAACCATACTACGCTCTGTATCAAAAAAAGAACTTTGGCCGGGAACAGGAAATAGAGAAAGCATTAAGAAATCATTCTTTTCAACGGACTCGATTTTAGTTTGGTTTTTAAAGACCTATTGGAAGAATAAAAAGCGATATACGAAACTGGAGCAAATAGGTAAAGAGCAAAATTTTGAATTTATCAGGCTGGGGAGTCGTAAGGAGATTGAGCAGTTTTTACGAGAGGTAAAATAAGTTAGTTTCGGGTTGCGAGTATATTCAACATCATTGCGGTTTCGTATATGTAGGAGGTTTCGGAACGTAGTGGAGAGGTGATTTTTTTTTAAATGTAAGTTTTGAGCTGCAAGCTGCTAGTAAATTCAAAACATTCAACGCACCATATTTGTAGGAGCCTTCGGAACGCAGTGAAGAGGCGACCTTTTTTGAGCGGCAAGTTTTGAGCTGCAAGCTGCTAGTAAATTCAAAGCATTCAACGCACCATATTTGTAGGAGCCTTCGGAACGCAGTGAAGAGGCGACCTTTTTTCCTGCAAAAAAACAAACCCTTCGCGTCTTCGCTTTGCTTCAAACGCTCCTACATTTTAGTGTGGTGATCACGCTAGCTTTGGTGGCAGGTTTCACTGTAGCGGGCATCTGAGCCATGGATGGCGAAGTTTAGCGGCGCAGGATGCGCGAACAGCGACCCGCGAAAGTGGAATTTGCAACCAAGGCGGGTATTGGCTTGCGGGTATAAATAAAACCCTTCGCGTCTTCGCTTTGCTTCGAACGCTCCAACATTTTAGTGTGGTGCTCACGCTAGCTTTGGTGGCAGGCATCACTGTAGCGGGCATCTGAGCCATGGATGGCGAAGTTTAGCGGCGCAGGATGCGCGAACAGCGACCCGCGGAAGTGGAGCCTGCAACCAAGGCGGGTATTGGGCTGAGGGCTGAGGACTGAGGACTGAAGGTTAAGAGTCTCCCTCTAAACCTATATTTTAACTACTCTGTTTCGGCCTTTTTCTTTGGCTTTGTATAGGGCTTTATCGGCTTGCTTTATCACTTCTTTTGAATCGGATAAATCCGCCGATTTTTCTGCGACGCCTATGCTGATGGTAACGTTAACACCGTTTGCCTGCTTCGCGCCTCTTCGCTGCTTACCTTGTTTATCGTCGTCGGGGCGGTCAGAATCTCTTAGGCTTAGGGTATAATTCGCAATAGATTCCCGCACTAACTCTAGGTGCGGAAGCGCATAATTCGCATCTTTACTGGGAAATAAGATGGTGAACTCTTCGCCACCATAACGAAATGCTTTACCGCCGCCGGTGACTTCGTTAATTTTACGCGCCACCATTTTTAAAACCTGGTCACCCACATCATGGCCATAGGTGTCGTTAAATTTTTTAAAGTGATCCACATCTAGCATAGCCAAAGTATAGTGACGGCCCAAGCTGGTCATCTGCTTCTCTAATGCCTTGCGCCCTGGAATGTTAGTTAACTCATCAACGTAGGCTAATTCAAATAGCTCTTGAACCATAATAACTAACAACAAAAACGATAAAATAGAAAAACAAAAGGCCGATATTAATGGCTCAGCAAAAAACAAAAATAACACAAATATGACCAACAGCGCGTACACCCAAAAGCCTCGTAGCAATGTAGGTAGCAACCAATAAAAAGCACCTAAAAAAGCAATACTCGGCACGTAACTGCTTAGTGCAGCTAAGCTAAGCCAGCTATCTGCATAAATGCGGCGGTAAAATATTTCAGGAATGGCCGCCACTACATTGTGTTCATTTAACAAAGGAATGGAAAGCGCTAAAAGCATAGGTAACACACACAGCAGTAATACACATTTACCCGACAACGTTTGCGGTGACTTTTCACCAAAAACAGCGATCACAACCAGTAACACGGGCAATAACAAATTAAGCATAAGGTAGCGGATAAACGTCAGTTCAAGTGCCATTGCCGTTTGCAAATAGGTTTGCACTACCCAATACGCCGCTAACAATAAAACGGCGGTATACATCATCGCGTAATGCATTAAAAACAAAGCCACCGCCGCAATCAGCGGAAGCGCTACATAAGGTGCCCACAACAAAACGACGGAGAAATCATTAATCAAAGACGGTGCACGTACAAAACTCGCAAAACCGATCATTAATACAGCGAATGGAAATGTTAAACGGGTAAGAAAAACAGGCACTGACCACCCTCTTTTATAGTTCCACTTAGCTTAGCGGAAATTTTAAGGGTTTTCATTGTTTCTCAAGACCAACATGATAATGTTAATGAAAAATAACCGCGGAGCAAAAGATGTATTTCGGGAGTGATAATCAAACTGGCGCCTCGCCACAAGTACTCAACGCCATTATCGAAGCCAACAACGCCGTCACTGATGCCTATGGTGAAGATCAATGGACACAACAAGCCTGCGCCAAAATCTCGGAGATTTTTGAGTGCGATGCTGATGTTTTTTTAGTCAATACTGGCACCGCCGCCAACTCCTTGGCGCTAGCTTGCATGGTTGATCCATGGAGCTCAATAATTTGTCACGGCCAAGCTCACATAATTAACGATGAGCTAACCGCACCCGAATTCTTCACTCACGGCGCAAGGTTGATTGGCTTAGATACCCAAGAAGCACAACTCAGTGCGCAAAGTTTATCGAGCTATTTATCTCAAGGGGCCGCACACCCTCCTCACAATGCAGAGCCAAAAGCATTAAGCATTACCCAAGCTTCAGAATCGGGCATGGTGTATTCAGTTGAGCAAGTCACTGAGCTTGCAAAAGTAGCTCACCAGCATGGGTTAACTGTGCATATGGATGGCGCGCGATTCACCAATGCTTTAGTCAACCAAAAATGCACACCCGCAGAATTAACCTGGAAAGCAGGCGTCGATGTTTTGTGTTTAGGGGCCACCAAAAATGGCGCATTGGCCGCCGAAGCCGTTGTATTTTTCAATAAAGATTTAGCCAAAAGTTTTGTGGCTCGGCGAAAACGTTCTGGCCATTTATTATCAAAAGGTCGGTTGTACGGCGCACAAATTTGCGGCTGGCTAGAAAACGATCACTGGATTGAGCTGGCGGCCCACGCGAATCAACAGGCCAGTAAATTAGCAGCCGGTATTGAAGCGGCGCAAAGCACTCGCTTAGTATGGCCGACCATGGCCAACGAAGTGTTCGCCATTTTACCCAACCAAACCATTGAAAAGCTGCGCACAGCAGGCGCCGTATTGTATGAATGGATACCTGGCTTTTTACCGAGAGACTTAGCCATTGAAAAAGATGAATCGGTCGTTCGGTTAGTGTGCTCGTTCCGTACGCAAGATGAAGAAGTAGCCCAGTTTATAGAACACCTAAGCTAGGCCGTTATTCTTGTTGAGATTGTAGGTGGAGTAATTCACCTACTCTTTTAACGGCCTCTATTCGCTCTGGTGTCCACGGCGATGCAAAGGTAATTCGAAAACAGTGATTGCTGTCGCCAGTACTCGAAAATAACTCTCCTGGAGCAATTCTGATGCCTTGCTCTCTTAAAATATGATAAAGCGCCGTAGTATCAATATGCCGAGCACATTCTACCCACAACGATAACCCGCCCTGAGGATTTGACAGCCGAGTGCCCTCCGGGAAAAACTCACCAATTAGCTCGCGTAATTGAGCGCAGCGTTGTCGGTATTTTTCACGCGCGTAACGTAAGTGCCGATCATACATACCTTGCGCCATAATATCGGCAGCGACCAATTGCGGTAATATCGGCATAGAGACCGTATTCACGTATTTAGTATGCAACACCTTGTCGAACAACTGACCGGGCATGACCCAACCAATACGTAATTGTGGATGAATCGTTTTAGACACCGAAGAACAGTAGATTACTCGCCCCTCACTATCGAACGATTTAATCGCCTTACCGCGACCACCATCAAATGCTAAATCACCGTAAATATCATCTTCAATTAAAAAGGTTTGATGTTTGTTAATCAGCGAAACTATTTCCGCTTTTTTGTCATCAGGAATGGTGCAGCCTAAAGGGTTCGAAAAAGCACTGACCAGCAACACCGCTTTAATTTCCCATTGCTCTAATGCCAACGCTAAGGCATCGGTACTCATACCTGTGTCGGGGTGGGTAGGAATCTCAATCGCCTTAAGCCCAAAACTCTCAACAATTTGTATCAAGCCATAATAGCAAGTCGATTCCATTGCGATCACATCACCAGGTTTGGTTAATACACTCAAGCTCATGGCGACCGCGTTTTGGCAGCCTGTCGAAGTTATGACCGCCTCTGGTGACACAAAGATGCCCGCATCGACAGCTCTGCGCGCTATCTGCTGGCGAAGACTCGCTTCACCGATGGGTGAGTCATAACCCGATAGCAACGAGTTAGACGTACGGGATAAACGGGTAAAGGTTTTTTGGACAACCGAACAGATTGGCATGGTTAAATCGGGTAAGGCGGTGCACAAGTTTACGGCATTTATAGAAGCGCTTTCATGTTGCACCTCCATCACCAATTCCGATGAAGCCGCTGGGCGAGGGGTCGATAAATCCTCAGGCGTTGTTGGACGGTTTAAAGATTCCGCCGCACTACGCTTAACGTAATACCCCGATTTTAATCTAACTTCAACCCAACCTTGTTCTTCTAACATGGCATAAGCTGAGTTTACGGTCGCAATAGATACGTGCGCTTGTTTTGCCATACCGCGTACTGAAGGCAGCTTATCACCCGTGAGATATCGCCCTTGTTTTATTTGCTCGATCAGCGATAAAGACAACTGTTCGTATAAACGGTTTTGAGTAGACACATCACAGTTCCTTCAATTAAAGCCCATAACAGAACACTAACACACCCATCTGTACCTGCAAATTAATATTTCTTCTGAATCTGTACCCATAACAGGTATTTTATATAATGTTGTTTCAATTGATGAAGGAGGTACACTGCCATGAAGACTCAGACAAACACAAAGCTTGTCACTCAATTCAGAAAAATTTTAATACAGTGGCGAACTCGTAAAATCTTACGCCAGCTTGATACCCTACGCTTAAAAGACATTGGGGTGTCATCTTGGGATCTAACACATAAAGGCAAACTAAAAAACAAAGGCACAGTATGAGCGGTTGGTTAAGTTTACTAATTTTTGCCATGGTATCGACGGTAACGCCTGGGCCTAACAACATCATGATTATGGCATCGGGGCTTAACTATGGCATTCGCCGTTCGTTGCCACATTGGTTTGGAATCTTTTTAGGATTTCCGTTAATGGCGCTGGGGGTCGGCTTAGGGTTAGGTCAGGCTTTTGAATTGTGGCCTTGGCTACACTCTGTCATAAAAGTATTAGGAATAAGCTACCTATTATATTTGGCCTACAAAATAGCCATCACCAACACTCAGGCTGAAGATAGTGCTTCCTCTAATCCATTAACTTTTATGCAAGCGGTGTTGTTTCAATGGGTTAACCCTAAGGCTTGGGTGATGTGTATAGGGGCTATCGCCACCTTTACCACTTTCGATATTAGTATGATGCAACAGGCCTTACTTATCGCTTTTGCATTTGTACTAGTCGGTGCACCTTGTACAGGAATTTGGCTATTTGCTGGCCATTACTTACAGCGCTTTCTGAATCAGCCAAATTATCAACGCATGTTTAACTATGCAATGGCGACTTTATTGGTAGCCTCACTGCTGCCGATGGTTCCATTCGATGCATTCATCTAGGGTTACGCCTTTACCACCAAAAATATCTAAAGCACTACCGATGGTTAAATCGACTTTACCTCTAGATAATTCATGGACGCGAAGTAAATCGGCTAGCGATCGGGCACCACCGGCATAGGTAACCGGAATAGTTGTATGCTGGCCAAGCAACCTGACCAGCTCTTCATCTATACCACCTTGTAAGCCTTCTACATCGGCGGCATGAACTAAAAACTCAGCACAATGTTTTGATAACTCAACCAGTGTATCGCTATTCACGGCTAATGAAGTAATGGTTTGCCATCGATTAGTAGCAATGTGCCAGCCAGATTCTGTTTTACGGCAACTTAAATCGAGCACTAATTTATCTGCACCCACTTCTGCTTTTATGGCCTCTAATTTAGAGAAGCTAAATTCGCCGCCTTCAAACAAGGCCGAGGTCACTATTACATGGCTCGCACCCGCTTCAATATAATGACTGGCATTCTCTACAGTAACACCCCCGCCAAACTGCAAACCTTGTGGCCAAACGGCCAGCGCTTTTTTCGCCTGCTCGTCATTGCCCTGGCCTAACGCAATTACATGCCCACCGGTCAAAAGATGCTCTTTATACAAACCCGCGTAGTAAGCGGCATCGTATTGGCTAATAAAATTAGTTTGTGCACCTTCATCGTTAAGGCTCCCGCCTACAATCTGCTTTACTTGGCCTTGATGTAAATCGATACAGGGGCGAAAAATAGTCAAGCGAGACTCCTTAAAAAATATAAACACCGGCATTTAGCCGAAGTATACCCTGACCTTAAACACCAACCAATAACAAAACGACCGAGAACAGCACACTAATGATACCAAGCCACTCCATCCGACTAATAGATTCACGGAAAAAATAGTGAGTTAAGGCTAAGGTAGCAATGTATTCAATTTGTCCGAATGCTTTCACAATGGCCGCATCTTGATAACTAAAGGCGGTATACCAACCAATACTGCCTAACGTTCCAGTTAAGCCAACAAATAGAATAGTATTGGCTTGACCATGTAATTGTTTCCAGTTTTGAGAATCCTGCCAATGAACTAATCCACTGCAAATAAGCCCTTGAATCCCAAGAGAAAGCATCAAAACATAGGCGGCAGTCATGATAGGGTTTACTACTGAAACAAGGCTTGCCTCTCTTAACAATAGAGAAGTTAGGGCAAAGAAAACACCAGCCAATATACCCAAAATAAATGTTTTATTATTCCAAAAGGACTTAACGTGAATACTGGATTTCTTGAGACTTACGAATACTAATCCTGTCACGCCAATTAAAATTGCCAACCATGCGAGTAAACTCAGAGTCGTTGAAAAGATCAAAGCGCCGATAATAGCCGCAAATATACCCTCCGTTTTAGCAAAGGTTGTCCCCACAGCAAAATTGCGAAGACTTAAAACCTTTACGAGCAATAATGTTGCAGCCAGTTGAAACAGAGCAGCACTCAAAACAATGGTATAAAACGACAGTGTAAATTCTGTCAGGGCCATAAACTGCCCTTGCCAGATTAGGATAAAATAGATTATAGCCACTGGAAAACCAAAACCATAGCGAGCCCAAGTTGCAACGATAGCGCTCATACTATGCGTTAGTTGTTTTTGGCCCGCCGTTCGAACCGCTTGCATTAATGCGGCCAATAGCGTGAATGCTATCCATTCCATTTTGAAATCTCTTCAACTTTGATGTGCAGTGTAAAAAGAGAGCTTCCTAAGAGCCAATGAATAAGGCGACTGGTATCTATTCCGATTAAGAATAGAAGCTACTGATCGGCTACTTCTCCAAAAACCCTTTGCTGCGCAAGAACCTTAACATGTGTGGTCTAGCTTCCTTTTGCAACATATTCGCAATTTGTGATGTCCAGGTAGCGGCTTTGTTATTGCCTGTTCGCTGTTGGTAGTAAGATTGAACTTGCGCATCATAACGAGCCATGGCTTCAACATCACCCGTTTGAGTGTAGGTATTCTTCTTAAGTACCACAGATAAAGGTAGGCGAGGTTTTACTTCAGGGTTTTGCGCTGGTTTTCCGATACACAAACCAAATACTGGATAAACTAAATCAGGGAGTTCTAACAGCTTAGATACGGCTTCAATATTATTGCGCAATGCTCCGATATAGCATATCCCGTAGCCTTCAGATTCAGCCGCAACCACAACATTTTGCGCAAATAAGCCGACATCAAGGGAGGCCGTTAAAAATTGTTCGGTATAGCCTTTATGCATGTCGGCTTCGTGCAAAGCGCAAGCTTCTTGATGGCGCCTCATGTCGGCACAAAAAACGAGAAAAACAGGTGCTTCACTCACGTATTGTTGATCAGCCGCTAAGTGCGCGAGTACATTTCTCTGGTCTCCTTGATCAACTTGTATCACCGTACAAGCTTGAATAAAACTAGAAGTGGCCGCGGCTTGGCCAGCTTGTATCCAGTGCTCTAACTGCTCTTGAGGCACAGCTTCTTCGGTAAACTTACGAATAGAGCGATGCGATTGTAATAGGGCTAACGTTTCATTCATGATTTATTGAACCTTTTAAAAGCAGTTGTTTACAAAGTTTAATGAGCCAGCTCTTAGCACCAATTTACATAAACCAGTACCAAGCCCACAATGGCATGACCAGAAAAGCTATCAACGTTTGTAGAGTAATGATTGAAGCCATTGATTCTAAATCACCGCCCAATTGACGCGCTAAAATATACGCCGAAGATGCGGTTGGCGAAATGAAGGCAATAAGCAGTACACCTGCAGCAACCCCCTCTAAGCCAAACGCAAAGCATAAGACTAATATCAACACGGGTTTAAACAGAAACTGAACCACGGATGATTTTACAATGGCACTAAAATGGCCTTTCACAAGCTCTGGCCTCAAGGCCGCACCAACGGCCAATAACCCCAATGGCAAAGCGGCTCTGCCGATGATTTCCGTGATCTGTAACGTGACCCCTGGCAGTCCAATACCTGTAATGCTTAACAAAGCGCCTATAGCACAGCCAATAATTAATGGATTCATAACGAGTTGCTTTATAAAAACTTTCGCCGACCGAGCTTCTTTTTTTCCGTAGAAAACAAATACGCCGACACATAAGAAATTGATCATCGGTATCATAAAGCCCGCACCAATGGAGGCTAATGCTAACCCTTCTGCGCCAAAGTAGGCGCCAGATATAGAAAGTGCGATGTAAGTATTGAATCGAACTCCGCCTTGGAAAATAGAGGTAAATTCAGCGGGCGAATCGTTATTTGGCAATAAATGCAGAGCTATTAACGTGGCAGATGTAATAGTAAGTACCAAAAAAATGATCAACAGCATAGTTGGCCAAGGCGCGCCGTCTATTTGCTGGCTAGCCAATGTATTTATCAGCAAGGCCGGAAACATGACAAAATAGGTGAGTTTTTCAATGCCGGCCCAGGTTTGTGCCGATAAAAATTTGGCTTTATTGAGTAGATAGCCCAATGCTATAAGCACTAAAATCGGAATTAACGCATTTACAAAATGGATCATGATTCACCGAAGCCAAGAGGGCTGTGTATTTAAGTAGTAGTAATATCTAGGATAGCAAATTGATGACTTTCTAGCGATGGTTAAAGCCCTGCTATTTGTTCAGAAATTTGCTATGGTGCGCGACCTCAATTTACCAGTCAATAGGATCTCACCGTGGCGATCAAACCCACCATTTTTAAAGTTTCAATAAACTTATCGGATTTAGATCGAAACCATTACGACACCATCAATTTAACCATTGCCAAGCACCCTTCTGAGACTGAAGAACGTTTGATGGCTCGCATAGTGGCCTATTGCTATGAAGCCCAAGAAAATTTAGTGCTGACAAAAGGGATCAGTGATACCGAAGAACCGGATATGTGGGTGAAATCGCTCGATGATCAAATTCAGCTTTGGATAGATATGGGCGAACCTTCAACTGATCGAATTAAAAAAGCCAACCGCCAATCCAAACACACCATTGTTTACAGCTTTAACTCAAAATCTGATGTTTGGTGGTCTCAATCAGCCGACAAATTCAAACAGATAGGTGGTAGCTATTATCAGTTTGATTTCTCAGAAATAGAGCCTTTAGCGGCACACCTAGAACGCACCATGAAGTGGTTCGTCACTATTTCAGATGAAACTGCAGCCATTCAAACAGACACAGGTGAATTTTCAATTCACCGAACGCTTTTGCATTCCTAAACGATAATTTACAACTTAAAAAAAGCGCCACCGGATCAAGGTGGCGCTGAAACCAGAACGGTTTAAGACGAGATAAAATCAGCCACTGGCGTAATTTGTTTTTTGGTGTGCAGTCCTGGCGCATGACCACACCCTTTCACAGGCAAATAATGCATATTTGGTTTTACAGCCTGCATTTTATCAACGATTCCTTCCGTCAGAACATCCGAGTCAAGCCCGTGCACTAACATTAGAGGGCACTCTATCATTTCGAATAACCCCCATAAGGTCACCGGCGGCTTTGAGGGATCAAACTGCTGAACAATTTTTGGGTCGTAGTGACTAACAAACTGGCCATTATCTAACCGCCGACTGCATTGCTGAGCCATTTGATGCCACTGCTGTTCACTGCGTTCACCAAAGGGTGCATACAATTCTCTTATTCGGCATTCAAAACTAGAAAGCGTTTCAAATGCAGGAAAATCACTCACGTATTCGACGATTCGAGTTAAGGCTGCAGATGGAATCTCTGGCCCGATGTCGTTAATGACTAAACGATCTATTTTGTCTTTTAAAACAGACGTCGCAGCCACCATGCCAATAATGCCGCCCATACTTGTGCCTACCCAAGTGCAACTCTCTACTTGGTAGTATTCGCATATAGACTGAGCATGATTCAGGTAAACTGGCACTTCGTAAGTGGAGGCATTGTCGGCCCACTGCGAGAGCCCACGACCGATCGTATCGGGTGCGAGAACTCGAAACCCTTGATGCGCTAGCGATTCTGCTAATTCAGTGAAATCGGCGCCGGTTCTGGCCAAACCATGCCAGCAAATAACGGTTTTTTTCGCATTGCGATTCCAAACACGAACATGCACTTCGTAATCTTGGCAACGGATAAAATCTTGTTCAAACATATTAAGATTTTCCTTTTACTAGCCGCCCAACAATGCCTTGTGGGAAAAAGTAAACCATCACCACAAACAAAATGCCTAGCCACAACAACCATCGCTCTGGATTAAACAGTTCTACGATTACCGGTACATCGATCAGTGCATCGTGAACGGTGCCCATCCATTGATTCAAATAGTTTCGCGCCAGCATCATAACGGTAGCGCCAATGATGGCACCGTATAAAGACCCCATGCCACCAATTACGACCATTAACAATACATCGATCATAATCGTTAACGACAACACCGATTCAGGACCCGTGTAACGAAGCCACAATGCCATTAAGGCACCAGCAATAGTGGCAATCGTTGCACTGATGACGGTAGCCGCGGTGCGGTAATAAACGGTGGTATAGCCGATGGCTTCGGCTCTAAACTCATTCTCTCGCAATGCTTTTAAAACCTTGCCAAAAGGTGATGCAATAATTCGCACCATGACTAAAAACAGCACGGTGGAGACCGCTAGGATGAAGTAGAAATTGACGATTTTTCCAGAGATTCGAACGCCAAAGACTTTTTCATCAAACAGTTTAAAGGCGGGTGTTAGCAATCTTGGTATCTTATAGGTCATGCCATCTTCACCGCCTGTGTATAAGTAAAGCTGTGATACCAACACAGATGCTACACTGGCCACCGCTAAGGTGATCATGGCGTAGAAAATGGCTTTTACACGCAGCGAAACTAAACCAATAGCAATGGCGATAATCGCAGAAGTCAGCATCGCAATAATTACAGCGATAATGAGCACGCTGAAGCTCGGCGTAAAATTATCAAAACCAATTGCAACGGCATAAGCGCCTACACCAAAAAACAGAGTATGCGCAAAACTAACGACGCCAGTATAGCCAATCAATAAATCATAAGATGCGACAAGCACTATGAAAATAATCAACCGAGCGGCTGTATCCAACGCACGACTGCCATCAAAAATAAAGGGAGCGAATACAATGGCGAGCAAAATTGTTGCAATAATGACTCGCAGTAAACGGCTTTCAGGTAATGTGTCTTTAATAGCTTGAATCATGGTTAATTTCCTTTCGAAACCGGCACAAGACCTTTAGGTCGCCACAATAAAACAGCAACCATTAAGATGAGCGTTGAAACCAAGGCAAGCTTAGGAAAAATAAAGCCCACGTAATTAGATAGCAGCCCAACCATCAACGCCGCTAAAAAACAGCCTTCGATTGATCCTAACCCTCCGATAATGGCAACGATAAATACGGTGATCATTAAATTTTGGCCAATATGCGCGGTAATCACTTCGTCATACATACCCCACATTACACCTCCTATACCAGCAAGTGCCGACCCTGCGATAAACACGAGAATAAAGAGTTTTTCAATATCGTACCCAAGAGACTTGACCATCTCTTTGTCTTCTACTCCCGCTCGAATAAGCAACCCTAATCGGGTTTTGACAAACACCCAACGTAAGCCAAAAAATAAAACCACGCCTAGAATTACAGCTAACAATCGATACTTTTCAAAAATAAAACTGCCCACTTGGAAGCTGCCTTGAAAAGTATCGGGCTTTAACCAAGCTTTTTCTTGATTCCCCCACAGAACATAAATAAGTTCTTCTGCGACAATCATGCCACCCGTGGTAATTAGAATCTGCATCAAATGGTTGCCATACACATGGCGAATAATGACTTTTTCAAATACCCAAGCAATTAAACCAACAACAATGGCTGACACTAACATCGCAAGAATCATCAACCCCACTTGCACGAATACAGAACTGCCGGTGAGTAAATCTGGCCATAAATGCATGACGCTAAACCCTACAAATGCACCAAATGAAATAAAGGCACCGTGGCCAAAGTTCAGTACATCCATCAAGCCAAACACCAGTGTAAAGCCCGAAGTCATAATAAAAATCATCATACCCATGGCAACACCGGCAACAGTTAATGTCATCCAAGCTGCAGGATCACGAATAAGTGCAAAGCCAACTACCGCAAAAGCTAAGATTAAAAACAAAGCTTGAACGGTTGGGCTTTGCTTCCAGTGTTCGGTGTGACTAACAGATTCTTCAGTTGGGTGAGGTGCAGAACTTGCTTCACCAGCCGGTAACTTTTTTGTCGCTGAATTCATTGGTGAGCCTCCATTGAAAGACCGAGCAGCGCGGATTGCTTTTCTTCATCGGCTACAAATGAAGCCATATCACTTTCGTGAACGATGACACCATCATCCATAATGGCTAAATGATCGCCTAGTACGCTGGCCATTCTAAAATTCTGTTCAACCATTAAAATTGTTGTGTTGTTTTCTTTTAATTGATTAAACGCGGTAATTAAATTCTCTATGATCGAAGGTGCTAACCCTTTACTCGGTTCGTCGACCAACAAGAGCTCGCATGGTTCTATAATTGAGCGCGCTATCGAAAGCATTTGCTTTTGCCCACCCGACAATTGCCCCGCTGGCCACTGCCAAAACTTTTTCATGGCGGGAAATAAAGTAAATATCCACTCTAAGCGTTCTGGATCAATTTTATTTTTCCGTGTGGCCAGTCGAATATTTTCTTCAACGCTCAATCCGGAAAATATACCCATATTTTCGGGGACGTAATGCAACCCTTTACGTGCAATCGCCACAGTTTCAAGTGTTTGAATGTCATCGCCATTCAGTTGGATTTTACCTTGGGCCGCCTGCCACAACCCCATGATTGTGCGCATGGTAGTTGTTTTTCCGGCACCATTTCGACCCAATAACATGGTGACTTGATTTCGCGGTACGCTGAAACTGACACCGTGTAATATATTATATTGAGCAATATTCGTATGAACGGAATCTAGTGTTAATACGTTATCTTGCACTTGCGCATCTTGCTGTAACTGAGCAGTCATTAGGCCACCTCATCAGATTCGGGTAACTCACCAAGATACGCTTGGCGGACAACGTCTAAAGACATTACTTTTTCAGGATTACCATCGGCAAGCAATTTGCCGTTATGCAGCACTATAATTCTGTCGGCTAAGGTACGAATCACATCCAATTTGTGCTCTACCAATAAAATGGTTCGGTTCCCTTCACTTTTGATTTTTGCAATAAGCTCTAACAGCACAGGGGCTTCGTCTACGCTCATTCCGGCAGTGGGCTCGTCAAACATCATGACTTTAGGGTCCATCGCTAGCATCATGCCAACTTCTAATCTACGTTGGGCTCCATGGCTCAACGCTCTTGCTAACTCTTGCGATTTTGATGTTAGCTCGATGGTATCTAATAATGATTCAACTTCTTTTTTTACTGAATTTAACCGGCTAGCAAGCGCCCAAATTTTTGGTCCAAACCCTAATCGAGCTTGCACTACAAGGGTCAAGTTTTCAGCGACGGTTAAATTTGGAAACAATTGAGTTAATTGAAAGGCTCGGCCTACGCCATGCTTGGCCCGCTTTGCGATCGCCCAATTGGATATATTGCGACCTTCTAAATAGACATCGCCTTCTGAAGCCGGTAGCTGCCCAGAGATGAGATTAAAATAGGTCGTTTTGCCAGCACCATTAGGGCCGACGATCGCCGTCAATGTTCCCTGTTCAAATTCCGCACTGACCTGATCAACAGCAATGTGGCCGCCGAACCGGATACTTAAGTTTTGGGTTTTAAGAACGGGGGAAGAATCTTGACTTGGCATGATTCACCTCTTGTTTTTATTGTAAGGAAGTCGGCGCACTTTGCGTGCGCCTTAATTGAGATTACTTTTTCATTGCACCAATAGGTACATTCATTTCTGATGGCTTAATTTCACGAACGGTTTCTAATCGAGCCCATTCGTAATCGTCATCAACGACCACTTTAAAGTGATACATAGATTGCAATGCTTGGTGGTCTTCTGCACGGAATGTCATGGTGCCTTTTGGCGTTTCCCAGCTCATGCCCTCTAACACTTTGATCATGGCATCTGCATCAGTGCTGCCGGCTTTTTTAATGGCTTCAACTGCAGCAATACCCACACTCATACCACCGGCAGTGAACATATCTGGTGGTGAATCGAAACGCTTGTAGTGCTCTTTCACGAGCCAATCGTTAATTTCATTCTTAGGGTTTTCGTAGTAGTAGTATGTTGCACCTTCAGCACCTGGGAACTGCTTATAAGCGGGTAATACCGCTAAAATGTTACCCGCAAGCGCAAACTCAATATTATACCGCTCTGGGTTCATCGCCTGTATTTTAGCCAACGGATTTCCCCCAGCCCAAATGGTATAAATAAGCTTTTTACCTTCTTTATCTTTCAGTGCATCAAACATACGCTGACCAGAAGCCGTAAAATCGGTCGTTGTGGTTGGTACATACTCTTCATGCACAACCTTGGCACCCGTGCCTTCCAATGCATCTTTAAAGGCTTGAGCCCCATCACGACCAAAAGCATAGTCTTGGGCTAAGATTGCTATTGAAACACCAGGACGTCCAATTGCTTTTGCACTGGCTATGGCATCTTGAGTTGAGTTACGTGCTGAGTGAAAAATGTATTTGTTTGAGTTCTCACCCGTAATTGAATCAGCAACCGCTGGGTCAACAAATAATATCTTTTCATACTCTTCAGCTACTGGCAGCATGGCCATCGCAACCCCTGAGGATACAGGACCCACTGCAAAGTCTACTTCGTCATCGGCATAAGCTTCTTCAAGCATTGATCTACCCACTTCAGGGTTCGCTTGCGAATCTTTTTCGATCACAACAATTTTTTCGCCGTTTACCATCATGGTTCCGCCGGTTGCATACTCTAGGCCAAGCATCAAACCATCGTGGCTTTGCTTACCGTAGGCACCGAGTGGACCCGAGCTTGGGTAAATGTGACCAATTTTTATCTCTGCAAATGCTGCTGTGCCCAGTGCGGCGACCATTACGCCAGCGGCTGTGGCGAGTTTCGTCATTTTCATGTCGTTCTCCTGTTATTTTTATTTTCTACTACGCTTTTTTTAACTTCATCTAGGGCTGATGTTAAGCAACCCAATTACGAACCAAACCACGCCTAATTTTTCCCGTGGCTGTTTTTGGCAATTCATCGGCAAACTCAACTCGCTTAGGAACTTTGTAACGTGCCAAGTTTTCTCTACAAAAATCCAATACTTGCTCTTTAGTAACAAACAAACCCGGCTTACATACTACAATTGCAACACCCGTCTCACCCCAAACTCTGTGCGGCTCACCCATGACAACCACTTCTTCTACGGCATCCAGTTGATTGATAACTAGTTCAATTTCGCTGGGGTATACGCACTCACCGCCACATATAAATAAGTCATTCATGCGATCAACGATGTGGTATTGCGAGTCAACTCTTTGGGCAACATCCCCCGTTCTAAACCAACCGCGGTAAAAAGACGATTTCGTAGCATGAGCACTGCGCCAATAGCCTGGAGTAACGGCTTCACCTTTAATTAAAATTTCACCCGGTTCACCTTCATCAACATCAGTCGAATCCGGACCGACTAACCTAACGTGCGTATGCTTAACAACATTACCCACTGCCGTTGGTTGCTTAAGCGCTTCTTCTTTAGTTTGCAAAAACAACGTTGGTCCCGATTCTGTTAACCCACATCCATTTTGAATAACCAAGCCTTTTTCAAACCATAGCTGCCAAAGATCTTTTGATATGGGTGCGCCACCACTGGCAACAATGTTAAATTGGTCGACAGGAAATTCCGCCTGTTCAAACTCAACAAGCTCCGCCATTTTTTGAAACAAGGTAGGAATAAACAACACGCTCGTCACTGGTTTGTTTTGCATGTCATTTAATAGTTGATAAGGATTGGCCTCGGCATAGACTTGAACACAGCCGCCTTGCATGAGCGTGGGCATGGCAAATAAATTAATACCTGCGGTATGGTAATGCGGTAACGCTGAAAGATTATATTCGTGATCTGTCAGCTCAACTAAACTCAATACATTGTCAACATTAGTCACATGCATGGTCCAATTGTATATAACCGCTTTAGGTTCACCTGTGGTGCCAGAAGTGAATAACAAGTACCAAGGTGTTTGTTCATGACTAACCGTTGCGGTAATCGAAGCAACATCGCCTACTAACGCTTGATCTATTTCGCAAATGCCAAAACTTTTTATTCTGTCTACAGGCTGGAAACTATTTACCAAGGTTTCAAATTGATCTTCGTATAAAATTAAAGACGGTTCGGCCAGCGTGATTATATGTTTGTGAACCTGTTGAGATTCTCGCCAATTCAATGGTAAGAGCGTGATCGATGCTTCTTTCGCGGCAAGCAATGCTGCAAAAAAATCAATTGAGTTTTTAGCGACCCAGACAACAACATCTCCTTCGGTTAAACTCTGGCTTGCAAAAAAGCACTTCCACTTTTGGGTTTGAAGATAAAGGACCTGATAATCCCACTCACGCCCGGTTGCCACATCGACCAGCGCTATACTTGAGCCATATAACTGGCTCAAGTTCAAACTGATTGAGTGAGGCAAAATTGTTGGGTTCATTTTTTCAACCCGTTTTTGAGTAAATCAATGATCGAATCCACCACCTCATCCAAGGTGTCCTCTGATGAGTGTGTACCGCCCCAAACAATGTAGCGCTGCCCTATAAAATGCATCATGCCCATGATGGCCCATGACCAACTTTCTAATTGACCCTTTCGAATGGATTCTTTTTCGACCGCCACACCCAATGCTTCTTGATACCCTTGGGCGAAAGACATGTAATAAGCTTTATGAACTTCAGGGTCTACAAACTGGCTTTCTTGTAAAATGCGATATAAATGAGGGTGTTCTTGGATGTAGTTTAAAAAGGTTCGCAACCCTACCCTTTCAGCCTCTAGGCGATCTTCAATATTAATTACCGACTCAGATAGCAATGAGCGAATTGTGCGGTTGATATACAAAACCAACTCTCGAAGCACATCTTCTTTGCATTTGAAATAAAGGTAAAAAGTACCCTGAGCAATACCCGCCCGATAAGCGATGCCCGTTATTGAGCCTTCATGAAAGCCCTTCTCACCAAACTCTACTTCAGCTGCATTTAATATCTTTTCTAGCGTTAACTTGCCGCGCTGAGTTTTAGGCACAAGCACCTGACTGAGTTCTTTTAACGATTCCACAACCAAACCTGACGACTGATTCATGTTTCACCTTAAAGAGTTAAGTGACTTCTTTCAAGCGTTCTTTTCCCCTACTTAAGTAGGAGTTACTTACCGAGTCATTTCGCCAACACCTTGCTATGTGCTGTATATCGTCTAATACTGGTCAATAAGCCCAAATTTTAAAGGATTTAACGTGGACCCACTTTTACTGCTCGTTGGCGTTGGCATTGTGTCAATTCTTTGCCAACTCTTAGCCTACCGACTGAAACTACCCGCCATTTTGCCGCTTTTGGTTGCAGGTATTCTGCTAGGACCCGTCTTTTCTGTATTAGACCCCGATTTATTATTTGGCGATTTATTGTTCCCGATCATTTCACTATCGGTCGCCATCATTTTATTCGAGGGTGCCCTCACTCTAAGGTTTCAAGATCTCGGCCACCATGGTTCGATGGTACGAAACTTATGCTCTGTAGGAGCCTTAGTAACCTGGGGGGTCATTACACCGACGGCGTATTTTGCACTTGGAGTAAGTTGGCAAATGGCTTTTTTGTTCGGCGCGATTATTACAGTAACCGGTCCAACCGTTATCGTGCCCATGCTCAGAACGGTCAGGCCATCCGTTAAAGTCGCGAACATTTTACGCTGGGAGGGTATTATTATTGACCCAGTAGGTGCCCTGCTCGCGGTTTTGGTGTTCGAATTCATCATTGCTTCTGCCCAGCCCTTGCAACACACATTGCAACTATTTGGGATGGTATTGGCGAGCGGTTTTGGCATTGGCGCGGCCGTCGGTTTTGCGCTGTCTTGGGTCTTACGCAAGAACTGGATCCCGCATTATTTAACTAACACAGCCGTTTTAACCATTATGCTGGGGGCGTTTGCCCTTTCGAACGCCTTAGCCCATGAATCTGGATTATTATGCGTGACCGTCATGGGGATATGGATGGCAAATAGTAAAGACCTGGATGTCAGCGATATTCTCGAATTTAAAGAAACACTCAGTGTCTTACTCATATCAGGATTGTTCATTTTACTGGCGGCTCGTATCGATTTAGCTTCTATCATAGCCATAGGCTCTGGCGCTGCGGTTTTATTAGTAGTTATTTTGTTTATCGCTCGGCCCGTCAGCGCATTTATTTCTTCTATTGGCACCGATTTAACGTGGCGAGAAACCGCACTCATCTCTTGGATAGCGCCTAGAGGCATTGTTGCTGCAGCCGTATCTTCGCTTTTTGCATTAAAATTAGAAGCACTGGGGTTTGACGGCGCCGAGTTGCTGGTTCCCATGGTGTTTTTAGTGATTGTCACCACCGTATTTTTACAAAGCTTAACAGCTAAACCCATTGCCCGAATGCTTGGGGTTACTGCCCCCTCGCCTTCTGGCGTATTAATCTTTGGCGCAAGCAGTTTTGCCCGAGCTTTCGCGAAATTACTCAAAGAGAAAAACATCAATGTATTGCTCGCCGACACCAACTGGGATGCCATTCGCCAAGCTCGAATGGATAACTTAGACACCTACTATGGCAACCCTATTTCAGAGCATGCGCGATTAACGTTGGAGCTATCGAGCTATGGAAAAGTACTGGTGTTATCACCTTATAAACAACTTAACCCGCTAGTGACATACCACTTTGAAGATATCATTGGCAAAGGCAAGGTTTTTGGCCTCACCCACGGCGAGCAATCAAAAACAGCCAGCCACAAAGTCTCCGAAAGCTATGCAAAAAAACTGGGGTTATTTAAAGAGGGCGTTACCTACAGCAAGCTGGCCAGCCTAATGTCGAAAGGCGCGACAATAAAATCAACCAAAATTTCTGAAGCGTTTACCTTTGAAGACTACCAAGAAGAATATGGCAATCGAGCCATTCCGCTATGCTCTATCGACCCTAACGGAAGAACTTACATAAATAACCTAGGTAGCGAACTCACCATAAAACCAGACTGGGAAATAGTGAGCTTAGTGTCACCTGAAGAACCTAAGTAAACTGTATTCTATAGTCTAATCATCTAGCAAGCATCGCAGTGAAATCATAAGCTGCGATCGCTTCACCCTTTACCGCCAATATTTTCCACCAGCCTTCATAAAACTTTAGTATCACCATGAGATAGTTTTTAAAGTTGCCAACGAGCACTCAAAATGAGCCTAAGGAACGATTAGAGACCTAGGTCTAATAGACTTTTTGTTGACCAAGTGCATAGAATCGACCCAATCGTACACAGTTCAAGCACGGAGCAAGCGGTACCAGCCAAACTGTTATGAGAGTTTCGTTCAAAAGCAATAATAAACTAAAGAGAGGAAACTAAATGAAAAAGCCAATATTAAGCTTATGCCTAATGGCGCTGGGAGCCGTATCTGTATCGCAACACCTGTTTGCCGATTCAGGGATCGAAGTAGGTGTAAGGCCGTACTATTTGATCAACGACATGGAAGAAAGCTCGCTGAAAAACAAGCTACTTTCGTGTCAAAATAAGAAATCTAAAGTGTCGACCTTTTCTATAGGTCACCGTGGTGCGCCAATGCAATTCCCTGAGCACACCAAAGAATCTTATTTAGCTGCGGCGCGCATGGGCGCGGGTATTATTGAGTGTGATGTTACGTTCACCAAAGATAAAGAGTTAGTGTGCAGGCACTCTCAAAGTGATCTGCACACAACAACGAATATTTTATTAACTCCCTTGGCTGAAAAATGCTCCGTTCCGTTTACGCCTGCGAAATATGATGAAAATGGAAATTTAACTGAACGGGCTAGCGCAACCTGCAAAACTACGGACATCACCCTAGCTGAATTTAAAACCTTAAAAGGCAAAATGGATGCAGCAAACCCTGCTGCGCGAACCGTTGAAGAGTATGTCAATGCAACAGCAGCCTGGCGTACAGATCTATATTCGGGTAACGGCACTTTAATGAGCCATAAAGAAAGTATCGAATTATTCAAGGAATTAGGTGTAAAAATGACGCCAGAGTTAAAGTCTGCGTCAGTTGAAATGCCTTACCAAGGAACCTACACACAACAAGACTATGCCCAACAAATGATAAACGAATATATAGAGGCCGGTGTTCGTCCTAGAGATGTATTCGCTCAGTCATTTAACATTGATGATGTTAAATATTGGATTGAAAACGAACCAGCGTTTGGTAACCAAGCTGTTTTCTTAGACGGTGCCAGCAGTGCTGAAGAAGTTCAATCTAGAATTGACAATATGGAATCTTTTGCAGACCAGGGTATTCAATATATTGCGCCCCCTATTTGGACATTGCTCGCACTTAATGGCAATAATGACATTGTGCCATCGGAATATGCAAACGCAGCGAACGATGCCGGTTTAAACATTATAACTTGGTCATTAGAACGATCAGGGCTCTTGCAAAACGGTGGTGGCTGGTATTATCAAACGATACAAGATGCAATTGACGACGATGGCGACATGTATGAAGTTGTTGATGTGCTCGCACAAGAGGTCGGAGTTGTAGGCATATTCTCCGACTGGCCTGCCACTACCACCTACTACGCTAACTGTATGGGATTAAAATAATAGTCACACGCACTTAAGATGAGCGTTATACAAAAGCGTGGCTTGTCGAACAGGCCGCGCTTTTTATTTTGAACAAAATTAGATAATGTACAACCCAACGCAACATTGATTGACATTGATGAGTACTTTTAATGCTTACAAAAACGCCAAATTCGCTCACGCCATTTTCAATCTCTAGATTACCACGCATTCTGTTTGGGGCTGGTGAACTCAGTAAATTGCCTGCAGAAATACAGTCATTTGGCTCTAATGTATTAATAATCACCGGAGGGCAATCCTTCACTCAATCAATACAATGGTCAGTACTAAAACGCTCTTTAGACGAGCTCAATATAGATGTTCATTTGGAGCGCGTTAGCGGCGAGCCTACTCCTGGTCAAGTGGACGCAATTGTTGCTCAGTATAAAAAAGAAACCATTGCCGTGGTCATTGGTATTGGAGGAGGCAGCCCTCTCGACGCTGCAAAAGCCGTTGCCGCATTATTACCCAGCGGCCGTTCAGTGATGAACTACTTAGAAGGCGTTGGGAAAGGTATTACTTTTAGCGGTCCTACCATTCCCTTCATAGCAGTGCCGACAACCGCGGGCACAGGCAGTGAAATGACTAAAAATGCCGTGCTCAGTGACACCGAACAAGGCTTTAAAAAGTCGTTCCGTGATGAGCAAATGACCGCACAGGTGGCCATTATCGATTCAACATTACTCGAAAGCTGCCCGCGCCCGCAGTTGATCGCCAATGCCATGGACGCCTTTACCCAATTGTTAGAATCTTATACTTCCACTCGCAGCAATCCATTGACCGATGCGTTAGCCTTAAGCGGCATTGAACACTTCTTAAAAGGGTTTAACTTTCACCAGGAGGCTGATCTTGCTGGACTCGATCACCTAGCCTACGCATCGATGTTATCGGGATTATGCCTAGCTCAAACTGGCTTAGGGGCCGTACACGGCATTGCTTCACCCTTGGGGGCACATTATCCGATTCCTCACGGCGTGGCTTGCGGAACCTTGCTGGCTGCAGTCACCGAAGCGAATATTACGGCGTTACAAAGCAGATCTCCTAATGACAACGCTCTCGTTCGTTATGCAAACATCGGCCGAATGATAAACCCCAGCACCATTCACAATGCCGAAGCGCTTACAAAGTTAATAAACTCACTAGATCATTGGACACATAAACTTAACATCCCAACACTGAATTCTTTTGGCATGGTGGAGGAAGATGTAGATAAAATCGCCTCAGAAAGTGGTGGAAACAGCATGAAGACAAATCCGATCGAATTAACGCAAAATGAACTGAAAACTATTATAATGCAGCGGCTTTCATGAACGTCACTCCACAACAACTAGCCGCTAGTTTGCAGAAAAAATCAAACAAAGCGATCCCAAATCGGCGGCGCACCATAGTAATTATTAATAAAATCAATAAATTTACGCAACTTACTTGCCAGCAGTTTTCGATGCGGATAAACCACGTAAAGCCCTAACGGTTGTGGTTGATAATCTTTTAAAAACACCTTGAGTTTCCCATTTTTTATGGCCTCGGCAACCATAAAGGTTGGTTGCAATGCATAGCCATCCCCTGCAATGGCAGCATCCACCAATACATCGCCAATGTTAGCCGAAAAAATAGAACCGCTCTCTTTACTGGCTTTGTTTAACGCTGCCATAAGGGCCGTTGACGAAGCGTAATGCTCCATATAGCTATAACGTAAATAGTGTTTAGGATTCAACTCGTTAGGGTGGTTAGGCTCGCCTTCCTTTGCCAAATAACTTGGCGATGCACACATCACTAAGTTAATAGGCGCAATTTTTTTAGCCACCAAAGACGAGTCTTTTAAATGGCCAATACGCAACGCTAAATCATATCCCTCCTCAACTAAGTCTACTTTACGATCACTGACTTGAATGTCGATACCCACCAAAGGGTTTTGCAGCTTAAACTCCCTGACTAAGGGTGTTAAATAGCGCGTAGCAAAAGAAACAGGAGCGCTTATGCGCAATAACCCTTGAGCTTGATCCACAAGCATTCCAAGGCTGCCTTCCATATCATTCAAACGCTCTAATATTTCTAGGGCTAAGGGCACGCATTGTTGCCCCGCCTCTGTTAGGTGAACTTTGCGAGTTGTTCGATTAAATAAGCGAGCCCCTAAGTGGCTTTCTAATTGAGCAACTTGCTTACTCACCATTTGATTGGACGTATTTAGCTTGTCTGCAGCTTTGGTAAAGCTGCCTTCGTTCACCACGGCAATAAAGGCATGCATTGCATCAATTTTATCCATTTTTAGTTTTCTCTCAGTCATTACCAACTATTTGTTGGTAGTTAATCAACTTTCAGCCTATTTATCTACATTTAAAACAACAGTAATCTACCGCTCAACGTAAACAACGGTTCGCAAGAGCCTGATTTATCACTAAATTTTGGAGAACACAGATGAACAAACAAACATTAATTGCATTAATTGATACAAAGGCCGGTTTAGCCGCCACGTTTTTACGCATCCCTATCGGTATTATCTTGGCCGTACATGGCGCGCAAAAACTGTTTGCTTGGTTTGGTGGCTACGGTTTAGACGGCACCGGCCAATGGATGGCAAGCATTGGCTTGGCACCGGGATACTTGATGGCACTTTTAGCGGGCAGCGCGGAGTTTTTTGGCGGAATTGCCCTTATTGTAGGCTTGTTAACACGCCCAGCAGCTTTAGTAGGCGCATTCACAATGGTCATTGCTATATTCTGGGTTCACTTTAGCAACGGTTTCTTACTAACAAGTAACGGCTACGAATATGCACTGGCTCTCTTAGCCGCAACAGCAGCGCTTACCGTTCAAGGCGCAGGAGCTTTATCGCTCGATAAGTTAATCAGCGATAAATTGAAATAACCATTTAACATCGAAGTCGGCCAAGTGGCTGACTTCATATTTTATGCGGAGGCACTATGCTAGCTAACCAGAACATCATGTATATTGCGCACGGTGGTGGTCCAATGCCTCTCTTAGGTGACCCTTCTCATAAAGAGTTGAATAGCCAATTAATTAATATGGCCTGCAGTATCAAAAAACCCAGCGCTATATTGGTCGTCAGCGCACACTGGGAAGCAAACAAAGCTACGATCACTTCAGCGGCTCATCCACCCTTACTTTACGACTACAGCGGATTTCCAGAGGCGGCCTACTCATTAACTTATCCCGCTCCGGGCGAACCCGCGTTAGCCAAAATCATTTTTGATGCTTTGCAAAAAGCAGGTATAGATGCAGAGCTGGATGAAAACCGAGGCTTTGATCACGGTGTTTTTGTTCCACTGACGTTAATGTATCCAAAGGCTGACATCCCAGTCGTGCAGCTTTCATTACTGAAGACCTTAGATGCACAACAACACTTAAAAATGGGTGAAGCCCTGCAGCGCTTGCCGTGGAAAGATCTACTTATCGTTGGCTCAGGGTTTTCCTTTCATAATATGCAAGCGTTTTTCAACCCGGCACTAGACCCCGACAGCCAAAAAAATATTGCGTTTGATGAGTGGTTAATCGAATCCGTTCAACATATCAATACCAACACTGGACAAGCGCGACTGGCGAACTGGGACCAAGCGCCACACGCTCGTTTTTGCCACCCTAGAGAAGAGCACCTGCTGCCATTGCATGTTTGCTACGGTATCGCAGGTCGTGCCAGCAGCCAACATACGTCAGTATCGGTATTAAATACGCGTGCTTCTATGTTTCAATGGTAACCGGCAGTGAAAGTGATAACCCATCTTAAAAGTCATTAAAGTGCGCCTTCACATAACCATTTTTTATAAATGCTCCCCTTGAAAATTTACGACTCAACCCTAGTTTCACCTTGTGACAGGTTCGTCTATTAAGAGGGTCTGTCATCATTAATTGTTTTTATTCTATTTTGCTTCTTTATGGAGGATATATTATGAATGCAGTTGATTTAACACCCCTTTACCGCAGTACTATTGGCTTTGATCGATTGGCATCGATCCTTGATCATGCACTTTCAACCGAGCCTACTACCAACGGCTATCCGCCCTACAATATCGAATCGAATAACGAGAACAGTTACGCGATATCGTTAGCGGTTGCAGGGTTTTCTGAAGACGAAATCGATATTCAGGTTGAAAAAAGCGTGTTGATTATTAAAGGTGAAAAAAGCAACAGCGAAGAGAAGAAATACCTTTACCAAGGTATAGCGAATCGCACCTTTGAACGCAAATTCAGCCTAGCCGATTATGTTGAAGTAACAGGAGCAGAAATGGCGAATGGTTTACTTCGAATCAATCTTGTTAAAGAGATTCCAGAAGCCATGAAACCAAAAACCATTGTCATAAACCGTAGCGACAACGTTTTGGAGCATGACACCAAAACTAAATCGCACAGTAAGGCGGATAAAGCCGCTTAAACGTGTCAGGGCGCATTCTGTGCGCCCTCTTTTTTTTCGTAGACATTAATCTACGACCAACATTCATAAGCACCTGTCTAAATTTGATTTTTCCCAAGTATAGAACCTATGGGATAATGATCATAAGCGAGCCATCTCTCAAAAAAACAGAGAGGGCTGCCCCACATCGACCCACAAATAAGGAAAAACCATGTCTATTAAGCGCTTTGAAACCAAGCAACGTATGAGCCGTGCCGTTATTCACAATAATACCGTCTACTTATGCGGCCAGGTAGCGGCCGATGCCAGTGCAGACATTACTGGCCAAACCGAGACTACTTTGGCGAAGATTGATGATCTGTTAGCTTCGGTTGGCTCAGACAAAACTAAGTTGTTATCTGTCACTATATACGTAAGCTCAATGGAGCACTTTCAAGGCATGAACGCTGTTTGGGATGCATGGGTACCCGAAGGTTTAGCCCCTGCCCGTGCTTGCGTCGAAGCAAAGATGGCCCGCCCAGAGTTGTTGGTTGAAATGAGCGTCATTGCAGCGGTCTAATTAGGCTGCGACTAGGGGCTGCCGCCCCTTTTCATCCCCCCATATAGAAAAACCCTTTTCCTCCTAAAGTAAACACTTGTTTTCCCAGAAATGGTCTATGCTTTAACCACTGTATGAAAATTGGAGTGGTCATGAGCGATATCAGTGGGCTTAGTTTGCAGCGATTGCTAGAAAATGCCTACATTGGTGTTGTTATCCACAAATGGGACACCGAAATTGTGTACGCCAATTCAACGGCAACGCGCCTGCTTGAACTAGATACCGAATCCTTTATTGGCAAAGACTCATGGGACCCACAATGGTATTTTGTTGATGAAGATGGCAAGCGGTTAATGGTTGAACAATACCCCGTCAATAAAGTTAAGCGTACAAACCAAGATTTAAAAGACGACATCATAGGGCTACAGCAGGAAGACTCTGAGCAGATTCGTTGGTTTAAAGTTAACGCTTATAAAGAAGGCCAAGGTAATTCTGAAAGCCAATTTATAGTAGTAACTTTCAACGATATTTCAGACGCTAAAAACTTATTCTCTTACCAAGATATTCTAGAAAACACCCAAGATGCAGTCATCGTAACCGACGCAAGTGAGATAGCTTACCCTCTCGGACCAAAAATCATTTACGTAAATGACGCCTTTGAGAAGCTCACAGGATACAGTGCAAGTGAGGCCATTGGCGAGACACCCAGAATCTTACAAGGTGAATTAACCAGCAAAGAGTCTAAAGACAGAATTCGAACAGCCTTAGAAAACAAAGAAGCCGTAACGGAGACATTGCTGAATTACGATAAATCAGGCCGCCCTTATTGGGTTGAAATGAGTATTATTCCTCTGATAAGTGGGTACGGGGAAGTAACCCACTTTGCTGCGATTGAGCGTGATGTTTCTGAACGGAAATTTTTAATAGAACAACTTAAGCGTAAGAATGAAGATTTGAAAGCTATAAAAAAAGATCTATTGAAACTGGTCGAAAGACGTTCTTTTGAGTTACAAAGGACCAAAGAAAAATTAGAGCTCATTGCCTACATCGACCCTCTGACAAATATTCCTAACCGGCGAAATTTTTTAGACCAAACGCAAATGCTAATCGCCACGTGCCAACGCCAAAAGTTATTTTTTGCCATGGGGATGATAGATCTAGACGATTTTAAGAAAGTCAACGATACCTACGGCCACGCAATTGGCGATGCAGTATTATCTGACTTCGCAGCGCGTTTGAAAAAATTATTTCGCTCCAGTGATGTCTATTGCCGATACGGTGGTGAAGAGTTTGCTTTTGCTGTGGGGCTTATCAGTAAAGAAGGTGCAAACCACGTAGGTAAACGCTTAGCCTCTCAAAAAGATAAATTCCATGTAACCGTTTCAAATAAACAAGAAAAACCCGAAAAAATCATCTACTCTGTCAGTGTTGGCATAGCAATTTATGACGGAGCGGAACTGCCCGATAAAGACCTACTTTTAAATGAGGCCGATGCAGCGCTTTACCAAGCCAAAGCAGCCGGTAAAAATTGCTTTAAGATACATAACGTAAAATAGAGGCCTGCTATGATTGCACCTAATTATCCAGAAAACGAAGCCGAACGCTTACATGCGCTTAAAACGCTTGAGATTTTAGACACAACCCACGAAGAACGGTTCGACCGCATCACTAGAATGGCAAAGCGAATGTTCGGTGTTTCTATTTCACTCGTTAGCCTAGTTGATGAAAACAGACAATGGTTCAAATCTAAACAAGGATTAGATGCTACTGAAACGCCTAGAGACATTTCATTTTGTGGTCATGCCATTAACGGCGATGAAATATTCATTGTCCCCAATGCCATCGAAGATGAGCGGTTTCACGATAATCCGTTAGTGACTGAAAACCCCAATATTCGTTTTTATGCGGGTTACCCGTTAAAACTAAGGTTAGGTATAAACATTGGTACCTTATGTATCATAGATGACAAGCCGCGCGAAATGGATGAAGAAGATAAACAGCTGCTTAGAGATTTAGGGGCCATGATCGAGCAAGAAGTACGCTCCATTCAAATGGCCACCCTCGATGAACTCACTCTAATTTCAAACAGGCGCGGTTTTTTATCGCTCGCTGAGCACACGCGGAAATTTGCCAGCCGTAAAGAGATGTCTCTCACCACCATTTTATTTGATTTAAATAAATTTAAAGCCATTAATGATACTTATGGCCATCACGAAGGTGACTATGTGCTTAAAAAATTTGCGCAAGTACTTTTAGATACCATCCGAGAATGCGATGTAGCTGGCCGTTGGGGTGGAGATGAATTTGTAGCTCTCATCACAGACTCCAACGATCAAAAAGTAAAAGCCGTTCTAGAACGCCTAAAAAGAAATATCGACATCTTAAACAAAGCCAATGATAAGCCATTCAACATTGAATACAGCGCCGGTGTGGCTCACTTTAACCACTACAGCGAGTTACCAATGGAAGCCATGATAGAACAAGCCGATGCCGAAATGTACAAGCAAAAGCGAGGGGCTCGAAATGGCTAGTGCTCTATTAATTATTGATATGCAAAATGCATTTATAGAAGAGTACACGCAAACGGACGATGTAAAAACAGCTTGCGAAGTCATAAACTATTGTAGCCAGTTGATGCGCTCGGCAAAGCAACCCGTCATACATATCCGTGACGTAAGCGAAGCAGATGAACTTAACGAGCAAGAGTTAAAGATAATTAGCGATATAACGGTAGACCCTTCTGATTTACACATAGAAAAGCACTACTCAAATGGATTCTTCAAAACTAACCTGAAGGAAACGTTACAAAGCCTAAATGTTAATTTTGTAATCCTTTGCGGCCAAGCTGCGGAACAATGCGTGGTGTTTACGTATAACGGTGCCAACGAAGCCGGCTTTTCGGCGACCGTGTTGCAAGAAGGCGTAATCAGCCCGAAACCAAATAGGGCTGAAATGTTAATGCAAGACCGCAATGTTATTTCTCATGCGGCTATTCGTGCATTGGTACGATAGCCACTTTTGTTTAGGCTAGCCTGTTATTATCTATAGCCTATTCTCCACCCACGCCATGCTTACCTCGGGCAACAAACAGGCTCGCAATACCTCCATCCGGTTCAACCACAATGACTTCCTCTATTAGAAAGGCGCTTTTAGCGAATCAGCAAGACTGTTCTACACAAAAAGTTGAGCACTACGCCTCAATCATTCAAATATTAAATACACCTGCAGTTGTTTTTGACTATAGCCAAATCATTGTCTACTCCAACTCTCAATAATAAGTGCAGCTTAATTAAACTACAAGGACTCATCCCTGATAGATTTTTGGTAATTTACCTCTGCTATCAATTGCTGTATCGCTAAGCTATTTTCTGTATCCCGCTTTAAAAGCTCATTCAACTCTGCTAATGCATCATTATATCGTCGATACGCCATAAAAATTCTAACTCTTAAGTACAACGGTTCGGTTACCTGTTTATCCAGTAATGCCTCGGCATAAGCAAACTTTGCAGCATCAAAATAGTTTTTCTGCTCAACAGCTATGTACCTTAAGTTACCGTACAAACCAGAACTTCCTGGATTGCGTTCAAGAGACTCTGTAATATATTGCTGCGCTAATTCTAACTCACCAAAACGAAACGCCGTGGAAATTTGGGAGCTTACAATTGCTGGGTGAGAGTAAACCTCAATGGCTTCTTGATACTTTTCTCGGGCTTTCTCATGCAATCCTCGTTGCGATAGTTTCCACCCTTCATAATCTATATACAGTGCCTCTAACACTATTAAATCTTGGTTTATTGCGTAGCGAGATTTAGTATCTTCAATGAGCCACTTTAATATATCTTCACTTCCATGCCATTTTGGTAGTGAATAGTGAAAAAAAGAAAAATGCGTTTCTACCGAACCAGGCTGATATTCTAAAGATTCGCGAAAAATAGGAATAGCCAAATAGGCTTCTGATGTTCCAATACCCTTGTAAATATCGATTGTTTTTGCCCATACCAATGGCAGCATTGGATCAATTTCTCTGGCTTTATCAATATAGTCCTTCGCTAGCTTCATTTTTTCCTTAAAAATTTGAAAATCATCCTCCACTACGTTCATGGAAAAGCCAGACCCTCTGAAATCCCACGCAAGATCCCTATTCGACATAGCCAGCAATAGGTAACCAACAGCTGAATCCGGGTACTGAGAGACTAATTTTTCTAATTTCACTATTTGATTCGGGTCATTTAGCAGAATTTGTGAATAGAGCGCCTTAATTGTGGACTCTTCTAGTTCTCCATTCCGATATTTTTCAAACAATCCCTCCAAAGTAGTAAGTAGCAACTGATATTTTTCATCTCTGAGCATGCTATACAAAGTAGTATTTATTGGGAGATTGAATTCCGATAAGGGCATTTCAATTAGCTGCTTAAATTGAGCATCACTTCCTTGTTCACGGCTATCCGAGAATCCTGTTAAACAAAAGACAACGCCTGTTAACGTTCGAGTTACTAAAGCGGCCTTAGTTGCTGATGATTTAGAAGCGCTTCGAGTAGGTGATAAAAAAGACACAGGATCAGTTGGTACTCCTAGCCAATCTGGGTTTCGACAAAGATCCTGCGCACTCTCTCGCCATGCCTGAACAGATCCATCATTGTCACCACCCAGAGCGGTTAGGTTTAAACGGTATGTTCGGACTCCTAACTCTTCGACCTGTGTACTTACACTAGAAGGAACTCCATTAGCAAAAGAAAAATTCATTGTTCCTAACAATGAGATTGCGACTACAAACTTAAAAATAGTAGGATTCACTTTTCACCTCCTAACAAATAGCTTGCAGTTTTTCCATCTTCGTACTCAGTACCACTGATCATTAATCGCATCTGTTCTTTTTCTTGTTCGTTTACTGGCAAAAGTGATTCATCATTCATTAGTACTCGTAACGCATAAACCTGATATTCAACTGATCCTTCTATCAAATACAGCTGTTCCCAAACCTCATCTCGAGTAACTGTCTTTGGTCTGTATCTAGCTAAGTACATAAAAAAACGTTGATCTCGCTTAAATAGTTTGCTTGAGTACATTGTACGCCACCAACTTTCTTTATCATTTTTTACAGCGTGATATTTCAATAAATACTGTAAAGACTTCGGAGACTTTGGCTCGTTTTCCTCTATAAGACTTTTTGCTTTTTGAAAATCTTTAGGAAAGACTTCAACAAAATTCACTGCCAACCTAAAAGTACTTTCCTCTAAACATATATTTTGTCTTTCACAATGAAGCAGATGCAGTCGTTCTTTAAATGGATCAGCCTTAACTATTGCATTGTCCATATAATATAACTCGCTGTACGCTTCATTCACTAAAATTTTTATCTTAGAATTATTATGATCTAGAAGTTGATCATAAATACGGATTACGTGAGATAACATTTCCTTATCATTTATTGCCATACGTTCAAATCGGTTTGCAGCGTAGAATATTTTTAGGGCCTCCACATCGGGTAGCTCGCTTGCATTTTCGACAGCATTTATTGCGTTATAAAGCTTATCTCTATAGGGAGAGCCAATTGATTCTTTTAACAAACTAAACAATTTGTCTAATTCTATTCTTGATCTAAAGTCACCGGCGAGTAATGCTTTTTGATAAAAGTAATCGGCTAAATCCAGACGATTCAAAGATTTTCCATACCCAGCTAACTCCCGATAGAATGAGCCAGAATAGTTTTTATCGGCATTCATCAATTTTTCTAGAATGGCTAGGCCTCGTTGCTCATTTAACATGCCATAACTAGTACTTAAATATAGTCGTGCTAAATAGGAGTACCCGTGGTGATCACTGCGCTCTAATAAACTAACCGCCAGTTTTTGATTTTTTATTTTAAACTTATTCAAATGAGCAATGGAGCCTAGCCAATAGTAGTATTCCGGGTTTACTTCACCTTTATTACTTTCTAATGCCGCTTGCGCATAGCGTTCGAATTTTTCAACACTAAACTGGCCATCGTGAACATCTGAACTATGAACCAAAGCAAGTGCTACGTTTTCAATTGATTTATTGCTGGTTTTTGGAAGTAATTTAGAAAACTCACGATAAGCTACTGTTTTTTGCTGGTCATGCCCTCTATAAAGTCGCCCCAAATAATGATGTATTTTTGCCTGACTGTCGGTTTCATTGCCTATCAAAGCTCGAAAAGCCCACTTTAAATCTTCATCATCAATAAAAGAATCACGTGACTCAATAAGATTTAGCAACCTAAGTCTTTGAGAATCTGTTGCTGTATAAAGTGAAGCCCAAAGCCATTGTTGTGCAATTTCAACATCTTTATCAAAGTACGTACCTTTTAAGTAGGAATCCGCTAACGTATATACTAATTTTTTCTGCGTTTTTTGAGTTAATGCTTTGTTAATAAATTCAGGAAGCTTATCTAATTCTTTAGAATCAAACTCATCTTGATGTTCCATTAACAGCGATATCATTTGGTAAGCTGCCTTGTGAGAACCCATTAGCGATGCTCTTTGGAGTGCATCGAATGACAGCTGCTTCGTTCCCTCTTCACTTCGATATAAGTAAAAAACACCTAGAACTCGTGCTGAATCTTCATCATATTTTGATAACTCACTAAGTGCAGCAACGCCTGGGTTATCTTTCAACGAAAGTGAACTATCAATATAGAGCGACTCTCGTGCCCATTCTCGAGCGCAATCGATCCGACCGGTCATTGCGCATTCTTTATAATACGTCAATTCGTTTTCATCGCCTTTTCTAGGTAGATCATTGAATTCGTAGACCTGCGCTAAATATTTGGCGCATCGATTCCCTCCTAATTTGAGGCCCTCTTGATAGAGCTCAACAGCGCGTTTAACATCAATTGCCATTCCATCGCCAAGTTGGGCCATCTTCCCCAACTCGCATAGCGCATTCGCGTCACCAGCTTTCTCTGCTTGTTTTAAATAGGCTTCGGCTTGCTGAACATTCTTTGGCCATACGTAGCCTATTCTTAGCCAAGCGCCCATCTCTGTCATGGCGGGTGCAAAACCTAAAACTATTGCTTGGTTTAGCCACAGGTAGGCTTGCTGGTCGTTAGGCTGGCCCGCACACTTTCTACAAGCGTATAATCCAGCCACTTTGACCATTGCATCTAGAACTCCTAGCTCTGAGGCCTTTATTAAATAAGGAAGCCCATCTCTGCTATAGATAGAATTATTTTCGTAGCTACGCAAATAGCCTGCGAGGTACCAGGCTAAATCATGGTCATATTCTAAAAGTGGGTCTAATAACTTTAAGTTTTCATTAAAATTAGGCTCTGAGGAGTGGTTCAAATTTAGCTTTTGCCAAGCATCCAATGCCATAGCATCGGCCACGCCATTTTTTAAAGCGACTTCATACTCTGTTCCAAAACGTTCACGAAGGCTTTCAATTCGGATTCGTACATTTATGTCTCCGAACATCGGCATCAAGTGGATTTCGGTATATTTTGCACAAAAAACATCAGTGGCTGAGCACAATTCAGCGGCTTTAACGGCATCTACAGTGCGACCTGCCAAAAAATGGTCAACTACATTCTGCCAATGCATAGTGCGCTTTGTCTCTGCTGCAGCCATAGCTATACAGCTTGCTAGTAAAATAAAGACTGCAGCCAGAAACCTTAACCCTTGGCTCTTCATTTGAAACCCTCTTGTTATTTTGACAACCTAAATTAGACTATTTAAAGATAGACGTAATTCAAGGCAGCCTCAAGGGCTTATTTAAAAATGGGTTCTCGATTCTTATAATTTTTCAACAGAACTATGCACAACAGTTCTATTCCTGCCTTCCTCTTTCGCCAAATAAAGAGATTCATCAGCCATGGATATAAGTTTTTCTAGTTCGACTTGAGTGGGTAATGCACTGACCACTCCTATGCTCGTAGTCACTGCTTCGCCATTTGGTATGGCGACTTGTTCAATTTTTTTGCGCAGCTCTTCAGCTAACTGCTTTGCTTGCTCTTGAGTGGTATCTGGAAGAAAAATCAGAAACTCTTCACCACCCCAACGTAATGGAATATCAGAATCTCGAACGCGATTTTTTATTTCTTTTGCGACCCGTTCAAGTACTTCATCCCCGGTGGCGTGTCCGAATTGATCATTTATCTTTTTAAACCAATCAAGATCCATCAATAAAATAGACATTGGCGTGTTATTTCGCTTTCCTAATTCCCAACTGGGTTGCACCAGTTCTATAAAAGCTCGCCGGTTATAAAGATTAGTGAGTGGATCTAACCTCGCATTACTTTCTGCGTGTTTACGAGCGTCTTGGGCGAGTTTAAAATTAAATCCTAGTGATATAGATAGCAATGACATTTCAAGCATCATGCCCACCTCTATCCCTCTAAACGCAGCCTGAGAAAACGGAATAACGCCCCAGGTTGCTAAGCTAGAAAAAGAGGCACCCCCAGTGCCCATAAGTATCGCTGGAATAAAGAATTTCGCCATAGGATCTTTGTTTTTATAGGCAAGATACCCAGTAAAAAGCATCGCAAAGGTTAACATTGATAAAATGGCCAACTGAACCAAAACAATGACCATTCGACTCCCAAACAAAAATAGCAGTACAGCTAAGGCAATTAAAGCACCATATATTCGAAGCCTACTGTCATATAAGGCCGGCAAAAAAGTACGGGTAT
Source organism: Reinekea marina (assembly GCF_030409715.1). Taxonomy (NCBI): domain Bacteria; kingdom Pseudomonadati; phylum Pseudomonadota; class Gammaproteobacteria; order Oceanospirillales; family Saccharospirillaceae; genus Reinekea; species Reinekea marina. Next base: position 3,227,192 of record NZ_JAUFQI010000001.1, read on the forward strand.
TGAGGAAACCTATCGTGAAGACCACGGCTGAAAAAATATAGCCAAACATTAAAATGGGCATTAGCCATTGTTGAATGGCTACTGAGTCTGGCCACACTAGCCAAAAACCGTGTCCTGTATATGTGAAATTAAATGCAGTAAACGCAAATAAGTAGATTGGGTACAGTAAGTAGCGAATTTCTCTCACATAGGCGTAAAGTGTTAAATTGTAAATAAGCAGGATGAGCAAGCCACCGTACATTGCCCCATATAAATAGGCATTTTTTGCAAATTCTGATTGCATGGCTGGCTCACTGCCAATGTACATTGGAAACGCCATCGGATCTTGTGAACGAAACCGAAAGAGTACATAAGATTGTCCGGCCGGAAACTCGTATTCCACCGAAGGCATTCGGGTGCTACGTTCTCGTTGCGAAAATGGAATATTATCGCCTAGTGACACTTTTTTTTGTAAAGCATCGTTAGAAAAAAAATAAACATCCAAGGTATCTAACCAGGCATTATCGATCCTGATCACTCTAGACTCAGTCGCTTCGTTGGTATTGTTAACAGGCAACACCGCCCATATGTTTTTCCGGGTGAAGCCAAGGCTTACCTTGCCTTTTGTATTTTCAGCAAAGTGCCCTTGCTTAAAAGTTTCAAATGCGAGCTCTGCATCCAAGGTTGAATTTGCTGACGCATACAAAAATAAGCGATCATTAACTAAAGTAAGTGAATTCTCATGCGGAAACGCTTCAGTCGCTGCAATAGTAGATACCGTGCAAAGTAATACGAATATAAATTTACAAAATGCCTGAATACTGCTCATACTTTATTACTTATGCCTTATTAAATGCCCATTAACCAAATTCTAAAAAAGAATGAAGATTGCTTCCCATCTAATAACTATAACTTAATTTTAGTTGATATGAGCAAATGATAAGCAAGCCGCTCTTAAAACCGAGGAACTTCCACAAAAATACAACTAAAATCGCTTAAATTCTTAAAACTCAGTCAAGAAATGTTCTTGTAGGCAAGCAGCGCCCGCTCACGGCTTGCTTTTAAATCGACCATTGGTTTTGGGTAAGTGTCACCTAATGAGACTTGAGCCATAGCCAGAACATCTTCTGGGGCTTCCCAAGGTCGGAATAAATATTTAATCGGCAAAGCTTTTAACTCAGGCAAGTACTGTTTGATGTAGAGCCCTTTCGGGTCAAATTTTTCACTCTGCGTAACTGGGTTAAATATTCGAAAATACGGCGCGGCATCGGTACCACAACCCGCAACCCACTGCCAACTTGCGCTATTATTGGCTAAATCGGCATCTACTAGGCAATCCCAAAACCACTTCGCCCCAATACGCCAATCGACCATCAAATTTTTTACCAAGAAAGAAGCCGTGATCATTCTTACCCGATTATGCATATAACCTGTTTGCCAAAGCTCGCGCATTCCTGCATCGATAATCGGGAAGCCTGTCAGCCCTTTTTGCCAACGCCCTATTTGATCGGCTTTGTTAAGCCAAGGAAAATGATCAAACGATGGCTGAAAGTTCTGACTGGGCAGGCTAGGCCAATGAAACAGCAAGTAATATGAAAACTCACGCCAGTAGAGCTCTCGCATAAAGCCCTCTTTGCTTTGGCTTTCTGGCATGGCGCTAAGCTCTTGGCAGATCTGCCTTGGTGATACTTCGCCAAAGTGAAGATGAGGCGACAACCTACTTACAGATTGTACTGCTGGAAAATCACGATTTTCTTGATAACCTTCTAATCCGTTCTCTAAGAACGAACGTAGAATAGAGTGCGCACCCTGCTCACAGGGTTGCCAATGGCTTAGCAAGGAGGCACCCCACGGTTGGCTTGGTTGTAAAGGCAAACAATCTAACGAAGTGGATTGGGCGTCTCTGACCAGAGAGCTCGGCACCTTTGGCGCGCTAACCGCATTTAACTTCAAGCCTTTTTTGATGCATTGGCGGTGATAAGGGGAAAACACTTTATAAGGCGTTCGATCAGCTTTTAAAATGGTCCAGGGCTCATTTAATAGGGTTCCGTTGAAGCTTTTGGCATGAATGCCTAGATCACTGCACTTTTTTTTGATTTTTGTGTCGCGCGAAATACGCCAGGGTTCATAGCGGCGATTCCAGAACACATTGGTAATATTAAACCGTTGGGAAATATTTTCGATGATGGTTTCAGCATCTCCCAGGTAGAGGTTAAGCGCTCCGTTAAGCTGAGTATTTAATTGGGAAAGCGATTCATACAGCCACACTCGGCTTGCGCCACCGAGCTTGAGATTATCGCAATTCTTTTCATCTAAAATGAAAATAGGCAATACATTAACTTGAGCCAGAGCGGCGCTTAAAGCGGGGTTATCACTTAAGCGAAGATCTTGTTCAAACCACATAAGGGTGACTGACGGCTGCATTAGGTTCCTTAACGAAATTAATTACTGCTAGGGTAAGTACGGCCGTATATATAAATCAGATCTTTAAAAGCGAATTTAAACGGGAGGGTGTATGAACATTTTAATGACAGGGGGCTCCGGCTTTCTAGGCTCGGCTTTTATTAAACACTCTAATGAACACACCTTCACCATACTCACTCGTAACCCTGAAAGATCAAGAATACAGTTTCCCCAAGCAATCCACTGCATTTCATCTCTCGATTCTTTAGATAATCTCGACGAATTTGATGCAATCATAAATTTAGCGGGTGAGCCCATAATAGATAAACGTTGGACAGATAAACAAAAAGCCATCATCGCCAAAAGCCGACTATCAATAACATCACAACTGGTTACGCTAATCACCAAAAGCGCAAACCCTCCCAGTGTCATGCTCAGTGGTTCCGCCATTGGTATTTATGGCAATGGCGGAGACGAAGCGCTTACTGAACATCCCGATATTAAAAACACCAGCTTTTCAACACAGCTTTGCACCCAATGGGAAGCTGCGGCTAACCAAGCTAGCTCATACACTCGTGTTGTTAATTTAAGAACTGGGATTGTATTAAGCAATCGCCAAGGTGCATTGGCGAAAATGTTACTGCCTTTTAAATTAAACTTAGGTGGAAGGTTAGGCAATGGCGAGCAATATATGGCGTGGATACATTACCAAGATTATCTTAATGCGCTTGAGTTTTTACTAAGAAACCAAGATGTTTCAGGCCCAGTGAATATGGTGGCCCCTACACCAGAAAAAAATAAAGAGTTCACTCAAACATTAGCCAGTACATTGAACCGCATTGCACTATTTCCAGTTCCTGAATTTGTTTTAAAGCTTTTGCTAGGTGAATCTTCTTGTTTGTTATTGGATAGTCAGCGTGTGGTGCCTAGCAAGTTGAGAGAGAGTGGTTTTGAGTTTAGGTATTCAACGTTGAGCGATGCCCTTTCCAACCTACTAAATTCAGCCGAGGACTAGATCGGGTTCGAGCAAAAACGAACTGATGCATTGGCATTAGATTACTTTGTGCCTAACTTTACTCTGTTGCGGGAATGTCTTGCGTACAACCATGTACGCAACTCTTCGGGCGCCTTTGGCGGACCAAATTGCTCCTGGCAATTTGTCGACTGAATTGTCCGGAACAATTCAGCACGACCAAAGGGAGCCTATGGCAAATGCCAAGGATGGCATTTGTAACTTTCACGGAACGCATAAAGCGAACGACTCTCGTCGTTCGACCAATAAAAAACCCCATGCATTGCTGCATTAGGCTGGATTGTGGCTAACTTTGCCCTGTGGCGGGAATGTCTTGCGTACAACCATGTACGCAACCCTTCGGGCGCCTTTGGCGGACCAAATTGCTCCTGGCAATTTGTCGAACCCGGAACGCATAAAGCGAACGACTCTCGTCGTTCGACCAATAAAAAACCCCATGCATTGCTGCATGGGGTTGTTTATTGGTGGAGGCGGCGGGAATCGAACCCGCGTCCGCAAATCCGCCACTCGCGGTCCTACATGTTTAGTCACTTCTTTAATTTACCCTTGTCGTTACCGAAGGACAGGTGCGACTCGGGGAGCCAGGGATTTAGATTGTCGGCGATCGGGCCTTGGCAACCGTTACGCGTATCTTGAATGTTTGACAGTCAGTAGATCCGTTCAAGCACAGATCAGTGACCGCCGGGTAACTAAGACCCAGTTTTGAAGAATTATGCGGCTAGCGCGTAACCTTCGAAGTTGTCATCATTTGCAACTATAAGTTTGCAGCTTTCGATTAACGTGTTTCGCTACCAACACGACATGCACCTGGAGCTTAGTAATCCACGTCGAAGCCAGGTCGCCCCCTTTAAACTGGTTAAAGCTCTCTTGCGAGAGTGGCTTGGGATAATAATCACCATGTTTGAGAAATTGGGGCTTTGCCCTATTTTTCAAGGGCTTAGTATACCAGCATAAATAGGCACTGCCTATTTATGTTTGGTTAATGGGGTTAGCTGTTCACTCTGCAATCAGCTTTGGTGGCTACATTTTAAACATGGCTATTTGCTGATCGAATTGTTTAATCAGCGCATCTAGCTCTTTCGATATGCTTTGCGTTTGGGTCACTCGTGTATCGGTGTCTTCGGCTAGTGATTGAATGTCGGATATTAATGACGATATCCCCATAGCCACTTCGGTCTGCTCTTTTGAAGCGTTGGCTATTTGAATGTTCTTCTCGTTAATACCGGCCACCATGTCGGCAATTTCTTGAAGGGCGTTGCTGGCTTCGGTAATGTCTTTTTCGGTGGCTTGCGAGCTTAATTGGCCTTTATCTATGGCTACTACGGCATTATCGGCACCAGTTTTCACGTTTTCGAGTATGCGCTCGATCTCAGTGGTTGAATCTTGGGTGCGCTGCGCTAAGGTTCTTACTTCGTCGGCTACTACGGCAAAGCCTCGGCCTTGGTCGCCGGCTCGGGCGGCTTCAATGGCGGCATTTAGCGCCAGTAGGTTAGTCTGTTCGGCAATGGCTCTGATTACATCCAAAACACTGCTTACATTGGCGGCGTTTTCGGCCAGCTCTTTGATAACTTCTCCGCTTGAATTTAGATCGCTTACCAGCTGCATAGATTTACGTTTAGCGGAATCGGCTATTTGCGTGCCGAGTGACGATTTTTGCGCTGTATCCTTGGTTATATCCGAGGTTAAGCCTGAGTTATTTGAAACTTCTTCGGCGCTGTGAGTAAGCTCTTGAACCGCCGTTGCTACTTGTTCCGTTGCACTGTATTGATGCTTAGATTGTTGGGCTAATTCATTCGACATATCGGATAAATGCGCTGACGATTGCGTTAAGGCCGATGAAGTAACTTTCATGGTTTCTACATTTTTGGTTAAAAAACTTTGCAGTAACCTTGCTGTATTCGCAATGTTGCCTATTTCATCATTACTCTGGTAACGGCACCCTGTTGAAAGATCGCCCTCGCCTATGGCGGCTAAATTATCCGCTACTTCACTCAATGGGCGAATAATGACTTTGCTGACAAAATACAGGGTGACTAATGCAACCACAATAATTACAGCAATAAACGATACAAGGTTGATAACGGTATTGCGTTGTGAAGAGGATTCCAATACTGATATTTTGGCATTCACCTGTTCACCTAAGCGCTCTACTATTAAATCTAGCGCTGCCGACGGTGCACGGTCAATACCGCTTACGGAGTTATCACCCACGGCAATATCAAACCCTGATGCAATAAATTGATTACGACCTTCACTGTAGGCTGATTTCATGGCGCTGTGATCGGTCAAAAATTGTTTGGCAAGACTTTGGGCTTCGGTTCCACTTTCTAGCAACGGCAGTAATTGGTTTACTATGTCTTGAACGGTGTCGTGGCGACTATTGAAACGATCCCAGTATTTCGCCATCTGCTCTGCATCGGCACCTCGTATTAGAACATTCTTCCATTCTTGCACTTGGCGCTTAAATTCTAAATTCGCTCTCAACGCTAATTCACTGGCTAATTCATCGGTGTGCACCAGCACGTCATACTTTTCCATATCTCCATTTGCTCTACCTAATGCAATAAACGCAATAACACTGAGTGCGAAGATTGAACCATAAATAATTACCAATAGTTTTGCTTTTACGCTCGAAATAATAGCCACGTGAATCTCCAAATAATAATTAGCCTGCCAACAAGAGTATCGGCTCCTATTCTTTGGAATTTAGTGTAGATTTAGACTATGACAAGAAATTGAACAAAATAATAAAATACACTTACGAAGATGATTAGGATACATGCGCAGCGGCACTCCTGCCCTGTTCATACTGAACAGGGCAGTTTTTTTCTACATTTTGAATAACGCGACTTGCTGATCAAACTTTTTAATCAATGCGTCAAGCTCTTCTGAAATGGCTTGTGTTTGGCCAACTCGTTTGTTGGTGGCATCGGCTAAACCTTGTATGTTAGAAATTAACGAAGAAATACCCAAGGCTACATCGGTTTGCTCTTTCGATGCATTGGCTATTTGAATATTTTTTTCATTGATGTCGGCCACCATCGTTGCAATTTCTTGTAACGCGTTGCTGGCTTCGGTGATGTCTTTTTCTGTTTTTAATGAACTCTCCTGACCTTTATCCATCGCTACAACGGCATTATCGGCCCCGGTTTTTACATTATCTAAAATACGTTCAATTTCAGTAGTTGAGTCTTGAGTTCTTTGCGCTAATGTTCGTACTTCATCAGCCACTACCGCAAAGCCTCTTCCTTGCTCACCGGCCCTTGCCGCCTCAATCGCCGCATTTAATGCCAATAAGTTGGTTTGTTCTGCAATCGCTCTGATCACATCAAGCACATTGCTTACGTTTGCCGCATTCTCGGCAAGCTCTTTAATCGCTTGAGCGCTTTCATTTAAATCGGACACTAATTTCACTGACTTAGTTTTCGCCGCTTCGGCAATGTGCGTACCTTGAGCCGACTTATCGGCGGTTTCTTGGGTTTTTTCTAATGTCAGTGCAGAGTTATTAGATACCTCTTCAGCACTGTGGGCTAGCTCTTGTATGGCTGTAGCTACCTGCTCGGTTGAGCTGAATTGCTCGTTAGATTGATGCGAGAGTTCTTTCGACATAGTTGATAAGTTAGTGGAAGATTGCGTCAAGGCCAAAGAAGTGGCCTTCATTGTTTCCATATTGTTCAACAAAAACTGGTGTAATGCTCTTGCCGTATCGGCTATCTGCCCAAGCTCGTCTTTGCTTCTATACTCACAGGTTTGCTTTAAGTTCCCCTCACCTAATGCACCTAAATTAAGGGTAACTAGCTTCAGTGGCTTTACGATGTAGTTTTGTATAAACCAGATAGCACCTATGGTGACAATCACCATAACCACCACAAATGCCAGAATATCAATAATAAAGTTCTTGCGTGATGAAGCTTCTAATATGGCCACTTTTTCGACAACTTGGCGCCCTAAATGATGAACGATCATGTCGAGTGCTTTCGAGGGTCCGTCGTCTATGCCTGCCACAGTTTTATGGGCTTTCAATGCATTGTAGCCTGATGACGCAAAGCTGCTTAAGCTTTCTTCATAGGTCGCTTTCATGATCTCGTGATCAATCAGAAATTGTTCTGCAAGAGTTAACGCTTCGCTGCCTTGTGTTAATAAAGGGATCAGTTCTTTCACTTCTTGTTGAACGGTATCGTGGCGAGATAAAAACTTGTTCCAACTGGCCTCGCGTTCAGCATCTTCCGTGCCGCTAATTAAGACTTTTTTCCATTCAATCACTTGCCGCTTAAACTCTAAATCGGCTTTTAATGCCAGCTCGCTGGCGTGTTCATCAACATGAATGAGTTGATCATACTTATGAATATCGTCATTCATTCGAGCCAGCGCAATAAATGCAACCGTACTTAATGCAGCAACGGTTCCCCCTAGAATAAACAACAGCTTGGTTTTAACACTATTAAATTGCATCACCCTAAACTCCTCAATTAGATAGGCATTAGCTTTAGCCTTATCAATTTGAATCTAGACCAAGCTGTTCAAAATGCAATATTGAGGCGCTTAAATTAGTTAATTAACGCCCAAAATGAATACAATTCAACCCATAGATAGGGGGTTTTAGGGGTTTTAGGGGTTTTTTCTTACGATGAGCAGCAGCCTTGGATATAGGCTGCTTTCGGTGAGAGTAACCAATAATTATCGGTTATAGGCCTTATTTACTCGCTGTAAATCGCGACTAGAATCACGATCTTTAATGGCGGCTCGTTTATCGTGTTGCTGTTTACCTTTTACTAAGGCAATGTCGGCTTTAATTTTATTGCCTTTCCAATAAACACCTAAACAAACGGCCGTGTAACCGGTTTGCTGGGAATTGCGCTGAATCTTATCTATTTCCCGGCGATTTAACAGAAGCTTACGCGTACGAGTAGGATCGGCAATGACATGAGTAGATGCTGTATTTAAAGGCGTGATATGGGCACCAATCAAATAAGCTTCGTCGTTTTGAAAAATAACGTAGCTGTCTACCAGCTGCAGTTTTCCAGCACGCATGCTTTTAACTTCCCACCCCATAAGGGCGAGGCCAGCTTCGTATTTATCGATGATATGGTAATCATGGCGGGCTTTTCTGTTTTGAGCGATCGACCCACCGCTGGTCGATGCTTTTTTCTTTGGTTTATTCATATTGGCGATTATATCGCTTTTAGACTATTTGACCATCATCATGTGTGCAAATATCGGGTATTGTATCGGCTTTCTGGTGCATTAATCGCTTGCCATGTACTTTTATGGGTAATAAAAGAGGAATTATTGTGTTTGGTTTGTTTGTATTGTTGTTGTATTGGTTTTTAGGCAGTGCATTTGTAGCTTGGGTAGGCTGGCCAATACCGGGCAGTGTTGTCGGCTTAATGGGTTTGTGGCTAACGTTAGTTATCTACGGCGGCGTACCAAATTGGCTGAAATTGCCTTCGAATTTGTTGATTCGCTATCTAACCTTAATGTTTGTACCCGCTGGGGTAGGACTGATAGAACATTTAGGAAGGCTATACAATTTAGGCGTTGCCATGTTTGTCATTATTGCGATCAGCACTTTGCTCACGGTTCTGGCAATGGCGCTTGTGTTTAAGCTATTAGGGAAACAATCATGACGCCGGAACTCACCCTTTTATTTACACTCACCCTAACGATGGGCGTGTATTTTATTTCAGAGAAAATTTACGTCTTTTGTCGGCGCTCTCCGTTAGCGCACCCGGTGTTTTTATCAATCGCGTCACTGATAGGCTTTTTAGTATGGAGCGGCTGGGAATACGAGCAATTTAGACAAGACACGCAGTTTATTCACTTTTTACTAGGTCCTACAACAGTAGCGTTAGCCATTCCACTCTATGAACAAATGCCTTTAATCAAAAAAATGGCATTACCGTTATTGGTCGCTTGTTTTATTGGCGCGTTGGTGGCCGCCAGCAGCGCGGCTCTGATCAGTGCACTTTGGACAGGCGATTTAGTACTGAGCTTAAGTTTAATGCCAAAATCGATTACCACACCGATTGCGATGGATCTATCGCTTTTAGCTGGCGGAAGCCCTTCGCTAACAGCAGGTATTGTTTTGATAACTGGTGTAATGGGGTGTTTGATAGTGCCGATTAGCCTTCGTTGGCTAAAAATAAAAGACGATGCGACTCAAGGTTTAATCATTGGTATTACGGCGCATGGTATTGGCACCGCACAAGCGTTTGAGAAATCGGCTACTTGCGGTGCTTTTGCAGGCTTGGCTATGAGCTTAACGGGCGTCATCAGCGCATTTGTCTTGCCGGTTTCTCCATTAACAACTTGGGTTGAAAGGCTAGTCGGTGGCTAGCTTTTTCAGCATCAAACCCGCTCGCTGCCCAACCGGTACCTTTGGGTTTGGAAACACGACATACTCTTCTTCGTTTTCAACTTGATACGATTCTTCACCGTCTTTCCACACGGTAAAGCCCTTAGGGTAACCGGCAAAGTTGGCGGCGCTGTCTTCAATAAAAAACTCCCAGGCATCACTGGTTTTATCTATTTCATGGCATACAACAAATGAATCGACTGCTTTTTTAGCCTTCGCTGGAAGCGCTTCCCCGGCAATAAGTTCACGCAAGGCGTAATCTATGCCTACAAATTGTTTTAAATCGTTTTGCCCGAAAGGCTTTACTTTACCCAATTCAAGCGTGAAGCTTTCAGCATTGTATTTTAGTGATGTAAAAGAGCTAAAGGTGTTAGCCTCTTTTTGTTGCAATAAAACCGTTTGAATATCGGCTCTTGCTAAAAAGGCTTTTTGGCTTTCAGGCAATGTGCGATTAGGAACATAAGGGTAAACCGCAAATTTTTCGCGAGCACTGTCTCTTATGGCAGTGTGGCAATCGTAATGCATACGTTGAGTGACAGTCACTGGTTCTTCAGCGAAAAAATTAGCCACGTAAGCTTCAAGTTTTGCCGCACGTTTAACTTCTTTCAACGAAACATCATAGCCTTGCCAATCACCGCAAAACAGACGATTCATATTTACATCGACAAAGCGATCCGCTTCAATCATGGACCAAGGGTTGCCTAAAATAAATAAAACACGCTGACCACTTTTTTGGTCTTCCGCCAATAAATCATCAATGATTTTACTGATAATTTCGATGGGTGCGGTTTCATTGCCATGTACGGCACAAGAAATCACTAGCGATGTATCGCATGCCGTATTCGGCTCAAACTTAATGACACCCGTATCTAAAAACGTGACCTCAGTGCCTGCCGATAAAATATCGTGCTTTGGCTCGAGCGTTACATCGGCGTTAGCCATTGTGTGCTTGATTATGTCTTTATGGGGTGCAAAAAAAGATGATGTCATAACAGTGCCTGTCGGGTTCTTTATGTTTCTTGAGATTACAGCGGATCGGATAAAAAGAAAGAGCCTTAGCGGCTCTTTTTAATTGTGCTTCTAACGTGGCTGCAAATGGCCAAGCATTCGTTTTTCGAGCTGCTTAAACACACCCAAAATGCAGAACGTTAAAGCTAAATAGATGAGTGCTACAAAAATGAAAGCTTCAAACGGCGAATAGTAGCGAGCGTAGATATCGCGTGCGGCGCCTGTTAAATCAATAATTGTCACTGTCGATGCAATAGCACTAGCGTGTAACATAAAGATTACTTCGTTACTGTAAGCTGGAATTGCACGTCGGAACGCGCTCGGCAGAATGATGCGAGCCATTCGCTTGCCCCAGCCCATACCATAGGCCTTTGCGGCTTCGATTTCGCCACGCGGTGTCGCTAAAATAGCGCCACGGAAAATTTCTGTCGTATAGGCGGCGGTATTTAATGAGAACGCAATTAAACAAGGGTAAAAAGCGCGCTTGAATATTTCCCACCAAAAGGACTCTTGAATACCTTCAATTAACGTCACCCCGTAGTAAATCATGTATAGCTGTATTAGTAGCGGTGTTCCTCGAAACACATAGGTGAATACCCAAACTGGCCCGGAAATAAACTTATTTTCAGAAGCGCGCATAATCGCTAACGGCACAGCCAATACAAAACCAACGATTAACGATAGTACGACTAACTGAACGGTCTTAACTAAGCCATCACCATAGTGTGCCCAAGTTTCAGGGTTGCCAAAAATCTCTATTATTGATTCAAACATCTATTAACCCTTAATTACGCCAGCACTGAATTTAACGTTAAGCCGCTTAAACACGACATCCGAAAGCGCTGCTATCGCTAAGAACACAATGGCAACTGGGATCAAAAACTTAAAGGGTTGACCCGTTGTTTTTGCCGCCTCCGAAGCTAAACGCACCATATCAGCTAAACCAATAATGCTCACCAAGGCTGTGGTCTTAAGCAACACCTGCCAGTTGTTTGCAATGCCAGGTAAAGCATGTCGCATCATCTGCGGGAACGAAATACGCTTAAATACTTGCCAGCCGCTCATGCCATAAGCTTTTCCTGCTTCTATTTGGCCGGGATCTACCGCCAAGAAAGCGCCTCGGAACGTTTCAGTCATATAGGCGCCAAAGATGAAACCAATGGTTAGCACGCCCGATAAAAATTCATTGAATGAGAAGAAGATGTCAATGCTGCCATCGCTTAGGTCGTACAGTAAATTAAAAAATGAGTTGACCATAATTTGGCCACCATAAAACAACAGCAGCATCCAAACTAGGTCGGGCACGCCTCGAATTAAGGTCGTATAAAAAGTGGCTATTGCTCTGGGAACTGGGTTTTTGGACATTTTCGCCATGGCCCCAATGAGCCCTAACGTAAATGCTAAGATGATAGAAAGTGCCGCTAACTCAATCGTTACGACAGCCCCACCCATTATCGAAGGACCATAGCCTTCAAAATCAAACATTCCAGCCATTGAAATTCTCTCTAATTATTATGATTACACTTGGTATGCACTTGCCGCGTACTTGGCCAGCAAATACCAAGTAGAACCTGATGTTTTGAATATAAGGGCCCTAAAAGAGCCCTTATTTTAGACGTTAATGGCTAAACATGCGCTTAGCCATTGAGTATCGATTAAAGCTTGATATCGAAATCGAAGTACTTCTTCATGATGACATCGTAACGACCGTCTGCTTTGATTTTAGACAATGCTGCCGATACTTTTTCTTCTAGCTCAGCATCACGCTTACGGAATGCCGCGCCAACACCTTCACCAAAGATACGAGTAGGCTCTTTAACGTATTCGCCTGCTTGGCTAATACCAGAACCTTCACCTAGCATTTCAATACCAACGGGTGCATCAACAAACATAGCGTCTAAACGACCACCTTTAAGATCTACAACCATGTCATCGGCAGTGGTGTAACGAACAATTTCAGCATCTTTCAAGAATTCAGTAACGTAAGTATCCTGAATAGTGGCGCGCTGTGCACCAATACGCTTGCCGCTTGAGTTAGCTGGATCGAAGCCGCTGCCATCTGGAGCGAAGAAAGCTGAAGGAGTTGTGTAGTAAGGCTCAGAGAAAAGAACACGCTTAGCACGCTCTTCGTTAATAGACATAGAAGAGAAGATCATGTCGTATTTACGAGCTAACAAACCAGGAATGATGCCATCCCATGCTTGAATGACCCACTCACAATCGTTACCAGAAATTTCTTTACAAACTTCGTTACCAAGTTCAATTTCGAAACCTGTTAACGTACCGTCTGGGGCTTTAAACTCGAAAGGTGGGTAAGGTGCATCAACACCGACTCGAATAGTATCCCAGTCTTTTGCTTCAACAGCAGAAGTTAGGGCGGCAACACTGGCCAAAGCAATTAAGATCTTTTTCATTATTATGCTCCATTAAGGATTATGTTTTCGAGCCTAGAGGCTCTGTTCTAGTTGTCGTATTAAACACGAGGCGCGTATGACCTCATGCTTGGGCTCCAAAATCAATACTTTGGAGACAAAAATTGCTTCATTCGCTCAGAAGATGGGTTCTCAAACACCGATTTAGGATTACCCTGCTCTTCAATCACCCCTTCGTGCAAATAGACAACCTGATTAGAAACATCTTTTGCAAACGACATTTCGTGCGTTACAACGATCATGGTACGGCCTTCTTCAGCCAAACCACGCATCACTTTCAACACTTCGCCCACTAATTCAGGGTCTAGTGCAGACGTTGGTTCATCAAACAACATGACTTCTGGGTTCATCGCTAGGGCGCGAGCAATAGCCGCACGCTGTTGTTGCCCACCAGACATATGTGCGGGATAGTAATCTTTGCGGTCATACAAACCCACTCTATTAAGGTGCTCTTCTGCGCGCTCAATGGCTTCGGCTTTAGAGACGCCCAAAACATGAATAGGTGCTTCAATAATGTTTTCCATTACTGTCATGTGTGACCAAAGATTAAACCCCTGAAAAACCATCGACAAACGAGCACGCATAAGTTCTACCTGGCGCATATTGGCCGGCATACGCTCGCCACGTTTATCCGTCTTAAAGGCAATATTCTCACCATGTACCTGAATATCACCTGAAGTAGGAATTTCTAATAGGTTAATGCAGCGAAGAAAAGTAGATTTACCTGAACCTGATGAACCGATGAGAGAAATAACATCGCCTTTTTTGGCCTCTAAGGAAATACCTTTCAAGACCTCATGACTACCAAAACTTTTATGTACATCTTTGACAATCAGAGGGGCAACTTCTGACATTGTTATCTCCTAGAATACTTTGGTTTACATATAACATTGACCAGATTAAAGCAGGACAGCATTACTGAGTATTTGTTTTTATTGATACAGGTCACATTTTGTAAACCCGCAGCCTTTTTGTAAAACACAATCTAACCTGCCTCTTTTCCATGTGCGACATTTTTACGAAAAAAGACAAGGCGATCGCCTTATACCTGTCAAATAGAGTTAAATTATGCATTTGAATCAAATAAAGCATAAACGCATGCTGTTTCTGGTTACAAGTAATTTTAGGTGACAACCCCACATCGCTCAAATTAAGGGCAATATCTGGTTGTTTTATCGACATTTCGCGCCATCTTTGTGCAAGCAAAGTTAGATTTACAAGTTATTCTAAATAATTCTAACCTTAATTCGCTTTTCTTAAGCTCCCAGCTATTGCCCTATTGGAATGGCTGTTTTATGGTACTGCAACACTTTGATGAGCTGCTACTTAGTATCATCACAATAAAAAAAGCGACAACGACCAGATGCATTGGTCTGGGGAGAAGTTGCTACTCACTGCCGTTACCTCTTGCTACACGCAAACTGGGTAACAAAATGGAGAATCAAACTCATGAAAAAAGGCATTTCATTACTTGCCGGCGTTACAATGGCTGCAGCACTAGCCACTAACGCAATGGCAGCACCAAAAACTTTTGTATATTGTGCAGAAGCAAGCCCAGAAGGCTTCAACCCTGCTTTCTATACATCAGGTACAACTTTCGACGCATCTTCACGCCCTATGTTCAACCGCTTGGTTGAGTTTGAGCGCGGCGGCACTGCAGTTCGCCCAGGTTTAGCTGAAAGCTGGACTATTTCTGAAGATGGTAAAACTTACACGTTCAAGTTACGTAAAGGTGTTAAATTCCATCAGCGAAAAGACTTCCGTCCTTCACGTGATATGAATGCAGACGATGTTTTATTCAGCTTTAACCGTCAGCTATTGGAAGACCACCCATACCATGCTGTAGGCGGAAAAGATTACGCTTACTTCGGTTACATGGACATGGCGAACACTATTAAGTCTATTGAGAAAGTAGACGACTACACGGTTCGTTTTAACCTAAATGTAGTTGATGCCACGTTCTTAGCGAACATTGCGATGGACTTCGCTTCTATTGCTTCAGCAGAATACGCCGATGCAATGATGGATGCGGGCACGCCTGATCAGTTCGATAAAACGCCTATCGGTACTGGCCCATTCATTTTGGCTCAATACAAAAAAGATTCGGTTATTCGTTACGTTGCTCACAATGCATACTGGGAAGGCAAGTCTAAGTTAGACCGTCTTGTATTCTCAATTACGCCAGATGCAAGCGTACGTTATGCGAAGCTTCAAAAAGGCGAGTGTCACCACATGCCTTACCCGAACCCATCTGACGTTGCAGCAATGCAAAAAAATGATGACCTTAAAGTATTGCAATCTAACGGCCTAAACGTTGGTTACTTAGCATTCAATACCAAGAAGCCACCTTTCGACAACGTACTTGTTCGTCAGGCGCTAAACATTGCAACCAACAAAAACGCTATCTTAGATGCCGTTTACGAAGGTGCGGGTGAAGTGGCTAAAAACCCAATTCCACCAACAATGTGGTCTTACAACGAAGATATCGTAGATTACGATTACAACGTTGAATACGCTAAGAAATTATTGGCTGAAGCTGGCTTCCCGAACGGTTTTGAAACCGACATCTGGGCCATGCCTGTATCTCGTCCATATAACCCAAATGCACGTCGTATGGCTGAGCTTATCCAAGCCGACTGGGCAAAAGTGGGTGTTAACGCGAAGATCGTTTCTTACGAATGGGGTGAATACCTAGATCGTTCTAAGAACGGTGAGCATGAAACAATGATGCTTGGCTGGACTGGCGACAACGGTGACCCAGACAACTTCATGTATGTGCTTCTAGGCTGTCCTTCTGCTGAAACTGGCGGTAACCGTGCATTCTGGTGCCACGAAGAGTTTAACGGCATGTTAGAAACCGCACGTTCAACCTTCGATCTTGAAAAACGTACTGAACTTTACAAAGAAGCTCAGGTGATTTTCAAAGAAGAAGCGCCATGGATAACGCTTGCGCATTCGGTAGTATTTGAGCCGGTTCGTAAAGAAGTGACTGGTTACAAAATGAGCCCATTCGGTGGGCACGATTTCTACCCAGTAGATCTTGTTGACTAAAAAGCATTGTTAGTCTTGTGAGGGCGGCTCCCAGCCGCCCTTTTGTTTGTTAAGAGCACACTATCCACCAAACGTGCTTCTACTATAAGAAATAACTCAGGTAATCCCTATGTTCCAATTTATTTTGCGTCGATTAAGTGTGGTGATCCCTACGTTTATTGGCGTCTCCTTACTCACCTTTTCACTGATTCATTTTATTCCCGGTGACCCTGTAACCGTGATGGGTGGTGAACGCGGCGTAACCGAAGAACAGCGTGCTGAAATTGAGGCCATGCTCGGGCTAGATAAACCCATTTATAAGCAATATTTCGTCTATATCTCTAATGTACTGCAAGGTGATTTAGGCACATCTTTTATTACTCGTGAACCTGTCATGAGTGAATTCTTAACTTTATTTCCTGCAACGATTGAGCTTTCTTTCTTTGCAGCCATATTCGCAATTCTCGTTGGCCTACCCTTAGGCATTATTGCCGCCGTAAAACGAGGCAGCGTATTTGATCACAGCGTAATGACCGTGAGTTTGGCCGGTTATTCAATGCCCATTTTTTGGTGGGGCTTACTGTTAATTCTATTATTTTCTATCCAACTCGATTTAACACCCGTTTCAGGCCGATTAGACGTGGCCTATTGGGTTGATGAAGTAACGGGTTTCATGATTATCGATGCTTGGCTTTCTGGTGAAGAAGGCGCCGTACAGTCGGCATTCGCACACCTTGCCTTACCCAGCATTGTACTAGGCACCATTCCCATGGCCGTTATTGCTCGTATGACGCGCTCTTCGATGTTAGAAGTTCTAAGTGAAGATTATATCCGTACGGCTAGAGCGAAAGGCTTGTCTCGCACCACGGTAATTTTAAAGCACGCCTTACGCAACGCATTGATTCCTGTGGTTACCGTTATTGGTTTGCAAGTAGGCACATTGCTTTCAGGTGCCATCTTAACCGAAACCATTTTTGCTTGGCCCGGCATCGGTAAGTGGTTAATTGAAGCCATTGGTCGACGCGATTACCCTGTTGTTCAAGGCGGTCTACTGATGATTGCAACCATGATCATCCTCGTTAACTTTATTATTGATTTAATGTACGGCGTGATTAACCCTCGCGTTCGTCATTCTAAATAGGAGCAGATATGACTCAATCTACTGTCACTCCCGCTGTTGCTCCCCGCACACCGCTGGCCGAATTTTGGTTTTACTTCAGCCAAAACCGGGGCGCAGTTGTCGGACTAGGTTATGTGATCTTTATTGTACTGCTTGCATTGCTAGCCGATGTTTTAGCTCCATTTTCGCCTATCGAGCAGTTCCGCGATGCTATTTTATTGCCTCCAGCATTTACGGAAGGTGGTCAATCTCAATATTGGTTAGGCACCGATGAAGTAGGCCGCGATATTTTATCTCGCTTAATGCATGGCGCGCGTTTATCGCTGTTAATTGGCTTGGTCATCGTAAGCATTTCATTGGTTATGGGTATTTGTTTAGGTTTATTTGCAGGCTACTTTGGCGGTTTTATTGATTCTGTCATCATGCGTACCAGTGATATTTTGCAATCACTGCCCGCATTGTTGTTAGCCATTGCCGTCGTCGCGGTGTTAGGACCTTCGATTTTAAATGCCGGCTTAGCGCTTTCGTTGGTTTACTTGCCTCATTACATCCGTTTAACACGAGCGTCAGTTTTAGCTGAAAAGAATCGTGATTATGTGGTGTCTTCTAGTGTGGCGGGCGCGGGTTCGTTCCGAATCATGTTTATCACAGTACTGCCTAACTGCTTAGCACCATTAATTGTACAAGCCACTTTAGGTTTCTCGAATGCCATTCTCGATATGGCCGCTTTAGGATTCTTAGGCTTAGGCGCACAACCACCAGCGGCTGAATGGGGCACAATGCTCGCAACGGCTCGTGAATATATTCAAAGTGCATGGTGGGTAGTGACTTTCCCTGGTTTAGCCATTTTAACCACGGTTCTAGCATTTAACTTAATGGGTGACGGCTTACGTGATGCCCTTGACCCGAAACTGAAGCAATAGGAGGCCGAAATGTCATTATTATCAGTTAAAAATTTGTCGGTCACCTTTGGCACAAATGAAAATCCGTTTCGTGCCGTCGATCGTTTAAACTACGAAGTCAATGCCGGCGAAGTGTTAGGTATTGTCGGTGAATCTGGCTCAGGTAAATCGGTCAGCTCTTTAGCGTTGATGGGCTTAATTGATTTCCCCGGTAAAGTATCTGCCGATTCTCTGTCGTTTGAAGGCACTGAACTTCTGAGCTTAAAAGACAAAGCTCGCCGAAAGATTACGGGCGATGATATCGCAATGATCTTCCAAGACCCAATGACCGCTTTAAACCCGTGCTTTACGGTTGGTGATCAAATCATGGAAGCCATAAAGGTTCACCAAGGCGGTAGTAAAAAAGAGCGTAAGCACAAAGCTATTGAATTACTTAAAAAGGTGGGCATCCCAGCGCCCGAAGATCGCCTAAAAACATACCCGCATCAGTTATCTGGCGGCATGAGCCAACGTATAATGATTGCCATGGCCATTGCTTGCGACCCCAAGCTATTGATTGCAGATGAACCGACGACCGCTCTCGATGTAACCATTCAAGCGCAGATTATTGATTTACTTTTAGATCTTCAGCGCGAGAAAAACATGGGGCTTATTTTAATTACGCATGACCTTGCTTTGGTGGCTGAATCGGCTGATCGCGTTGTTGTGATGTATGCCGGCCAAGTGGTTGAAATGGGTAATGCGGCTGAAATTTTTAAAAATCCTAAGCACCCTTATACCGAAGCATTGATGAAGTCTTTACCGGAATCATCACAAGGCCGAGCGCGGCTAGACGCACTCGGTGGTGTAGTGCCTGGCGCAAACGATCGTCCAAATGGCTGCCTGTTGAACCCGCGCTGCCCCTATGCGACCGATCAATGCCGCACCGAAGAGCCTGAATTAATTACCACAAATGATCACGCTGTTCGCTGCTTTATGCCACTACCTCATTCAAAGGATGCTGCCTAATGACCAAAGCGACTCAAAAACCGGTCCTACAGGGCACCGGCCTAAAACAATATTACGAAGTTAGCCAAGGCTTCATGAAGCCAAAAGGCACCGTGAAAGCTGTAGACGGTGTAGATTTTAGCGTTGATGCAGGCAAAACCTTAGCCGTAGTAGGGGAATCGGGTTGCGGTAAATCTTCGTTAGCGCGTCAATTAACCATGATTGAAACGCCGACCGAGGGCACCTTAACCTTTGAAGACACCAATCTATTAACGCTCACAAAAGAAGAAAAAGCGAAAGCGCGCCAGCGAATTCAAATTATTTTTCAAAACCCTTATGGTTCATTAAACCCACGTAAAAAAGTGGGTGACATTTTAGAAGAACCCTTAGCCATTAACAGTGATATGAGTGCGGCAGAACGCAAAGAACGCGCACTCTATTTATTGGAAAAAGTTGGCTTAAAAACCGAACACTACAATCGTTACCCGCATATGTTTTCTGGCGGCCAACGCCAGCGCATTGCGATTGCACGTGGCCTAATGATGAACCCTAAAGTTGTAGTGGCCGACGAGCCCGTTTCAGCGCTAGATGTTTCGGTTCAAGCACAAGTACTCAACTTGATGATGGATATTCAAGAAGAGTTTGGTTTGGCTTACGTGTTTATTTCACACGACTTAAGTGTGGTTGAACACATTGCCGATGATGTCATGGTGATGTATTTAGGTAAGGTAGTAGAACGAGGCACCACGAAACAAATTTTCGAAAACCCTCAGCACCCTTATACTTTGGCATTGTTATCATCAACGCCACGAATAGACCCCGAGCACCGAATTGAAAAAATTCGTTTGCCAGGTGAATTACCATCGCCGTTAAACCCGCCATCGGGTTGCGCATTCCATGGCCGCTGCCAATACGCCAACGAACGCTGCTCAACAGAGACACCTGTGCTCATTCAAACAGACGGGAAATCTGATGTAGCTTGTTTTGCGGTTGAGGAAGGGAGGATGTAAGAAAAAAACACAACCTTTCGTTTGTGCTTTTTTTGTTTTGAGCTGCGGGCTGCGAGCTTCAGGTTAAAGCCTTGTCGTCTCTCCACTGCGTTCCGAAGACTCCTACAATGTGGTACCACGTGGGAGCGTTCGGAGCAAAGCGAAGACGCGATGTTTTGAACTTACTCGCAGCTTGCAGCTAGAAGCCCGCGGTTGCCCCTTAAGGGCAACCGTTCTTTCTTTACTACTTTAAAGCCTTCAACATATTTTTCACCAACAACCAAAACGGTTCTACGGTGCTTATTTCCATACGTTCGGTTGGGCTGTGCGCGCCGCGAATGGTTGGGCCCATGCTGACCACATCCATATCGGGCTTTTTGCTTAATAATATCCCACATTCTAAACCCGCATGAATCGCTTTAAGCGCAACTTCTTCACCGGTTATTTCTTCAGCCAATGCTTTGGCTTGGTTTACTAGAGGGCTATCAAAATTCGGGTTCCAGCCGGGGTAATCTAAAATGCATTTAGATTCTAATTGAAACGCATTTAAAATGGCTTCAATTTGCTGCTTCAAACCAAGGGTTTGCTGATTATTAAAAAAGCGTAAGCTGGTTTGAATATGCAGTTGACCTTCTTTAATATTTACAACGGCTAAGTTGCAACTTAAATCAACTAAGTCGGCAGGCTCGTTCAAATTGTAACTTTGCGCACCATGCGGTAATGCACTGATCAGCTGCAAAAATGCCTGAGTATCTTGTGCACTCACTACGTCGCTTTTAGCATCGTCTACAGATTCTAAAATCCACTCAATGGCGTTATCGGCTGCGGGTAAATAACTCAACCAACGTTGCTTCGCATCTTCCATGGCGTTTTTCCACGCATCTAAATCACTGTCGTTAATCATGACAACGGTGCTGGCTTCTCGTGCGATTACGTTATGTGCAATACCGCCTCGAAAGCTGACAATTTGATATGGCAGTTCGGTTTGAGACGTTAAAAACTCAACCAGTAATTTATTAGCGTTGCCTAGTTGCTCGTGAATTTGCACTCCCGAGTGACCACCTTGCAAGCCTTTTAGGTGGAACCGGTAAGCACGGGTGCCAGCTTTAGCCGCTTCGGTGGCTAACGGTCGAGTGGCATCATAACCATAACCACCGGCGCAACCTAAGTAGATTTCACCCCAGTCTTCGGTGTCTAGGTTCAGCATTTTAGTGGCCGACAACATAGAGGCATCTAGCTCAGAAGCGCCGACTAAGCCAGTTTCTTCTTCAATAGTAAACAACAATTCAAGGGGTGGGTGCACTACGGTTTCATCCGTAATTACGGCCATTGCCGCTGCTACACCAATGCCGTTATCGGCACCTAAGGTTGTACGGTCTGCTCGTAACCAACCGTCCACTATCTCTAATTGCAGTGGATCTGTTGTAAAGTCATGCGCTTTATCGCCCGTTTTTACCGTCACCATATCTAAATGGTTTTGAATGGCGACCGTTGGAGCATTCTCATAACCTTGGCTCGCGGGAACATACACAACTAAATTTCCGGCGGCGTCTACTTTATGCTGCAAGCCTTTAGAATCGGCTAACGCAATAATATGATCGCGAACTTGCTGCTCTTGGCCAGAAGGGCGTGGGATTTGAGTTAATTGATAAAAATGTTCCCAAATATGCTCTGGGCTGGTCGGGTATTGAGATGGCTTCATAGCTGAACATTCTTCTGAAATTGTCGAAGTCGCAAGCTTACTGTTTCAACTGTTGGGCGGCAACTTTCAGGCGAATATACTCTGGCAGGTTCTATTTAGGTGTTCACAACTGAATATATTGACGCGAAAACGTCGAAAACCGTTAAAAAATCGACCATGTTTCTCTAAAAGTGGCTTTTTCAATTGAAATTGCTTACCTTGAACACTGATTTGAACCAGAAAGAGCGTATTGCCGCAGGCAGCCGTAACGCCCAATGAAAAATAAAAGTATTCCCTCAATTAAGACCGATTATAAGAATCGCTTTAACCGCAAGCTTTGGCTGGCCGAACGAAAGCGTGACCTCAGGTTATACTTTGACTCTCGAAATATGATACATGGCAAGTTTGAAAACGAACCTTTCTGGTCCGTTGTGCCGCGCACATCTTTGTGGCACATCCCCAGTTTAGGCACTCCGGGTTTTGATGGCTGGTATGGTATTGCTGGCGATCACCCAACTGATGTGGTGCCCTTAAACTACTTTGAAGGTGATATTCGCAAGATACTCGATCATTTTGTAAAGAAATGGTTACATGCAGCCGAAAAACTTAAACAAGGCGAAGACTACGGTGATTTTCGCATCGAGAATATCAAAGAGCGTCCAATCATTGGGCAGCTGATTGAAGACCGCGCCACTAGGCTTGAGCGCTTCGTCGCCGCAGAAGAATTGTGGACTGAACAGACCCTTGTTTGGGTGCCTCCAGCTCCAGTTCCTGACGATGAAATCGAATCTGATTAAAAAATATACAGACATTTTATTTTCAAGTATGTATACTCCGCGCCGCCGAGGTGACCCAACCTGCTCAGCAGCCATTTACTGGCTCCTTTTCGACAATGTAATAAACGGTTTTCCGCTATTTCGCGGCATGGGGCGCAGTTAATTCACCTTCGCAGCGGCATCCAGACCGCCTGTGTGAACTACTGGATATACCCCGTTGGCCAACCCACCGGAAAAATTTAACGTGTTTACTTACTTATAAAATAGGTAGGCATGCTGTTTATTGGAAAAAATTAATGTCAGAAAATACCACTTTCGCCGATTTAGGTCTTACTCCTTCTATTTTAAAAACCCTAGACACTTTGGGCTATGAAAGCCCTACTCCTATTCAGTCGCGTGCGATTGTTGAGTTGCTAGAAGGCAACGATGTTCTAGGTTTAGCGCAAACCGGTACCGGTAAAACCGCTGCGTTCTCGCTACCTTTGCTATGCAAAATTGATACTACTTCTAAATCTCCACAAGCACTCGTGCTGTGCCCGACTCGTGAATTAGCGATTCAGGTTGCAGAAGCATTCCAGACTTACGCTCGTGGTGTGAACAACTTTCACGTATTGCCAATTTATGGCGGTACCGACATGCGCAACCAGCTCCGTGCTCTAAAGCAAAACCCACAAGTGATTGTTGGTACGCCAGGCCGAGTGATGGACCATTTACGTCGTGGAACCTTAGATTTATCTCAGTTAAAGCACCTTGTATTAGACGAAGCCGATGAAATGCTACGTATGGGCTTTATTGAAGACATCGACTGGATCTTAGAGCACACGCCAGAAGACAAGCAAACGGCACTGTTCTCAGCCACGATGCCACGCCAAATTAAGCGTATTACCGACCAGTACCAGAAGAACCCGGTAAAGATTGAAATTAAATCAAGCAACACCGAAATGTCTCAGATTGAGCAATTCGTGTGGCGTGCAACAGGCATCGATAAGCTAGAAGCCTTAACGCGTTTACTCGAAGTAGAAGAATGGAATGCCATTATTATCTTCGTACGTACTCGTGTTGAATGTCAGTTCTTATCTGAAAAATTATCAGCACGTGGCTATGCGGCCACCGCACTCAGCGGTGAAGTGGCTCAGAAGCAACGTGAAGAAATTGTTAACCAAATGAAGAAAGGCAAACTCGACATCATCATCGCGACCGATGTTGCTGCACGTGGCCTAGACATTGAGCGTATTACTCACGTGATCAACTGGGACATTCCAGGTGACGTCGAAGTGTACACTCACCGAATTGGCCGTACCGGCCGTGCGGGTCGTTCAGGTAAGGCAATTTTATTCTGTAAGCCACGTGAACAGCGTGTTTTGCGTGACATTGAACGCCACACCAAACGCCCGATGCTAGAATACCCAATGCCAACCGCTGATCAGCTCGGTGAACACCGCAGCGAACAGTTTAAAGCCACGGTAATGAACCATATCGAAACAGGCAAGCTTGATTACTTCAAAGCGATGATTCAGCGCTGGCAGAACGATGACGACATGGAGCCGCTAGACGTTGCCGCTGCCCTTGCGTTAATGGCGCAAGAAGACAAGCCGCTGCAATTACCGAAAGACCCTGTTGGTCGTCCGCGTCGTGATCGTGATGATCGTCCACGCAATGACCGTAATGATCGTGGCGACCGTAACGACCGTGGTCGCGACCGCGGTGAACGTGGTGAGCGCGGATCTCGCAAGCGCGCATTAGACTATGCAGCCCAAACTTACCGTTTAGACATTGGGCACCGTGATGGCGTTCAGCCTGGCCAAATCGTAGGTGCTATTGCAAACGAAGGTGGCATTGAAGGTAAGTTCATTAACAACATCAACATTAAAGATACCTTTACGTTGGTTGATTTACCCGATGGCATGCCAAAAGAAGTGTTTGCTCAATTGCAAAAAACTCGCGTAAAGGGCCGTCCGCTATCATTGCGTACTTGGTCTGAAGATGCGCCTTCTGGTGGTGATCGTAAACCACGTGGCGATCGTAAACCTTCTGGCGGTAAAGAGCGTAAACCTCGACGTTCTGAGTCGTAAGCAAAGTTAAGCGACCATGAAATACTTAAGAAGCGGTGCTCAGCACCGCTTTTTTTTGATCTTTTTTTGTACATTCCTTCTTTATTCCTTGCTTAACGGTGACAAACTGTTAAGGTGGGCTCCTGGCTTAAGAGAAAGCCGTGTTTATTTGTAAGATCCCCGTTGTGTTAGTCATAATTCTTCGCGTTATCCTCAGTTAAATATTAGTTTTCTTTCCGCTTAAATGCCTGATTTTGCAGGCGAATTTATTATTTATTTAGGATATCTATTATGTCTACTACTACTGGTTCAGTTAAATGGTTCAACGAAGCTAAAGGTTTTGGTTTTATCGAGCAAGAGTCTGGTCCTGACGTTTTTGCACATTTCAGTGCAATCTCTGGAAACGGCTTCAAAACTTTAGCTGAAGGCCAAAAAGTTGAGTTTACTGTTACTGACGGTCAGAAAGGCCCTCAAGCAGAAAACATCGTTTGTATCTAATGGATACTTACTAAGAAAGTGCTGTTAGCACTTTCTTTTTCACACACGCAATTTTGTGTGTGTGAACGTATTTAAGAATTACCCATCGCATTGCAATACGGCAATCCGTTACAACAAGATTGATTCAATAAAGAATCAGCACCGCTTAAAGTTTTCCCTCCTACTATCTATTCCACTTCTGAGATAATCTAACTCCCTAGTACAAAGATATTTAGCAAAAAACGGTTAGCGGCATTAAGAGAGTTATTATGCTATTTAGCCAATCAACACAAGCAACACCCAGCCCAATTTATGATAACCCAATTCCCGGTCGTGAATTTATTCTTAGCCTATTCGATTCGTTTAAACAACGTCTAAATCGCGATCAAATCGCGACGGCACTCGATTTAAATTCACCCGAAGAAAAAGAAGCCCTTCGCCGCAGACTGCGTGCAATGGAACGTGATGGACAGCTGATGTTCCAACGACATAGCTACCAACTTATTGATCCAGATTCATTGGTGACCGGAAGCATTAGCATTCATCCAGATGGCTTTGGCTTTGTATCCTTTAGTGACACCGAAAAAGATCTGTTTCTACCTAAGACTCAATTAAACCATGTGTTTGAAGGTGATGTCGTGCAAGTACTAATAGAGCCAGGCCGAGGCGAAAAGCGATCATTCAATAACTTGATAAAAGTTGTAGAGCGTAAAACCACACACATTGCCGGTCTACTCACACGCCAAGGCAAAAACTATTTCTTAACGGCCGACAGCAATAAGATCAGCCAAGAAATACAAGTAGACCATCAACAGCTGCTTAAAGCTAAAGCGGGTCAGTATGTAAATGCCGAGATTACAGATTACCCAACATACCGCAAACCGACTCAAGTTAAAATTACCGAAGTGCTCGGCTTTCCACAAGAAACCGGCATGGAAACAAAACTGGCATTGCGCCGGCATGGCATCAATGAACTCTGGACAGACGAACTGGTATCTCATGCCAAAAAGATTGGCAGCCAAGTCGCTGAAAAAGACAAAGCTGGTCGAGTAGACTACCGAGATCTACCCTTCGTTACCATTGATGGATCCGATGCCAAAGACTTTGATGATGCCGTTTATTGTGAACAAACCGAACAAGGTACTTGGCGTTTATTCGTCGCCATAGCCGATGTTTCACATTACATTAAACCAAACGATGCCTTAGATATTGAAGCACAACAACGCGCCACCTCAATTTACTTTCCTGGCCAGGTTGTCCCTATGTTGCCAGAGCCGCTATCTAATGGGTTATGCTCACTAAACCCTGATGAAGACCGCTTAGTGATGGTTTGTGAAATGCATATCAGCGAAGATGGCATCGTTACTGATTCAGCCTTCTCAGAAGGATTAATTCGGTCTCACGCTCGGTTAACTTACAACCAGGCTTACGCTGTTGTTGCACAACCACGCTCTAAACTCACTCAAAAAGTAAATGAAACAAGCCCTAGCGTTGTACCGCATGTTAAAAACCTACATGCACTTTACTTAACGTTAATAGACCAGCGTAAACAACGCGGCGCGATCGAGTTTGAAACAAAAGAAATAACATTTAACTTAAACAAAAAGCGAAAAATCGATAGCATCAAACCGGTAAAGCGCAACGATGCCCATCGAATGATCGAAGAGTTTATGCTTTGTGCCAACGTAGCCACAGCCGAATTTTTAGCCGCACATAAAATTCCAAGTATGTTTCGAGTTCACCCTAGCCCTCAACAGAAAAAGCTCACAGCATTGCGAGCGTTACTGGCTGAAAAAAGCCTGAAACTTGGCGGCGGAGATTCGCCTACATCGAAGCACTATAACGAGCTTTTAGAAAGAGTGAACGGCAGGGCCGATGCAGACAGCATTCGCACTCTATTACTAAGATCGCAAAGCCAAGCCGAGTATTCAGAAAAGAATCAAGGCCACTTCGGTTTAGCCTATGACGCCTATGCGCATTTTACCTCACCAATTAGACGCTACCCAGACTTGTTAACGCACAGAGCCATTCGTGCAAAGCTGCGCAACAACACACCCAAAAGCGGCTTACAAAGAATGCTCGGGCTATTACAACTCGACAAGCTGATCACAAAGCCATTACCGAAAAAAGATTACCCGTACGACTTAGACGACATGGAAGTCCTGAGTAAACACTGCTCGGACCAATCACGCCTAGCCGATACAGTAAGCCGAGAAGTTGAAAGCGACCTAATGTGCCAATACATGCAGCCGTTTATAGGAGACACATTCCAAGCATCTGTTACTGGAGTCACAAACTTTGGAATATTTGTTGAAATAGACAAAATTGGCGCCGAAGGCTTAGTTCATACCTCAACATTGCCTGGAGACACCTTCACCTTCGATGCGCCCTTGCAAAAGTTAGAAAACGGCAAGCAAAGCTATTCGTTAGGCGATCGAGTAAACGTGAGTTTAAAGAGCATTGATATGCAAGATCGGAAGATGGTGTTTTTGGTGGTTTGAAAGCTGCAAGTTTATAGCTGCTAGCTGCAAGTAAAGCAATGGTTCGAAGAGCTGTTTAGGGCTTCGAGCTGCGGGCTTCGTGTTTTAAAAACGCCATACAGTCGCGTCTTCGCTTTGCTTCGAGCGCCCCTACATTTACAACGCCATATTACCTGTAGGAGCCTTCGGAACAACGTGGAGAGGCGATTTTTTTGTAGCTGTTTTTGGCTCCGGGTTGCGGGCTTCGTGTTTAAAACCTAAAACAATCTCAAAACTGTAGCCCTGGTATCAAATGACCCTTGATCGGGTATCTGAGCCATGGATGGCGAAGTTTAGCTTACATGGATGTACTTGCAATGACCGAGCAACGGTGATTTGGTGCTGGGGCGGTTTGAAAGCTGCAAGTTTATAGCTGCCAGCTGCATTTAATAGTAAGTCGCATTGCAGAAGACTAGCTCTTAGCAACCAGCTTCGCGTCTTCGCTTTGCTTCAAGCGCTCCCACATTGTGTTTTGGGGTGTGGCGGATTATTTACCCGCCACGTTAATTAGCCTATGAAGAACTTAATGGCAGCGCCGATGAGTAGAATTGGGAACAGAATTCGGAACCATTTTGCGTAGGTTGCGGCGTCTTCATCGGTCATGGGCTTTGAATTTTGTGAGGTGAACTTAATCACCGCCAACATGACTAGGCCTAAGACTAATAAAATAGGAATGATGACTGGCATTAGGATTCTCCAAACAACTCAGCTAGCATTTCACCCGGCTGGGGCGCGCGCATGAAAGACTCACCGACTAAAAATGCATGAATATTATGGTTACGCATTAACGTAACATCTTCAGCGGCCAGTATACCGCTTTCTGTGACTAGAATTCGATCTTGATCGACCATTTGTTTTAAATCTATTGTCGTTTGCAGTGAAACCTCAAAAGTATGCAAGTTACGATTGTTCACCCCAATGAGTTTATTGTCTATGGCTAGCGCGCGGCTCATTTCTTCATCGTCGTGTACTTCAATAAGCACATCCATACCGTATTCAAGTGCTTGCGCATGCAAGTCAATCATTTTTGGTTGATCTAACGCCGAAGCAATTAACAAAACACAGTCTGCACCAATGGCACGAGCCTCAGCCACCTGATACGCATCAATTAGAAAATCTTTTCGAATAACCGGCAACGCTACATTTTCGCGCGCCTGAATTAAATAGTCTTCATGGCCTTGAAAGAAATCAGCATCGGTCAAAACAGACAAGCACGCCGCGCCATGCTTTTCGTAACTGATGGCAATGTCTTGCGGAATAAACGGGTCGCGAATCACACCTTTACTTGGGGAAGCTTTTTTTATTTCCGCAATAACCGCAGAATGCTGCTGAGCAATTTTTGCTTCTATGGCTGTTGTGAACCCACGAGGGGCCTCGTAACGATCAAACTCTTGCTCAAAATCTTTTAAACTCTTCACTTTACGTCGTGCGGCTACTTCTTCAACTTTACGGTCGAGAATTTTCTTTAAAATAGTCGGAGTATTACTCATAGTTACCTATTCTCTATAAATTATTATGCGCTGGCTGTTTGGGTAAAATCTACAAGCTCATTCAGTTTTTCACCTGCTTGACCCGAAGCAATGACATCTTGAGCCAACGCAACACCTTCTTCAAAACTGCTGGCCACGCCCGAAACATAGATTGCTGCACCCGCATTTAATGCAATTAAATCACCCGCACAAATGAATTGATCGGTAGATTCACCACTAAAAACACCCTTAATAATGGCCAAACTTTCTTCAACGTTATTTGCCTTCAAGCTGCCCAAACCTTGGCTAGCTAAGCCAAAATCTTCTGGTTCAACATTATATGAGGTTAAACGGCCCTCTTTATATTCAGCAACATGGGTGGGTGCCGCAAGGCTAAATTCATCTAGGCCATCTTTAGAGTGAATCACCATTACGTGTTCAGCACCCAACCGCCCCAAAGTTTGTGCCAACGGCTCACACAGCTCTTCAGAAAACACCCCCATGACTTGGCGCTTTACGCCGGCTGGGTTTGTTAATGGGCCCAACATGTTAAAAATAGTGCGTAAACCGAGCTCTTTGCGCGGACCAATGGCATGGCGCATGGCGCTGTGATG
This sequence comes from Reinekea marina, assembly GCF_030409715.1. Classification (NCBI taxonomy): domain Bacteria; kingdom Pseudomonadati; phylum Pseudomonadota; class Gammaproteobacteria; order Oceanospirillales; family Saccharospirillaceae; genus Reinekea; species Reinekea marina. Next base: position 3,257,017 of record NZ_JAUFQI010000001.1, read on the forward strand.
GTTTTGAGCAAACATAAACCCCACACCAATCGTTTCTATCGCTCTCGCCACAACTTCAGGGCTTACGTCTAAGCGCACGCCGGCCGCTTCTAGTACATCGGCGCTGCCAAAGGTAGAAGACACGGCACGGTTGCCATGTTTCGCCACACGGCCACCCGCAGCCGCAACAACAAACGCCGTGGCGGTAGAGACGTTAAATAATTTTTGCCCGGCATCACCCACACCACCAGTACCGCAGGTGTCGACAAGGTTTTCACCAGAGACTACAACTTTGGTGGCCAGTTCACGCATGATTTGCGCCGCACCGCTGATTTCATCAACCGTTTCGCCCTTCATACGCAGGCCCATTAAAAAAGCGCCAATCTGAGCATCGGTGCATTCACCGGTCATAATAGACTTCATGACCAGCTTCATTTCTTCTTGGTCTAAATGCCCATGCATAGAAATTCGGTTTAACGCTTTTTTAATATCCATGTTTGTACCCTCGCTGACCGCCCAACATTAACGGCGGTTTAGAAAATTTTGAAATAGATTAAGTCCATGCTCCGTTAACACAGATTCTGGATGAAACTGCACGCCTTCAACATCTAACGATGTATGGCGCACGCCCATGATTTCCTCTTGCTCGCCTTGGGTGTTTTCAACCCAGGCCGTTATGGCTAAACATTCAGGTAACGTCTTTTGATCGAGCACCAATGAATGGTAGCGAGTCGCGGTATATGGGCTTGGCAACTGGCTAAACACACCCGCTCCCTTGTGGTGTATTTGGGAGGTTTTGCCGTGCATTATGGTAGTGGCATTGCAAACCTTTGCACCAAAAACTTGCCCGATGGCCTGATGCCCTAAGCAGATACCTAATAGAGGCACTTTTCCTGCAAAATACCGAATGGCGTCTAAGGATACCCCTGCCTCGTTTGGCGTACAGGGCCCTGGCGAAATCACGACCTTTTCAGGAGACATAGCCGCAAGCGCTTCAATGCTGTACTCATCGTTTTTGACGACCTTCACCTGCGCACCTAGCGATTCTAGATAACTTACAATGGTGTAAGTAAAAGAATCGTAGTTATCTATCATTAAAATCATAAATCGACATCAATTAGCAACATCGGAAAATCATACCACGGCTAACCTTTAAATTAAGCGTTGACTCTACACCAAAATGTTATAGCATACTAGTACATGAATACATCAAAAACAGAATTAAACCAATTACTCGATCATCTACTTGCGGCCAATTCTCGTGCTGATATGTCGGCACGGTTAGAGCAACTGCTCACGCCTACCGAGTTTGATGAGGTCGTGAAACGATTGCAAATACTGTGCATGCTCGACCAAGGCATACCGCAACGTAAAATTGCCGAAACATTAGGCGTGGGCATTGCCACCGTCTCTCGTGGCGCGCGAGCCCGTAAAGAAAGCTAACTAAAGAGATTGCCGAAACATGACCACCTACTCACCGTTTGAGCTGCCTCGAAAACCCTTTTATGTCAAAGTTACCGATTCATGCGACTTTTTCGAGCTGTTCAAAAAAATTGAAAAACGCTTTTCCACCTGCTTCATGCTCGAATCACTGGGCGAAGACAGCCACATAGCGCGTCATAGCATTATTGGGTTTGACCCAGAGAAAATTATTTACGCCAATGGTCAGCAGTTGATCATTGAAGATCGCGATGGTGGTTCTGAATCGATTCATTCAGATAACCCCTACCAAAGCCTGCGAGCCATGATGCCGCAGAACATTATCTCGCGTATGTATGCTGGCGGCCTAACCGGCTACTTAGGCTACGATGCCATGAATTATTTTGAGCCTAGCTTAACCATCAATTCAAGCGAAATGTTCGATGCCTTCCGCTTTGGCTTATATAAAGATGGGCTCGTGCTCGATAAAATGACCGGCGAAGTTTTCTATTTTTATTATGAAGACAATCGCATTGAATTAGTGAACGAACTTATTGAAGCGCCCTATTCAGGTAACGGCACGCTTAAAGTCACCGACCTCGGTGAAGACATGACCCGTGAAGCGCACAAAGACGCAGTGTTGAAAGTAAAACAAGACATCGTTGACGGCAAAATTTTCCAAACCGAAGTAGGCTTTAAGAAGCATTTTAAACTAGATGGCGACACCATCAATATTTACGAGCAAATGCGCGAAGTAAACCCTTCGCCACAAATGTACTACGTTAAATTTGGTGAGCAAAAACTCATTGGTGCTAGCCCAGAACTATTGTTCAGACTCCGCCAAGGCGAAATGGAAACTTTTCCGCTGGCAGGTACCGCTAAGCGCGGTGCTACCAACGAAGAAGACACCGCTTACGCCCGCGCCTTACTGAATGACCCAAAAGAGATCGCCGAGCATAATATGATTGTTGATTTACACCGCAATGATATTGGCCGTGTTGCGCGCTATGGCACAGTGAAAGTACGCAGCCTAATGGATATTAAAAAGTTCAGTCACGTGCAACATATTTCCAGCGAAATTGTAGGCATTATTAACGAAAAAGAAGACATGTTTACCGCGCTCGCGGCTAACTTCCCGGCCGGTACGTTAACCGGCGCCCCCAAAATTGAAGCCATGAAAATCATCAACGATTTAGAAGGCGATGGTCGCGGGCCTTATGGCGGAGCGGTTGGGCACTTTTCGTTTAATGGTGATTGCACCTTTGCGATACCGATTCGAACCGTTTTTGCCAATGCCGACAAAGCCTATGTACAAACCTGCGGTGGCAATGTTTACGATTCGAACCCTGAAGATGAATACGAAGAAATACAACGAAAGTTTGCCGGTACTAAAAAAGTACTCGATAAATTTATGTAACCTAAGTGAATGAGAACCGCTATGAATGTTTTAATTATAGATAACTACGATTCCTTCACTTATAACTTGTATCAGTTTATTGGTGAAATTTTAGAATCGGAGAAAAACCAAGGAAATCTCGATTCGTTTAACATCACGGTTAAACGCAATAATGAAATGACGCTCGAAGACGTTAAAGCCCTGAATGCCGACCGTATTATCATTTCTCCTGGACCGGGTTCCCCCGATGACCCAACCTACTTTGGCATATGCGCCGATGTCATACGTGAGCTGGGCAAGACAACGCCGTTACTGGGCGTTTGCTTAGGCATGCAAGGCATAGTGCATTGCTTTGGCGGTAACGTAGTTAAAGCACCGTTACCCATGCACGGAAAAATTAGTCCAGTAAACCACGACAACAGCAGCGTCTTTTACAACCTACCCGACCAACTCGAAGTAATGCGTTACCACTCGCTCATTGCCGAGGCCAGCACCCTGCCCGAATGCTTAAGAGTGACCAGCACCGTGGGTGAGTTAACCGCGAATGATTTTAATAACCGAGAAAAACTGAAAAGCTTAAAAGAGTTTGAACTCATGGGCGTTCAGCACACCGATTACCCCATTCACGGCATTCAGTTTCACCCTGAATCTTTTGCCACCGAAGGCGGCAAAGATTTAATTAAAAATTTTCTGTTCCGAGCTGGTGATTAGTGGCTGCCTAGCGACCGGGGGTACTGCAAAGAAAGGGACGCCGTAAACCCATCCATGGGGGCTCGTCATTGGCATCCATGCCAATGAACGCCCTATCTTTGCAGTACCTCCGATCACTTAATGTTGCAACTCAGCTATATTTTACGCAAAAAAAATCTCTCTCAAGTTACCCTGAGAGAGATTAGTTATTATAAATGGCTGCTATTTATAGACAGGCATTTTTGCGCAAATGGCGATTACTTTTTGCTTCACTGCTTCGATCACTTGATCAGAGTTGCCGGCTTCTAGTGAATCGAGTACATCACAAATCCAACCCGTTAGCTCAGTGACTTCGGCTTCTTTAAAGCCTCGACGCGTGATGGCCGGTGTGCCGATTCGTAAGCCAGAGGTAACAAAGGGTGAACGCGGGTCGTTTGGTACCGAGTTTTTATTTACAGTGATGTTTGCTTTGCCTAAGGCTGCATCAGCGTCTTTACCTGAGTATTCTTTTCCGATTAAATCGACTAAGAATAGGTGGTCTTCGGTGCCATTAGACACAATGTTTATACCGCGAGCCATAAAGGCTGCTGCCATTGCTTTCGCGTTTTTAACGACTTGAGTTTGGTATTCTTTAAACTCAGGCTCCATGCACTCTTTAAAGCAAACCGCTTTGGCCGCAATAATGTGCATTAACGGGCCGCCTTGGCTTTCAGGGAAAACCGCAAAGTTAAGCTTTTTGTTTAGCTCTTCGTCTTCGGGCGCTAAAATTAAACCGCCACGTGGACCGCCTAACGTTTTATGAGTGGTTGTCGTTACAACATGCGCGTGCGGTACAGGGCTTGGGTATACGCCCGCGGCGACTAAGCCGGCTACGTGCGCCATATCTACAAATAAGTAAGCACCCACTTCATCGGCAATTTCACGGAAACGCGCCCAATCGACAATCAGAGAATAGGCTGAGAAGCCCGCTACGATCATTTTAGGTTTGTGCTCACGTGCTAGTTCAGCCACTTGGTCGTAGTCAATCTCACCGGTTTCAGCATTTAAACCGTACTGAACAGCGTTATAAATTCGGCCAGAAAAAGATACAGAAGCACCGTGGGTTAAATGACCACCGTGGGCCAAGCTCATGCCAAGAATAGTGTCGCCAGGCTTACATAATGTCATGTAAACGGCTGCGTTTGCTTGAGAACCTGAGTGAGGCTGAACGTTGGCATAGCCTGCACCAAATAGGGCTTTAGCGCGATCAATGGCCAATTGCTCAACCACATCTACATGCTCACAACCGCCGTAGTAACGCTTACCTGGGTAGCCTTCTGCGTATTTGTTCGTTAACTGAGAGCCTTGCGCTTCCATCACTCGGGGTGATGTATAGTTTTCAGAGGCAATCAATTCTATGTGCTCTTCTTGACGCACACGCTCTGCTTCCATCGACTGCCATAAATCGGCATCGTAGTCGGCAATATTCATAGACTTTTCAAACATGAGACTCTCCAGCAAAGGGGAAGGGTTGATTAAATAGTTTTGTTGTCATTATTCATTCAAACTGTTTAAGCAAACGTTCCTTCTTTACCACTAAGTCAGCTTTTAATACTGAATATCAGTGAAAAAACAGTGAGCTATTGTACACATTCACGCCTTAATGCCTAGTAAAGTATTTGGTCTCATCAAATAGCCTGTAACTTGCCTTTTACAGCCTTTTGGTAGCGAAATTGGGCGTTTCGACTAACCTGAGTTTGAGTCCTTTTTTTATGATTTTCGCTTTAGGTTTCCTAACTCATGATCAAGCCCTTAAATGCGCTTAAATATTTATACCAACAGCTATCTGTTGCCAAAAAAGTAGCGCTGACAGGTGTCACTTTACTGCTGGTGCTATTGGCATTGAATACTTACTTGATCATGCAACGAGCCAGTACCATTATTTATGAACAAATAGAGGCGAATTTAACACGTGCCAGTCAAGTGACTTTGGCCAGTATTGCCAAGTCAGCTGGCAATGAACAAGATGTTCTCGATCAATTGAGCCTATGGAATCAAAATATTGAGCTATATCAAAATTACGATATTCATATTCAACTTTTCGATCAAAATAACACTCCCTTACTCAATTTAAACAAACTAAGTGCCAGCGATACAAACGACCTGTTTGGGAATACACGCCGAATATTAGTTTTTCCGGCTGAATTTTTCGGCAACACATACACACTTAACGTAAGTTACGATGAATCCCATGCTCTAGGGTCTATTCGCGACTTGTCTCAGTATAATTTCGTTATGCTGCTTTCGAGTTCGTTAGTCATTATCGGCGTATTACTTGTAATACTGCGCAGCAGTTTGTTGTCTCGGTTCAAGCAACTCAGTGATGCCGCTAAAATTATTGGCCATGGTGATCTATCCCATCGAATAGAAGTTTCCGGTCGAGACGAAGTTGCAAATTTAAGCCAAACTCTGAATGAAATGGCAGAAAACTTAGCTAAAGTTACGGCCTCTCGCGATATTTTAGACCATGAAATAGAACAAAAGAATAACGCCTTACAACAGTTAACCGAGCAGCGCTTCGCATTAGATCGCCAACACACGATGATCGATACTATGGGCACACACGCTCGCCTAGGCGCGTGGGTCGTTGATTTAGAAAAGAACACATTATTTTGGTCATCAATGACTAAGAAAATATATGAAGTCGACGATAGCTATGAACCAAATTTCGAAACCGCCTTTAGTTTTTTTAAACCCGGAAAATCAAAGCAAACCATTGTAAGGGCCATTGAACGCGCCACTGAATACGGCACCCCCTTCAGTGTTGAATGCGAGATCATTACCGCCAAAGAAAACACCTGCTGGATTCACTTCACCGGCCAGGCCGAGTTCAAAAATGGTCACTGCGCGGTCATTATGGGCTCCATCCAAGACATTCAAGAGCGCAAAGAGTTTGAGCTCGATTTAGTGAAAGCGAAAGAATTAGCCGAGGAAGCCGTTCTGGCGAAAAGTAAATTCTTAGCCACCATGAGCCATGAAATAAGAACGCCGATGAACGGCATTATTGGCATGATTGAATTAATTGATCAAACCTCTCTTACAGATGAACAGCATCACCGCTTAAAAGTAGCCCTATCAAGTGCTAACTCACTTCTCACCATCATCAATGACATTTTAGACTTTTCCAAAATAGAAGCCGGTAAATTAATTATAGAAACCATTGATTTTAATTTTGTGAATTTATTAAAAGAAACGGTTGAATCTGTCGAAGTGTTAGCCGAAGCCAAAGACGTATCTCTAATTGTAGAGCACAGTTCCTTAGCACGTGAATTTATGCGCGGCGATCCAACTCGCATTCGGCAAATCATCACTAACTTATTAAGCAACGCTATAAAATTCACACACCAAGGCAGGGTTAAAATAAGCTGCGATTTAATGCCCAGTGATCACAACGATGATATATTAACGATTGAAGTAGAAGACACGGGCATTGGCATAGAGGCCGAAAAAATTGATTCGCTTTTTAAAGCCTTTCAACAAGAAGATGCTTCAACTACGCGCCACTATGGCGGGACAGGCTTAGGCTTATCTATCGTAGGAAGCCTAGTTACTCAAATGAATGGCACAGTGCATGTAAAAAGCACGGTAGGGCAAGGCAGTTGTTTCAAAGTAACATTGCCCGTTGGTTTATCTTGGGTAACACCAAGAGCCATCCCAAACATCAGTATCGCCTTTAAAAACGCACTCATAATAAGTGACCCCACCCAACACCATACACATCTAAAAGATCAACTGTTAGAGCTTGGCATGTGCATTACCGATATACAGCCAAGACTGATCAACAACTATAAACCGGCCGATCAACCTCCACAGTATATTTTTATTGAACTGAATGACCCTCGAAAAACGGCACAGGCATTTTTGAAGCTGATTAAAAACAACATTCAATTAGAAGAGTCGAAAGTTATTGTGGCCACGTCTAATGCGCTAGTGGGCGATGGACAATTGTTTGGTCACATGGGCTTTGATGCTTACATATCGCTGCCAATGAACTCTAATGAAATCAAAGACATGCTACTGCTGTTAGCCGATGAAAAAGACTCACCCAAGGGTAAAAAACCAACGCTCGTTACTCGGCACATGGTGAATGAGATAAAATCGACTTCAAAAGTACTGGCCACTCGTTTTGACTGGCCGAAACATCTCAAAATTTTACTGGCAGAAGACAACCTTACCAATACCTTAGTAGCCAAAGGTATTTTAAAATCGCTCGGCTTACAATGCGATACCGTTGCTAACGGCCAAGAAGCTGTTGATGCCATTACGCAAGCGACCGAAACCCCCTACAGCCTTATTTTTATGGATTGCCAAATGCCCGAACTCGATGGCTTTGCCGCCACATTGGCCATTCGTAAACTTGAACAAAAAGACGCCAGCCGAGTACCTACAATCATCATCGCCATGACGGCCAATGCCATGTCGGGTGATCGAGAGATTTGCCTAGCGGTTGGCATGGACGACTACTTAGCAAAGCCCATCCATCGCGATTCACTTATGCAAAAACTACAGCAATACTTCCCTTTAATGAAAGATTCTAGCCAATTAGGTTGAGTTTTTGTTCACGAAGGATGAAATCTGCCTCGAAGCCCTTTAAACTGCATTGATTCTTAAACCCATGCGTTGATCAACATTACATCAACCACAGTTAACGAGGCAATTTCCGTGGCTCAATATGTATTTACTATGAATCGTGTCGGTAAAATCGTTCCACCGAAACGACAAATACTAAAAGACATCTCACTTTCTTTTTTTCCGGGTGCAAAAATCGGGGTTTTAGGTCTCAATGGTTCCGGTAAGTCTACTTTATTACGCATTATGGCCGGCCTAGACACTGATATTATTGGTGAAGCGCGCCCGCAGCCAGGCTTAAACATTGGCTACCTACCCCAAGAGCCCGAGCTAGACGATTCTAAAACCGTTCGCGAAGTTGTCGAAGAATCGATGGATCAGGTGAAATATGCGCAAGCTGAGTTAGACGCCGTCTATGCCGCTTATGCTGAACCCGATGCCGATTTCGACAAGCTCGCCGCTCGCCAGCAAGAATTAGAGAACATCATTAATGCATCAGATGGTCACAATGCCGAAACGCGCATGGAAATTGCAGCAGATGCACTACGCCTTCCCGATTGGGATGCCAGCGTTAAAAATTTATCTGGTGGTGAACGTCGCCGAGTCGCGCTGTGCCGATTACTACTCTCTAACCCTGATATGTTGTTACTGGATGAGCCAACCAACCACTTGGATGCCGAGTCTGTTGCCTGGCTTGAACGCTTTTTACATGAGTTTACGGGCACCGTGGTGGCCATTACCCATGACCGCTATTTCTTAGACAACGTAGCGGGTTGGATTTTGGAACTCGACCGTGGACACGGCATTCCTTTTGAAGGCAACTACAGCCAGTGGCTTGAGAACAAAGAGCAGCGCTTGCAAATGGAGTCTAAGCAACAAGCTTCACATGAGAAAGCCATTAAGGCCGAGCTTGAGTGGGTACGCCAGGGCAGTAAAGGTCGTCAATCTAAATCAAAAGCACGTTTAAAACAGTTTGAGCAAATGAACTCTCAAGAGTTTCAAACGCGTAACGAAACCAACGAAATGTATATTCCTCCGGGGCCTCGCTTGGGTGACATCGTGATCGAAGCCGAAGGGATTTCAAAATCTTTTGATGGTCGTGTTCTGTACGATGACCTCAATTTTGTGATTCCACCTGGTGCTATTGTCGGTATTGTTGGCGGTAACGGCGCGGGTAAATCAACACTATTCAAGATGATATCTGGCAGCGAGCAGCCCGATAAAGGCACTATTAAGATTGGTGAAACCGTTAAAACCGCCTTTGTTGGCCAAATGCGCGAGCTGAATGGCGAGAACACCGTTTGGGAAGAAGTGTCAGACGGTTTAGATAACATCACCATTGGTACCTATGAGACTTCCTCTAGAGCCTATCTAGGACGCTTCAACTTTAAAGGCGGTGACCAGCAAAAATTTGTAAAAAATCTCTCCGGTGGGGAACGAAATCGCCTATTCTTAGCCAAGCTATTAAAAGAAGGCGGGAACGTAATTCTGCTCGATGAGCCGACCAACGACTTAGACGTTGAAACACTGCGTGCCCTAGAAGAAGCTATTTTAGCCTTCCCCGGTGTCGCTGTAGTGATCTCGCATGACCGTTGGTTCTTAGATCGAATTGCGACCCATATATTGGCATTCGAAGGTGATTCACAAACCGTATTCTTTGAAGGTAACTTTAGCGAGTACGATGCAGATTACCGCAAACGCCATGGCAATGAAGGGCCTAAGCGCATGAAGTATAAGCGAATAAAGTAATCTCATTTTTCGATACCATTCATTGATTGTAGAGAAAGCAATGCCTGACGCTAAACAACGTAAAATTGTAAACCCATATCAAAAAACGTTATTCGCCTTAATTGGCGTTGGATTTAGCTCAGGCTTTTTATTGCTGGGTGGTTTTTGGTTCTTTAACACCGACTACGGTATGGCCAGCACCATGTTTGCCGTCATTATGCTGTTTTTAAGCGTTGCACTTATGGCGGTTGCTTTCCGTCTCTTTGCTTCTTTGTCGCTGAAGTTGGCTCAAAATGATCAAAAACACATTCAAAATGCCATAATTCAGGCAAAAGACATGCTCGATTCCTCTAAACAACTTCGAGAAGACCACATACTGTTACAATCTCTTTCTCAAAACCTCCCCTACCCCATTTGGCTTAAAGACCGTTTCGGCCGGTACCTTGTAACCAATAAAGCGTTTGTGAGCCAGTGGTGCAACAATGTAGACCCTATCGGAAAAACCGATGCCGACCTTCTTAACCAATCGCTTGCAAATGCCTTTCAGGCCGCCGATCAACAAGTACTCTCAGATCACAAAGCACATATTTTAGAGTTAAAGCTTGAAATAACCGGGCAGCCACCTCGCTGGGTTAAAATTGAACGCTACGCCTTGCTGGGCGAAGATGGCAATGTTGTTGGCGTATTAGGCTTAGCGGTCGATATTTCTGTTTACAAACTCGACAGTCAATCTCATAGCCAAGGCATTGATGTTCTAACTGGCTTTGCCAACCAGCAAGCTCTAAAAAGCCAATTTAAAGTCGATAAGTGGGATGATTTAAACCCATTGTGCTTACACGTTGATCTTGATCATTTTAAAGTCATCAATGACTCGCTGGGTAAAGACACGGGTGACGTACTGCTTAAAACGGTCGCTAATCGTATAAAAGAATCGAGTCCAAAAGGGGCATTCTTAGCCCGTTTAGGGGCCGATGAATTTGTTGCTATTTGGCCAGAGCACGATGAAATGACTCAATCTATTGAACGCTTGTTTGAGTTATTAAAGCAGCCAATTAGCCTTCAAGAAGGCCAGTATAGCTTTACTACCTCGATAGGGGCGGCACAAATGCCCATTCACGGCAGTACACTTGAAGAAATAGAACAGAACGCCAGTATTGCGCTTTTTAACGCTAAAAAGCTCGGCCGGAATCAGATCCATTGGTACAAAGACAGCTATGAAGGCCAAGCCGAGCGGCGCTTAAATAAAGAGCAGATGTTGCGCCAAGCCATCGCCGATGAAGCCTTTATTGTTCACGTTCAACCACGTATAGATTGCACCACCAACCAAATAGAAGCATTGGAGTGCTTAGCCCGTATTCAAACCGACAACGGCGAGATTCAATACCCAGGCACGTTTATATCGTTAGCAGAAAGCAATGGCTTAATTCGGCATGTTGATTTATACATTCTCGAATATGCCCTATCGCTGCTGCAAGAATGGATATCGGAAGGCAATGAACCACTGAAGCTGGCGGTAAACCTGAGTTTGCAAACGATCAACTCCACTTTGCTAGACCACCTTTACCAATGGCAAGCACGCGAGCCAAGAGTGTTTGAATACATCGAACTTGAATTAACCGAACATCGCCTACCCGAAAACAACAGTGAGTTTTTAAGGCTGTTACATGAAATACGGGAACTGGGCATAACCTTAGTCTTGGATGATTTTGGCACCGGTTACGCCAACTTGTCACGCCTACCCCAGTGGCCATTTCAAATTTTAAAGCTAGACCGTAGTTTCATTGCAAACATCCGCGAATCTGAGAAGCAGCAGACCGTAGTACGCAGTATTGTCGAAATGTGCAGCAACTTAGATATTAAAGTAGTGGCCGAGGGCATTGAGACAGAAGAAGAGCTAACACTGATCGATAAGCTTGGATGCCACTCGATTCAAGGCTTTGTCTATGCCAAGCCAAAGCCCATAGAAGAGGCTGAAGACTGGTTAAAACACAAAAAAATCACAATTCAGTAAAATAATTTAAATAAGCTCTTGATTTATATAAGTTTTCTACTTAATATGCGCACCTCATCGACGTGCGGACGTGGTGAAATTGGTAGACACGCCAGATTTAGGTTCTGGTGCCGTAAGGTGTGAGAGTTCGAGTCTCTCCGTCCGCACCATCTCTTACTAGAGTCTTCTAGTATTGCTACACAAAACTCAAGCTTTTCACCTTTATTGCAATTTCCTATTCAGGCTCACTTTAGGAACTTAATGTTCAACCAGCGATAGCCTTTAAAGCGCCCTTAACGCGAGGAATGCTCATATGCAAAGCGTTGTTAGGCACCGTCACGTAGCGCAACAATTCTAGGCTCAAGCACACTCCAATGCTCTTTAAGGTAATGCTTAATACCAATAGTTTTGGTCCACTTATTTAAAAAGCCAAAAAAGGGCTTCTTACGTCGAATACCGCGGATAATCTCTTCAATAAGCCAGCCTTTATCAAAACCGGACCACTCCCCTGCAACACTTAATAAATTTTTAGATACGGCTGGTGCCACCTCATCAAATAATATTAATCTTATTTCTTCAGGGGAGTAATCTGATTCAACGCACACACGAACAATATTTTCATAATACCGAGTTACATCCGTATCCAAAAACAAATCAGACAGAGCAACCCAAACAGGTTTTCTTTTATTAAGATTAATCTGAGACATCATCAAATTATGGCTTCCCGTTGTGCCTAGAACCTCGAAAAAAGGCGCTACATAGGTTGGCTAAAATAAGTATGCTGGTAGCCCGATACTGTTGAATGTTAGGCATTTTTTAGGGTTTCGATTCGTTGTATTGCTTCTTGTATGTCGCTTATGGAATCAATAATTCCGTCTACCTCTTTAGGCGTGGAAAAGTTAGTATTACGAACCCAGATAACTTTCATTCCAAGTTCTCTTGCCGGTTGTAGGTCGTTGTCGGGGTTATCCCCGATACAAATACAAGAATTAGCTAAGCTCCCTAATTCATTCAAACAAGCTTCAAATATACTAGGTTCAGGCTTCTTAGATCCAAATTCTTCTGATATCTTGATAGCCTTAAAGAAATGTCTGATACCCACAAAATCTATCTTAGCATTCTGACATCGTGCTCTGCCATTAGTCACAATACCAAGGGAATATTTCTGAAATAAATCATCTAAAGTTTCTTTAGCACCATCAAAAAGCACGGCTTCAAAGCCATACTTATCTTTGAAGTCATTGAATAATTCATCAGCAATCTGTTCGCAACCAAACAACTCGACACAAGCTAATTGATACGCAGTATGCTTGTTCTCATATCCATTCTTTTGATGATGAAGCACTGACCTGACAAATTCATCCTTTGTTGCTTTGATAGATTCTTTAAACCTGGGATATTGATTAGTTAAGAAGAGTCGCATTGTCTCTTCTCGATCTATCAGGGTCTCGTCTAGGTCGAATAATAGTGATGACATATTGTCGCCCTGTTATACGGCGTTTAACACCAAACCTTTTGATCTATAGAAAATGACTAAAGAGAATATAATTTCTGTTAGACCACCTATAAAGGCACCGACTATAAAGTTAGCCCCCAATAAAATGCAAAACATGCCGGATAACATTAATACAGCACCTAAAATCCAATAAATTTTTTCACCATATAAAGTGTTAAAAATTAAATAGCGTACACCAATAGCCATGAGCATAATTGGATAAAACCATTCCATATGAAGCTTTGCAACATAGAAAGCCAAGAATAAACCGACAAACAAAATAATAGTGCTTTCTAAAGCAAGCTTACCTAGAGGATTATTAGGGTTATGATTCCCTGGACGCTTAAGTACTTTTGATAACAGCATAGCCAACGGATGTATAAACATACCACCAATAAAAAGAGTAAGCATGCTCCCTTGATTCGTATGAAGCAATGCAGTTAAGCCTGCCAGACTCCATACAAATCCAGAAGCAAGAACACCAGTTCCACCTCCAAAATATGAAAAATTCATGTCCTTTTGTGCTTCTTCAAATTTCATAGGTACTCCGTAATGTTGAGCTGCACAGCGTTAAGCGTAGGGACGAGCCCTAAACCCGCCGCAAAGCGGAATTTTAGGTGGGCTTTTACCTGGCGCGCCTCGTTATAATTTTCTAGCATGAGACTCTTTCAACAGCACTTTCATTTAGCCTCCACGCCGTACACCCAGTCACGTTGTTTATTTGGACTTCCCTCTCATTAAGCAAAATTGGAATAAATGTTTGAACTGAATGGATTTCCTTTGCAACACATTTCGCACCGACGGCAAATGCAACAATTGCTGAACACCCTAAGTTGCCACAAAATTCAGAGCTAGTTATTGCCACCACTTCGGTATGGCTATCTGACCACACGATGGCATTATCGAGAGCTGAATTCCCTACAATAAACTCACGAGATTCATTACACAATAAGGAAAAGTCCTCAGTATATTCCTTCGGATCGATTTCCTGTGCACAGGACAACGTACTAATTATAATTGTCATTAATAGTGTTAAGTATTTGTACATAATTTTCCTATGCATAACGCCCTGTTAAGGTGTGAGCAACCCAATACCGAAGCTCCCGCATACCACCCTAAACACTAAAACCAACGCATAGTAAAAATGCCACGCGTTGCGAATCACTCTTAAACAGTTTGTTATGTTCGTAGCTTTTGTAGTCCTCGAATCGCCCTGTTAGTCGACTCTACCAAGTCTGCCTGTTTCAATTTTTCTCGAATTGCCAATGCTTCTATGAACTGTTGCTCTGCCAGTTTATAGTTGCCAACCTCAACGTTCAATTTACCCAAATGCTGCAAGTTAAAACTCAACGAAAGCTCACAAGCAAAGTCTTGGCTTTTTAAGAATGCTTTTTCAGCGCCAATCATGTCACCTGAATATTGCAGAGCCATACCTGAAATATGTGTTGACCAGAACTTGTACTTAACGCTAGCCGTTGAAGTATGCACTTTGGAAGCCATCCGATAAGCTAACCTACAAAGCCCAATGATTCGTAAACAATCGGCTATCAAGAGAAGCTGCCATTCTAGCTTCTCTTTTTTGTTTGAAAGCTTGAATAAGAGGGCTTTATACAGCTTTACAACAAGTTTCCGAAAAACGCCAAAAGTTACCCTGTCCCTTTGATATTCCACCATGTCCTCCTAGAACAAAACGTCGTTGAACACCGGCAAAAAATGAACGCCAGTGAGTTTTTTGTCCAAAGCCCGGTACGGGCGGGTGCTTCACTTTGTTATAGATGTTGAGGCACTTTGAATTTTGGCATGCAACTGAGACATTAGCGATTGATACACTAATGAATCAAAAACTTGAAGATTGCCTACCTTAAACTCACCTCCAATCGCAGGGTGAATCTTCCAGCCGATGCATTCACTATCATTTGGAATAACCCCGTTCTCTATAGCGATTTGATACCAGCTAGCAATAAATATCTCGTCGAGCCACTCTTCAGAATTTTTAAGCTTGTTGTATTCATTAGAATTCTCAGCAATTCTTTCAAACACTCCATCCAGCACCGACAATAAAGAAAGAGAGCCATCTGGGTTTCCAAATACCCAATCTCCAAATGCCGTTATGAATAAAGGAGTTGAATCGGATGGTACTAACCATGACCACTCAGGAAGAAATTTTTCTATTTCATTTTGAGTTATCTCTCGAATGAATGGCATCTAAGTTCCTATCTATCTATAACGCCCACCACACAGGCGAGCAACTTGTTGCGAGTCCAAGGCACGGAGTGCCTGATTGTGCTGGTTCTTGTTACTAGTCTGGGTTGCCTTCATATTTAACTTTGGAGCTCTATTTGTTTTGGTTTTAGCGGAGCTAATAGCATATAAAATACCCATGCGAACCAAGATACAAAGATCATAGCTAAAAGCCAAGCAAGTTTCTCTTTACCTGAAACCTTCTTCGAGAAAATGATACTGAGAAGTGGTATAAACCAAAAAATCAGCAAAAATTGACCTAAAAAAGTTAAGTTAATATTCATAGATTATCCTTATCTAATTATTACTAGTAACGTTGTACACAGTGGCGAGCGTATGCGAGTCCAGTGCCGTAGGCACGATACTGCTGTACCTTGTTAATGTGCATTGACCACCACTGCCTTTATTTTTAGATTACAAAAGCCTAAATACTATGACTTTTGCCACGAACTAAAGCCTTTAATATGCCAGTGGAAAAACCTTTAAGCCACTGGAAATTTAAGCTATTCACGAAGAAACTGGCGCTAAATTAAAAGACAATTACTACATAGTGCCATTTAGTATTAAATATCCCTCGTCTGCACAATAACGTTGTTGTGCTGGCGCGAACGGTATTGAGTCGAAGGCCCGACGCGCAAGCGGTTTTAAGCGGGCCTGTTCCAGCCACTCATTGTTATAGGCTATTGCGATTAAGCTAAATCTATTTCATTCCATAAAGGCTTTAAACCTTTTGACTGCATATAGGTTCCGTAATCTACCCATTTCCCACCTCGAATATGTTCTTTCTTGAACCAAGTGGCTTCGCACTCTTCACACAGGAATATTTTCTCGTTTTTAGCTCTGATCCTAGCTTCTATTATTGAGCCTTGTGAACATCTAGGGCAAAGCATTCAATATTATCCTCGACTAAAACCTATAACGCAAAGCACTGCGGCGAGCGTGAGCGAGTCCAGTGCCGTAGGCACGATGCAGCTGCGCCTTGTTACAAGTAGTGGCCTGTGGCTCTTAACTATCACGTGCCTACGTGCTTTATAATTTATTGTTTTCCATCAAGCTTCGCCTTTGGCGCGGTATTTAAGCTTGATGACCTTTATACTTGGTTGCCAGCTTAACTAGGCTGGCTACTCACTCTACCCTAGCTTGGGGCCGATGACTATTGCGTAAAAGCTAGCCTGTTAAATTTGTGAACCGTTGCACCTAAAACCACAAATTAATATGGGCAAAACTATATTTTGGTGCAAACTACACTCAATAGTCTTAAATACTTTTCCACCTGTAACGCAAAGCTTAGCGGCGAGCGACTGCGAGTCCTACAGCCCGCCGCGAAGCGGTGAATTTAAGGCTGTATTGCTACAGCGTATTGTTAGGTGTTTGTTGCTGCTTCAAAATTGGGTTACTAAAAGAGCAATAATGGCTACCGAAGCAGAAGTAAAAGCTGCGATCGCTGAGTATTTTGCCGCAACTGCAGAACGATTTGCCGCATCTATCATTGGTGCCATCCTTCGCTGTTCCAAAATATGCATAGCTTTCCATTTCCTATCGGACGAGTCATTTTCAGTTGTAAACTCGTATAATTTCTCTGTGCTCATTTCTGCCATTTTTTCATGTGAGGTAGAACTCATAATTTATACCTAACGCCAAGCTTAGCGGTGAGCGACGAAGGAGCGAATCCTTAGGCCCGCCGCGAAGCGGTGAATTTTGGGCCGTATTGCTACAGCGTTTTGTTATGAATGAGGCAGATTATGCCATTCATGAGAACAGCCATTCTTGCATTCAGTTTCTCTTCGTCTACCGTCAGCGGCTGAAAAGATAGAGATCAAAAGCAAGAATGCTCGTTCCAAGTCTATCCCGTTTAATGCCTTTAGTTTTGCACGTGCCTCGTTAAAAGGCTTCTTAACAACGATTACACATGATGAATATGTAGGCTTTAGGCCGGATAGAGTTATACCTTTTTCTATATCCCTTTGATTTGGATGAGATTGAAATATGCATAAGTCTAGAGCCTTCATTAGCTCTACTTTCTCAAGATCTGAAGCTCTTGAAAACAACATAACACCATATTCGATGGCTATTATACCTTGTGCTAACTTGTTAATAAGTAGCTCGTTTTCACTCATAAAAATTCATAACGCCAAAAGTTGCGGCTGCGAAGCAGTCCAGCCACGAAATGGCGATGCAACCTTGCCTTGTTAACTGCCGAACTCTGGCAGTGTGGATGATATATGCAAAACGTCCGATAACCATGAGCCTTGTTCTTGACTAGATAAATATACAGACTTGCCTTGCCCCTTGATCTCTAGGATCTGATGCAAATTACCGCGACTAATTAATTCTATTTCATTACCGATTAAGCCTTGCCACATATTCCAATTTGAAGCATCTACTACATGGTCAGGCTCATTCGTGTTAAAGCGATGATTCTGAACTCCCACTGAGTATTGGGCAGGCTTATTGCACCATGAGAAGTATTTCTTCTCTCCTCCTTCAAACTCTAAGTATATTTCTCGGTCTATTTCATGCCACTCTTGATTAATATTGAGTGATACGAGATCTACCTCATAGAGTTCATAAATAACGCGCTTCAATTTCATAGGCAGTTAACGCAAAGCACTGCGGCGAACGACAGTGAGTCCAGTGCCGTAGGCACGATGCAGCTGCGCCTTGTTACAAGTAGTGGCCTGTAGCTCATAACTATCACGTGCCAACGTGCTTAATTATTTATTGTTTTCCATCAAACTCCGCCTTTGGTGCGGAAGTTTAGCTTGATGACCTTTATACTTGGTTGCCAGCTTAACTAGGCTGGCTAATCACTCTACCCTAGCTTGGGAGCGATGACTATTGCGTACAAGCTAGCCTGTTAAAGTTGTGACCCGTTGCTCTAAAAACCATAAATTTATACGAGCAAAACTATATTTTGGTGCAGGATTCATTCAATAGTTTTAAATGCCCTTCCACCTGTAACGTCTACAGCTGTGGCGCCTGATTTTCGCGTCCACTGCCTGTTTTTGTTATGGCTAGTACATCGTAAAATAGTCGATCTATAGCCACCTGGTATTTCGCATTTGTTTTAATAGCTATTTTTGGTGATACCAATGCGGCATCCATACCCATTTTAGTCGCTCCTTCAACATCAGCAATTTCAGAGTCTCCAATCATGAGCGATTCTTCGGGCCTAACACCCAATTCACCAAGAACAGCCTCAAAAGCATTACAAGACGGCTTCCTATAACCAATTGCGCACGACCAAACAACACTATCAAAGTACTTTGCCAACCCACGAGCTTCTAAATCATTTTGGAAGATTTCTTTAGGACCGGTAGCATTTGACAACAAGCCCAACTTATATCCGTTTCTCTTTAACTCTATAAGCATTTTTTCTACGTTCGGAAAAGTTTCATTAGAACGACAAAACTCTTCTAAATGCCTACGACCAATATTCTCACTAAATGGAAGCCCTGTCCTCTCAAAGCAATGTGCCCAAATATCCGTCCACTCGGGCTGTTTTTTCTGGTCCGGCTTATATAGATTGCTAATTTCTTTTTCAATCTGTTTTCCTACAACAAAAGCTTTCTCGTCATCAACGACAGATTTAAGAGCATTCGCTAACGAACCTGATTTTGCTATAGTATTTCCAAAATCAAATACTAATGCTTTATACATAATGGACCATAACGCAAAGCTAAGCGGCGCAGCTAGGCTGCGTCTGATCTTCCCCCGATAAAATGGACACCTCGGGATTCACGCTGCCATTTGTTCATAATTAATTGGTGACATATACCCAATACCTGAGTGTAACCTCACCGTATTGTAAAATTTATTTATATACCTGCTAAGCTCAGATCGCAACTCTTCTATTCCTTTAAAATAGGTTTGCCGGATTAACTCACCTTTTAAGGAATGGTAAAACGATTCCATGAACGCATTGTCTGTACAATGTCCTGGTCGATTGACACTGTGATGCATACCATATTTTACCAATTCAGATTGAAAGACCGAGCCCGTAAATTCAACACCTCTATCGGTGTGAAAAATAACATTTTTTGGGTTTCGCCCTTTTTTAATGACATACCTTAAAGCGGTTGTCGTTAACTCCGTTGTTCTAGAATAGGATAATGACCAACCCAATATCCGGCGCGAGTATTGATCCATGATCGTTGCTAAATACGTCCACTTTCTTTGTAATTTAATATAGGTTACATCGGCGACCCAAACTTGATCCGGTGCCGTTGCAGCGTCGCGCGCTAATAATCGATTTTCACCTTTCGCTATGAAGCGTTTAAGTCCGGGCATTCGCCGCGTTACTTTGGTGACCCTGGCTTTGAGCCCTGCTTCACGCATTAGCCGCTCGACACGCTTCTTAGCGATGCGGTAACCGCTCTGACGCAGGGATTCATAGACTCTAGGACTGCCATATCGTCCGTGACTGTCGTCAAATATCTTCGTGATCTGTTTTAACAATTGCTGATCGGACAATGCCCGATCTGTTGTCCCTCGCTGACGCCATGCATAGTAGCCGCTGGGCGATACCTGCATCCAACGACAAAGGTTACGTACCCCTATTTCTTTTCCGTATCTGTGGATGAACCCAAATCGTTCTGATGTTGATCCGCCAGATACTGTTGCCACTTTTTTAGAAGGTCATTTTCCCTCTTTAATCTATCGATTTCTTTTTTTAACTGAGCGTTCTCAGTTATTTGCTTCGCCGATTTCACTTTGCGTTTCTTTGACAAACCTACTCGCCTTTTTCCATCACCTTGAAGATGGCCTTCTCGATACTCTTTGCGCCAACGGGACAACATAAATGGATGAATACCCAAGCCTTCCGCAACCTGAGAACTTTTAATATCAGGTTGATAGCTCATTTTAACAGCTCGAACTTTAAACTCTGTTGAATACTGCCACGTTTTACGTGGATTATTATACTTTGGCAAAATTACCTCCAGATGCGTTATCTAGAGGTGTCCACTAAAACGGGGGAAGTTCAGCGTCCGGCTGCATGCGCTTGTTATGTGTTTACTCGCTTTATTAGTGGAAAATCAGTTGTAATACCATGTATTACCAAAGGCTCGCCATTTTTTATAAAGCCATTTCGCTCATAAAACATTTTAGCGGTTATTGAACTAGCGACACGTATATTCTCTACGCCGTTTTGTATAACTCGTTTTTCCAAAGCGGCTAACATTGCCTTGCCACTATTTTTGTAAAGAGCCTCAGGCAAAAGATAGTTTAATAGTATTTCACCTGACAAAGTTACTGCTGAAAAACCAACCACCTTATCATCTTCATCCACACAAACGACTTCATAAGTTTCTGGATTATTTATCCACAACTTTATATTTTCAGGTGTTTTGTTCTCTAGCCATTCTGCCACGAATTCCTCATTCGGATAGTCTTTTGCGCAGACTTCCTTAATCGATCGAATCAATACAGCACAAGCTTCATTCGCATCTTTCTCAACGGCTTCTCTAATTCTAAACAATCTGATTATCCCTTTGCTTTACGACTTACAGGTACACATAACGTCCACCACACAGGCGAGCAACTTGTTGCGAGTCCAAGGCACGGAGTGCCTGATTGTGCTGGTTCTTGTTACTAGTCTGGGTTGCCTTCATATTTAACTTTGGAGCTCTATTTGTTTTGGTTTTAGCGGAGCTAATAGCATATAAAATACCCATGCGAACCAAGATACAAAGATCATAGCTAAAAGCCAAGCAAGTTTCTCTTTACCTGAAACCTTCTTCGAGAAAATGATACTGAGAAGTGGTATAAACCAAAAAATCAGCAAAAATTGACCTAAAAAAGTTAAGTTAATATTCATAGATTATCCTTATCTAATTATTACTAGTAACGCAAAGCACTGCGGCGAGCGTGAGCGAGTCCAGTGCCGTAGGCACGATGCAGCTGCGCCTTGTTACAAGTAGTGGCTTGTGGCTCTTAACTATCACGTGCCAACGTGCTTAATTATTTATTGTTTTCCATCAAGCTTCGCTTTTGGCGCGATATAATAGCTTGATGGCCTTCATACTTGGTTGCCAGCTTAACTAGGCTGGCTAATCACTTTACCCTAGCTTGGGAGCGATGACTATTGCGTACAAGCTAGCCTATTAAAATTGTGAACCGTTGCTCTAAAAACCATAAATTTATACGAGCAAAACTATATTTCGGTGCAGGATTCATTCAATAGTTTTAAATGCCCTTCCACCTGTAACGCCTTTAGCACGCGCGAGTTTACGAGTCGCCGTGCCTATAATTGTTAGTATTAGATTGCTTTAACATATAGCATAGTTGGCAGGCCGTCCCAAAGGTCTTTTGTCTGAAACAATCTCTTGAAGCCAAAAGCTTCGTAAAAAGCCCTTGTTTTCTTATAACCAGGGTGTGGTACTTCGTCTCCTAAAGTTTTTACATGAAGAAATTTATACTCTTTCTTTTTAGCTAGCTTTTCAGCTGCAACCATGAGTTTCTTGCCTATACCTTTGCGATGATTCTTTTGACTAATTGCCATTGAATAAATTTCAGCAGTAGTTTCGAAGTGCCAATCAATTGATATTACACCCTCCACTCTACCGTCAACTATTGCCACTAATGCACTATCTTCGCTTAGCTGGTTCGCATAGTCAGAATTTATTTCTTCACTCCCAAACCAACCATCAAGTTCATTAAAAATTTCATAACAACGTGCTTTATAGTCGACTTTATAAGGTTCGATCATGCTCATCCTTAGAATACTAACGTTGTACACAGTGGCGAGCGTGAGCGAGTCCAGTGCCGTAGGCACGATACTGCTGTACTTTGTTAATGTGCATTGACCACCACTGCCTTTATTTTTAGATTACAAAAGCATAAATACTATGACTTTTGCCACGAATTAGTGCCTTTAATATGCCAGTGGCGAAGCGTTTAGGCCACTAGAAATTTAAGCTATTCACGAGGAAACTGGCGCTAAATTAAAAGACAATTACTACATAGTGCCATTTAGTTTTACATATCCCTCGTCTGCACAATAACGCAAAGCACTGCGGCGAACGACAGTGAGTCCAGTGCCGTAGGCACGATGCAGCTGCGCCTTGTTACAAGTAGTGGCTTGTGGCTCTAAACTATCACGTGCCAACGTGCTGAATTATTTATTGTTTTCCATCAAACTTCGCTTTTGACGCAGTAATTTAGTTTGATGGCCTTAAAACTTTCTTGCCAGCTTAACTAGGCTGGCTAATCACTCTACCCTAGCTTGGGAGCGATGACTATTGCGTACAAGCTAGCCTGTTAAAGTTGTGAACCGTTGCTCTAAAAACCATAAATTTATACGAGCAAAACTATATTTTGGTGCAGGATTCATTCAATAGTTTTAAATGCCCTTCCACCTGTAACGCAAAGTTTAGCGGCGAGCGTGAGCGAGTCCACAGCCCACCGCATAGCGGTGAATTTAAGGCTGCATTGCTACAGCGTATTGTTAACTTATGGCTATCCCAGCTTTAATAAGGTATTGCTTTAGCTTATTAGCAAATTCTGCCATTTCATCTTTATTAAATTTTGGAGCATTTTCCCAATCATAAAACCAAGCCGGATATCTTCGTATTTCAGGCTCTTCAGACAAGTAGCGAGGGAAAATATGTGTATGTAAAGCTGGTTCGCTATTACCCAATGTTTCGTAGTTGACACGATAACAACCGGTTAGTTCTAACAGTGCATCTCCAATCACTGTTGTCTCATAGAGATATTGCTTACGCTCTTCTTCAGTCAAGCTATTCAAAGACTCAACGACTGGATCTGCTAACAAAAGGCAATAACCTTTTAAAAACTGAACGTCTCCGATTACTACCCAGCCACTTTTAGTTTTGCAGACTACTGTTTCATTTTTACCATTTCGTGCTGCTTCTACACGGTCATGTATGAGTGTTCCCAATTACTTCATTCCTTAAGTTAACGCCAAAAGTTGCGGCTGCGAAGCAGTCCAGCCACGAAATGGCGATGCAACCTTGCCTTGTTAACTGCCGAACTCTGGCAGTGTGGATGATATATGCAAAACGTCCGATAACCATGAGCCTTGTTCTTGACTAGATAAATATACAGACTTGCCTTGCCCCTTGATCTCTAGGATCTGATGCAAATTACCGCGACTAATTAATTCTATTTCATTACCGATTAAGCCTTGCCACATATTCCAATTTGAAGCATCTACTACATGGTCAGGCTCATTCGTGTTAAAGCGATGATTCTGAACTCCCACTGAGTATTGGGCAGGCTTATTGCACCATGAGAAGTATTTCTTCTCTCCTCCTTCAAACTCTAAGTATATTTCTCGGTCTATTTCATGCCACTCTTGATTAATATTGAGTGATACGAGATCTACCTCATAGAGTTCATAAATAACGCGCTTCAATTTCATAGGCAGTTAACGCAAAGCACTGCGGCGAACGACAGTGAGTCCAGTGCCGAAGGCACGATGCAGCTGCGCCTTGTTACAAGTAGTGGCTTGTGGCTCTTAACTATCACGTGCCAACGTGCTTAATTATTTATTGTTTTCCATCAAGCTTCGCTTTTGATGCGGTATTTAGGATTGATGGCCCTTAAATTTGATTGCCAGCCTAACGAGGCTGGCTTTTCACTCTACCCTAGCTTGGGAGCGATGACTATTGCGTACAAGCTAGCCTTTGAAAGTTGTGAACCGTTGCAATTAAAACCACAAATTAATACGGGCAAAACTAATCTGTTGGTGCAGGATTCAATAATTAGCTATGAATGCCCTTCCACCTGTAACGCAAAGCACTGCGGCGAACGACAGTGAGTCCAGTGCCGTAGGCACGATGCAGCTGCGCCTTGTTACAAGTAGTGGCTTGTGGCTCTTAACTATCACGTGCCAGCGTGCTTAATTATTTATTGTTTTTTCACCAAGCTTCGCTTTTGACGCGGTATTTAAGCTTGATGTCCTTTAAAATTGGCTGCCAGCTTAACGAGGCTGGCTATTCACTTTACCCTAGCTTGGGAGCGATGACTATTGCGTAAAAGCTAGCCTGTTAAATTTGTGAACCGTTGCACCTAAAACCACAAATTAATATGGGCAAAACTATATTTTGGTGCAAACTACACTCAATAGTCTTAAATACTTTTCCACCTGTAACGTTGTACACAGTGGCGAGCGTATGCGAGTCCAGTGCCGTGGGCACGATACTGCTGTACCTTGTTAATGTGCATTGACCACCATTGCCTTTATTTTTAGATTACAAAAGCCTAAATATTATGACTTTTGCTACAAATTATTGCCTTAAATATGCCAGTGGAAAAACCTTTAAGCCACTGGAAATTTAATCTATTTACGAGGAAATGGTGCTAAATTAAATGACAATTACTACATAGTGCCATTTAATATTAAATATCCCTCGTCTGCACAATAACGCAAAGCACTGCGGCGAAAGACAGTGAGTCCAGTGCCGTAGGCACGATGCAGCTGCGCCTTGTTACAAGTAGTGGCCTGTGGCTCTTAACTATCACGTACCAACGTGCTTAATTATTTATTGTTTTCCATCAAGCTTCGCTTTTGACGCGGTATTTTAGTTTGATGGCCTTTAAACTTGCTTGCCAGCTTAACTAGGCTAGCTAATCACTTTACCCTAGCTTGGGAGCGATGACTATTGCGTACAAGCTAGCCTGTTAAAGTTGTGAACCGTTGCTCTAAAAACCATAAATTTATACGAGCAAAACTATATTTTGGTGCAGGATTCATTCAATAGTTTTAAATGCCCTTCCACCTGTAACGCCCCTAAGCTACGGCGAAATCGCGCGAAGCGTGATTGAGTCCAAGGCCAGCCGCGGAGCGGTGTTTTGGCCTGAGTAGCCTTGGTTTGTTAGTTTTTCTTCGTGTAGTGCTTATCAAATTCTTTAAACACATTAGGATTAAAGAATGACTTACTTCCACTCTTTGCATTTGATGGGTTATAAAGTCGTTTACGGCAATATTTTTCATCAGTTTCTAAAGGTTTCCGAATTCTGTGATATTGGTTATTTACCTTAAAGTTTTCGTACCGAACTTTTAATCTAGTAGTCAATACATCGTAATCCCATGGATATTTATCCATGATTTCTTCTTCTGCGAGCCTCACAATCGGTGCTTTCGCATCATTTGATATTTGGATCGGTATACCTGACCCGCTCTTAACTTTCTTGAAATTAACATCAATTCTTAATGACAGGTTATAGTCGGTTAGGTTTTCGCCGTCGTAGTTTTTTTCAACAGATTTAATATATTTCAGAAGCTTCTTCTCTGAAGCATTAAGAGTTTCACCATTTACTGAATCGAACCCCCTAAAGAATGCCATTGGCATTAGATAGAAATTATATTTATCTAGTACTGGCCCGAACCATTCTTGTATCAAACGCAAGTAATTCTGTAGAGAGGCAGTCCCAATCTCCTGCACCTTAACCGCTAAAGACAGATCATCGTTAATAAAGTGAATTGAGTTATCTCGCACCTCAGCAAGAGTAACTATATTATCCTTTACGGCTGCGCTTATCCTGACGCCATAGTCTTCGGTAACAATCCTATGAGCTTCATACAGGCTAACGGACATTGGATTCCCAGCTCGATTAGATTTAATAAATCTCTTTTTGGATTTTCCGCCGTTTTTTAACTGTCTATGCTCCCAAACGTACAAGCTGTTCACTTGATTGCCTGAGAGTTGTAAAACTTTGGCTTTCAATAAAAGCTCCCAAGCATTAATACATAGTACAGAGAAAGTTTCCTCCCGGTAGTTGAAGTCTGGTTTATTATAAATTTCTATTGCAGATATCATTGCTGCAATAGATTTGTCTAGCATGGCTCTGGTTCTAGACTTCATCCAAACTCCTTAAAACTAACGCAAAGCACTGCGGCGAACGACAGTGAGTCCAGTGCCGTAGGCACGATGCAGCTGCGCCTTGTTACAAGTAGTGGCCTGTGGCTCTTAACTATCACGTGCCAACGTGCTTAATTAATTATTGTTTTTTACCAAGCTTCGCTTTTGAAGCGGTATTTAAGCTTGTTGTCCTTTAAATTTGGCTGCCAGCTTAACGAGGCTGGCTATTCACTTTACCCTAGCTTGGGAGCGATGACTATTGCGTACAAGCTAGCCTGTTAAATTTGTGAACCGTTGCTCCTAAAACCACAAATTTATACGAGCAAAACTTAGTTTTGGTGCGGGCTAAGTTAAGTAGTATTAGATGCCCTTCCACCTGTAACGCAAAGCACTGCGGCGAGCGTGAGCGAGTCCAGTGCCGTAGGCACGATGCAGCTGCGCCTTGTTACAAGTAGTGGCTTGTGGCTCTTAACTATCACGTGCCAATGTGCTTAATTATTTATTGTTTTCCATCAAGCTCCGCCTTTGGTGCGGAAGTTTAGCTTGATGACCATTAAACTTGCTTGCCAGCTCAACTAGGCTGGCTAATCACTCTACCCTAGCTTGGGAGCGATGGCTATTGCGTACAAGCTAGCCTGTTAAAGTTGTGAGCCGTTGCACTCAAAACCACAAATTAATACGGGCAATACTATTTTTTGGTACATATTAAATTCAATAGTTTCAAATGGTTTTCCACCTGTAACGCCGCCATAAAAGGCGAGCAACTTGTTGCGAGTCCAGCGCTGAAAGCGCGATTTTTAATGGCCTTGTTAGCTTTTTCATTCGATAGTGAATTCAAAAATGAACGGCTTGCCAGCTATACATGAATTTGAAGAGCTTAGTGCCGGCAATTGGCCTAAATTTAAAATTGTTTGCACTAACAGTGAATCTTCATCCGTATTGGCGGCCAACTGATAACCAGTGATAACTGCTCTTTTATCAACTACGAGAGCCAACTTATATTGGCCTATGTGCTCATGCGTTAACAATCCCGCGTTTCCAAATTCAGTTGAAAAGAATACTGGAAGTTTTGAAAGAAGGTAGTATTTTCCAGCAGCATTTGCACAATCAAATCCTTCCTGACTTGTAGCATTAACTGAAGTGTTTATCGCGCCTGTATGTTGATAAGTCACTTCACTTTCTGCCTTCACAAAGCCAGCAAGCAGAAATAATAAAGATAATAGTGGAAATCTCAAATTACATCTCCCTGACAGCTAACGTTGTACACAGTGGCGAGCATATGCGAGTCCAGTGCCGTAGGCACGATACTGCTGTACCTTGTTAATGTGCATTGACCACCACTGCCTTTAATTTTAGATTACAAAAGCCTAAATACTATGACTTTTGCCACGAATTAGTGCCTTTAATATGCCAGTGGCGCAGCGTTTAGGCCACTAGAAATTTAAGCTATTCACGAGGAAAATGGTGCTAAATTAAAAGACAATTACTACATAGTGCCATTTAATATTAAATATCCCTCGTCTGCACAATAACGCCCACCACACAGGCGAGCAACTTGTTGCGAGTCCAAGGCACGGAGTGCCTGATTGTGCTGGTTCTTGTTACTAGTCTGGGTTGCCTTCATATTTAACTTTGGAGCTCTATTTGTTTTGGTTTTAGCGGAGCTAATAGCATATAAAATACCCATGCGAACCAAGATACAAAGATCATAGCTAAAAGCCAAGCAAGTTTCTCTTTACCTGAAACCTTCTTCGAGAAAATGATACTGAGAAGTGGTATAAACCAAATAATCAGCAAAAATTGACCTAAAAAAGTTAAGTTAATATTCATAGATTATCCTTATCTAATTATTACTAGTAACGCCAAGCTCACCTGCGATTTTTGCGGAGAGCAATTGTGTAAAGTGGAGCTACGCGACATACACAATTGAGCGTAGCAAAAATTGTCAGGTGCAGCTTTTTGTTATGCATGCCCGAACTCATAATTTACAAGCGATTGATAAACCAGCTTAAGTAAGTGCTCTCTTTGCTCATAAATCGCTTCAATCTGTTTTGTACTCCAATTGTCGAGTAACTCGAGGTATGCCCCATGAGCAATAAGATTTCTTAAGTGCGAGTAAGTTTTTGCGCCTAAAACATCATTTTGACTATCAATTTTTCTTACAGCTAATTGGACCTTAAGATCTTTCTTTTTCGAGCCAGGATAAAGACTTTTCGTGATCATATTTAAAAAGCTCTCAGACAGGTCGGATTCACCATCTCGAGTATTCCAGAACCCCTCGATAAATGCCCATAAACTTAATACTTCAAGAAATACATCGTTAATAAGGGATATTTTATAAATTTGCTCAATACTTGGAAAATACCGTTTCTCTAGAGATAGCAGCGACAGTATGTATTTTTCAAAAATATCGGAGGATTCAGAATCTATCACTACCTTAGACGCTAAGAAAGATTCTGGTATATTAGGCCAGTTTGGCAATATTATAGCTGCTTTTTCTGTGTATTCACCAACGCCAGATATATATGTGGGAGTCGGCAGCGACATTCTTAATGCCAAATGAATAGCAGAAAATAGTTTCTGCGTGTTGTGTGTAGCACATGGATTTGGTGTTACCACATATAAGCAGTCAAAAGGATTAGGTTGCCTAGCACCTATCCAACCACCTGGTTTTACTAGTTTATGTTCAATCCAATCAGCATAAACCTCGTTTATTTTTATTGCTCTTTCGTAATCAGTAATGAGTAAGCTTACCTTTTCGCCTTCAAAATCAATGTCAATCGTGATTTCCGACTTTAGCGATTCGAAATTGAATATCATCCATAATCCATATCTCATTGGCTAAACTCACTTAAATGCATAACGCAAAGCACTGCGGCGAACGACAGTGAGTCCAGTGCCTTAGGCACGATGCAGCTGCGCCTTGTTACAAGTAGTGGCTTGTGGCTCTTAACTGTCACGTGCCAACGTGCTTAATTATTAATTGTTTTCCATCAAGCTTCGCCTTTGGCGCAGTACTTTACCTTGATGGCCTTTAAACTTGATTGCCAGCTTAACGAGGCTGGCTATTCACTTTACCCTAGCTTGGGAGCGATGACTATTGCGTACATGCTAGCCTTTGAAAGTTGTGAACCGTTGCAATTAAAACCACAAACTAATACGGGCAAAACTAATCTGTTGGTGCAGGATTCAATAATTAGCTTTGAATGCCCTTCCACCTGTAACGCCCACCACACAGGCGAGCAACTTGTTGCGAGTCCAAGGCACGGAGTGCCTGATTGTGCTGGTTCTTGTTACTAGTCTGGGTTGCCTTCATATTTAACTTTGGAGCTCTATTTGTTTTGGTTTTAGCGGAGCTAATAGCATATAAAATACCCATGCGAACCAAGATACAAAGATCATAGCTAAAAGCCAAGCAAGTTTCTCTTTACCTGAAACCTTCTTCGAGAAAATGATACTGAGAAGTGGTATAAACCAAAAAATCAGCAAAAATTGACCTAAAAAAGTTAAGTTAATATTCATAGATTATCCTTATCTAATTATTACTAGTAACGCCCACCACACAGGCGAGCAACTTGTTGCGAGTCCAAGGCACGGAGTGCCTGATTGTGCTGGTTTTTGTTACTAGTCTGGGTTGCCTTCATATTTAACTTTGGAGCTCTATTTGTTTTGGTTTTAGCGGAGCTAATAGCATATAAAATACCCATGCGAACCAAGATACAAAGATCATAGCTAAAAGCCAAGCAAGTTTCTCTTTACCTGAAACCTTCTTCGAGAAAATGATACTGAGAAGTGGTATAAACCAAAAAATCAGCAAAAATTGACCTAAAAAAGTTAAGTTAATATTCATAGATTATCCTTATCTAATTATTACTAGTAACGTTCCTAAACTACGGCGAAAACGCGCGTAGCGTGTTTGAGTCCAAGCCCCATTTGCGTAGCAAACGTTTTGGGGCTGAGTAGCTTTGGTTTGTTATAGGGCTTCACCGTTTGCCACAGACCAATGATGGGGCATTAGCTCACGAATTGTTTTGAATATCAATTTATTATCTTTTGTACTGATAGCAGCCTTTACATCACCACCCCAAAAAACAAGACGCTCTTGGCAAATACCACATGGGGATAAGATTATAACTTCACTATCTTCATCTTTTCTGCAAATACATAGTGAATGGGTAATCGCCTCGTCTAACTTAAAAGCTTCAAGATAAGCTCCCAGCTCAATACAAACATTTAAACTATCGTTCTTCGTATCTGGCGGAACACTAGTAAGTATTTTTCCTGACTCAGTTCGAACTGCGGCAGCATAACCATCACCCTTAGGGTATCTATGCTTTAATAGATTTAAGGCTGAGTCATATAATTTTTGTTCGATGTTCATTGATATCTCTCGTAGCTATAACGCAAAGCACTGCGGCGAACGACAGTGAGTCCAGTGCCGTAGGCACGATGCAGCTGCGCCTTGTTACAAGTAGTGGCCTGTAGCTCATAACTATCACGTGCCAACGTGCTTAATTATTTATTGTTTTCCATCAAACTCCGCCTTTGGTGCGGAAGTTTAGCTTGATGACCTTTATACTTGGTTGCCAGCTTAACTAGGCTGGCTAATCACTCTACCCTAGCTTGGGAGCGATGACTATTGCGTACAAGCTAGCCTGTTAAAGTTGTGACCCGTTGCTCTAAAAACCATAAATTTATACGAGCAAAACTATATTTTGGTGCAGGATTCATTCAATAGTTTTAAATGCCCTTCCACCTGTAACGCAAAGCACTGCGGCGAACGACAGTGAGTCCAGTGCCGTAGGCACGATGCAGCTGCGCCTTGTTACAAGTAGTGGCTTGTGGCTCTTAACTATCACGTGCCAACGTGCTTAATTATTTATTGTTTTCCACCAAGCTTCGCTTTTGGCGCGGTATTATAGCTTGATGGCCTTTAAATTTAGCTGCCAGCTTAACGAGGCTGGCTATTCACTCTACCCTAGCTTGGGAGCGATGACTATTGCGTACAAGCTAGCCTGTTAAATTTGTGAACCGTTGCACCTAAAACCACAAATTAATATGGGCAAAACTATATTATGGTGCAGACTACACTCAATAGTCTTAAATACTTTTCAACCTGTAACAGTTTATTCTTCCGCACTAGCGGCTTTTACTGGGAGCGGTTAAACTTTGAGCTCGTTTTTATGCATCGCTCCATCCTTAAACCATAATGGCGCTTTGCGGCTTGCCTGTCAATTTGGTTAGTCTTTTTTTGCCGCTTGTGCAATATATTTCCTGTATATACCGCGCTTTAAACCTACATAAAACCTAGCCTTTTAATATTTAAGTTTGGTCACTGTTTATGCAAGCATCCACAAAAAACCGCTTAATCCACATATACAGAATAACCACCGGTAATTACCGCTCTTGCTAATAGATTGCGATGAGGTTCTCAGTTTACGTGAGGGTTTTTAATATAGGCGATGACTATCTCAACTGATTGTTGCTTCATCTGTACAAGACTGAACTTTTTTTAAAAAGCACTTGCATGGCGCGTTTGGTTTACATAAGAGACAGTGCCTATAGTTTTAATACTATATGCTTAAGGCTTGTTGTGGGTGTAGGGGGTTTGGTTGTTGAGTTTATTTTTTCTTATAGGCATTCGTTTATTAAGGCTTCGAGTGAAGCCTTATATTTTAAGCGGGCTTAGCGTTTTTAAAACAGGTTAGCCCTAGGCAGTGTTTTTCTATCGCGGTTATTTTAGGGTAAGGCGTTAAATCAAATTCAAAGCGGCGTGCGTTAAACAATTGCGGTATTAAACATAAGTCGGCCATGGTGAGTGTTTCGCCTATGCAATAATGGCTTTCACTTAATGTGGATTCAATTTTTTGAAACCCTTGTGCCAACCAATGGTGGTACCACTGTGTTTTAACTGGCTCTGGTTGGCCGAGTTGCCCAGTTAAATATTTGAGTACGCGCAAGTTATTTAATGGGTGCATGTCGCAGGCTATGGCGTAACTTAAGCTTCTAATTTGGGCGCGCTGCCATGCATCTCCTGGTAGTAATTTGGGCGTTTCTGGGTAAGCTTCATCTAACCATTCGATGATCGCTAAGCTTTGTGCGAGCACCCCTTGCGGGGTTTCAAGCGCGGGCACTAAGCCTTGCGGGTTCTTATCTGTGTATTGCGCTTGGGTTTGCTCTCCTTTCAGCAAATCCACATCACTCACTACGGCTGCTATGTCTTTATAGTTAAGCGCAATACGCACTCGATAAGCGGCGGTAGAGCGTACGTAGTTGTGCAACACTAAATTCATTATCGCCTCCTAGGGCTTAGCTGGCAGAATTGTTGAACGAACTTCGCCAAAGCCAATACGAACGTAGCCTTCGCGCTTACAATAACCTGTCATGATGATTGAATCGCCGTCATTCAAAAAAGTTCGCTGTTGCCCATTTTCAAAAGCAATGGGCTTTTTACCGCCTTGGGTTAGCTCCAACAATGAGCCCGCTTGTTCGGGGGTAGGCCCCGATTGTGTACCCGAGCCCATTAAATCTCCGGCCATTAAATTGCAGCCATTACTGGCGTGGTGCGTAATCATTTGCGCCACACTCCAGTAAGCGTCTTTGAAATTCGATTGCGACAATTGCGTCAACGGAACATCGGCCGCTTCAATTGAACAGGTTAACTCCATGTCTATTGCGCCATATTGCTGGTTGTACTCTGAATCTAAATGCGGCATGGGCTCTGGCTCGCCTTGCTCGCGCACAAAGGGCGCTCTAAACGGTGCTAGCGCTTCGGCTGTTATAACCCAAGGCGAAATAGTAGAAGCAAAACTTTTTGCCAAAAATGGTCCTAACGGCTGATACTCCCAAGCTTGTATATCACGTGCCGACCAATCGTTTAGCAGGCATAAACCAAATAATCGCTGCTCGGCTTCTTCCATCGTTAAAGGTTCACCGAGTTCGTTGTTTTGTCCAATAAAGAACCCAACTTCCAGCTCGTAATCTAAGCGCTTACAAGGGCCAAAACTAGGCTCAGTTGCATCGGGTGCTTTGGTCTGCCCTTTCGGACGGTGAAACTGTTGCCCACTCACATCTATACTCGACGCTCTACCATGATACCCAATAGGCACCCATTTATAGTTAGGTAACAGTGGGTTGTCGGGCCGGAATAAACGGCCGACTGCGGTTGCATGGTGAATAGACGCGTAAAAATCGGTGTAGTCCCCGATTTGGCAAGGCCGTTTAAATTGCGCCTCGTTTTGGCTATAAAGTAATGACTGCAAAGCCGGCTGTGTTTCACTTCCAACTTGCAACCAGCGCGATATGTCGGTTCTTAAGGCAGACCAATGCGCTGGGGTTAGCGCCATCAACTTATTCATTTCGGGCTCTTTACAACACTCTAAGGCTTCTTGCGATAAAGGCGTTGATGCTACATTTAGAGCGGCTATGGGGGCTAACGGTAATATTTGGTCGCCAATGGCGGTCACTATTGAACACTCACCCTTATCAGAACTTTTTTTAGCGCTGGCAAAAGGTAGGTTTTGTATTGGGAAATCGGTCACGCCATCGTTGGCGCTCTCTACCCAGCTTTTTAACCTAGGATCGTGCGTTGCATTTAACATGTCCACTCTCTTTAAGATTCATTATTGTCTGTAAATTTAGATTCTAAACCCGCCCAACACTGGGGGTAGTCTAACTGCCGCTCGGGTGCGTTTAACATTTGCGCAGTAGGCGCCAGCACGTAACGAGATTCAAACATGAACGCTAAGGTGTTTTCATAGCGCTCCGGTTTTAAATTGGCATTGCTGGCTTTTTCAAAGACGGCTTGCTCAGGGCCATGCGGTGTCATGGCGTTGTGTAAACTGAACCCACCCGGTTCGAATCCTTTTTCTTTGGCATCGTAAACGCCTTCGATCAGGCCCATAAATTCGCTCATCACATTACGATGG
Source organism: Reinekea marina (assembly GCF_030409715.1). Taxonomy (NCBI): domain Bacteria; kingdom Pseudomonadati; phylum Pseudomonadota; class Gammaproteobacteria; order Oceanospirillales; family Saccharospirillaceae; genus Reinekea; species Reinekea marina. The sequence goes on from NZ_JAUFQI010000001.1 coordinate 3,291,317, forward strand.
AACCAAGGCGGGCGAAAGGTATGCTCGGCCACCATCCAACGCGGTGGGAAAATAACAAAATCTAAATTTGCGGTGCCTTCGGCGTAAGAAGGCGAGGTTAATACGGTAAAAATTGAAGGGTCAGGATGGTCAAAGCTGACTGTATTGATTACATTAAAGCGAGATAAATCGTATTTGTAGGGCGCACTGTTGCCTGCCCACGCGACCACATCAAATGGGCTGTGCTCTAGCAAGTTACGATAAAAATGTCCGCTAAATTTGGTGATCAACTCATACGAGTGATCGCTTTCTTCAAACCAGGCCACTGGGTACTGAAAGTCTCGATCATTGGCAAAGCCATTGGCACCTACTGGGCCACGCTCAGGTAACGTCAACGGGTGGCCGTAGTTTTCACACAAGTAGCCGCGAGCACTGTTTTCCGAAATATCGATACTGAATTTCATACCACGAGGTATAACCATGATTTCGCCAGGCGCTACAGTTAAACAGCCGCATTCCGTTTTTACCTGCAGCTCGCCTTGGTGCGGAACAAACAACATTTCAGCGTCGGCATTGATCATAGCGCGACCCTTCATCGATAAGTTAAACCCATAGTGAGCGATGCCGATGCCTACCTGCTCTTTTACAGAGCCATTGCTGGCAATTGAAACAACGCCATCAATGAAGTCGTTTGTCGTATCATTTCCAGTTAATGGACTCCAACGCATAGCAGAAGGAGGCGTTGGCGTGGGTTCGGGTGCGCTCGTCCAACTAGCCTGCACATAGGTTTGATAATCGCTTTGGCAAACCGATGGGCGTTTCCTATAAAACCAAGTGCGTCTGTTTTGCGCTCGTGGTGCTGTAAATGCCGTGCTGCTGAACTGCTCGGTATAGAGCCCTAACGGTGCTTTCTGTGGGTTAAATTGCCCCACCGGCAAAGCGCCAGAAATGGCTTCGGTCTCAAATTGGTTGTTGAATCCAGATAAATAGTGAAGCGCGGTTGTCATTATTATGAGCCTCTAATTCTCTTAGCTAGAATTTAGCGAGAAATTAACCGATTCACCAACCCTAATGCACAATCGAATAGAATTTATGCGTAAAGCAAACAGAACTCGGGTGTAAAGTTGGTTAGCCCATTGTGGGCAATAGATGCTCAATAAATTGCCGGGTTGCAAATTCATCTAGGTAACCATCGGGCTTTTTATGGCTTCTTAAGTGTTGATAAGCCGAAATAATTAAAACCCAATGTTCATCAGGTTCTAGATAGGAGGCTACTTCAAAGACGATTTTCTGCGCCATCGTCAATGCCTTACGGTCTACAACTTCGGCTTGGCGGTACTGATAGCCACAGCCAGTGGCTAACCACTCTAAACTGACATTTGCCGATACGGCAATTTGGTTGGCTTTGGCTAAACTGGGCTCAGAACCTCTTAAATATTTGCGAATGAGGCTTTCGCTCAGCTTTACTTTGCGTGCAAATGCCGAAACAGACAAATCACCTATGAGAACCTGTAATCGCTCCGCAAAGTTTTGTGATGGCTGTGATGTTTGCTCAACGTCTGTATTCATGTCGGTAGCCTAGGGCAACTATATTTAAGAAGTTAAGCAAGAATTATCGGTTGCTTGCACACTAACGTCAATTGCGTACTTTGGCCAATAGTCAATAATCGAACAGGCTTTAAAAAAAACCTCTGCTACACTTTAAGAGTCACTTTAGAGGTATTTTATGTATCCTACTTTCACCATTACACCCGTTGACACTCGCTTTGCGCTTGAAGTTGACCAACTAATAGAACAGCTCGAGTTACCTCAACAAGCGCTTGGCAACCTAGTTACGGTTGTGGAAAAGCTGGCTTGCGTTCAACAAACGGTTCACATTAATGTTGGCGAGCTTTCTCATACTATTTTTTGCGCCGATCATGGTATTTATCAGCGCTCTCATGCGTCGAGTACACAGCCCTATACTACGGCTGACTATATCTCTCGAATCTTAAAATCTCGCTCGCCTCTAGCCAAAGCCTGCGCGATGAATAAAATTGATTTCACGGTGGTTGATTGCGGTTTAAGCCATGAGGTTACGTTGCCACATGAGCATTATTTAAACTATTCCGTAGCTCCCGGTACACGCGATTTTTCGACGCTCCCAGCCATGACTCACGAGCAATTTTTACAAGCGTTTAATATTGGCCAAGAGATCGCACAATTAAGAATGGCCGAGGGCGCTAGAATTATATCATTTGGCGCATTGGGGTTAGGGAACACCACCAGCGCTGCGACTATTACAGCTCACTTGCTCAAAATGCCGGTCGAAGATTGCATCAAAAACTTCTCTCATTATGATGCACAACTCACGCAAGATAAGCTGCACTGCGTAACTCAAGCCCTTATGTTGCATCGAGATTCGATGATTGATGGTTTTAGTGCCGTAGAATTGGTAGGCGGGTTTGAAATAGCTGCATTAATGGGTGCTATGGCTATAACGGCCGAATTGGGTGGCCTAATATTAGTGGATGGGTACGCTTGCTCAACGGCGCTGCTTGCCTTATCACAACAATATCCGGCGGTTATAGACTACGCACTTTTTACGCACCAGTCTGTGCATGCCGGTCAGTTAGCCATTTGCCAACATTTTAAACAAAAACCTCTATTAAATTTAGGGCTATCCGTCGGTGAAGGCACTGGTTCCGTTTTAGCTTGGCCACTTATTAAATCGGCCGTTAATTGCTTACAAGATGACTAGTTCTCAGAAGCAATCATCACAATATTCCTACCGGCTTCTTTAGCACGAAACAGCGCTTGGCCAGCGCTTTTCATAAGCCCTTCTAATCCCAGCGTGGCCGATTGAGCAATGCCAGCGCTGACGGTATAACTCACACTGCCTACTGTTGTTTCGGCATAGCCTTCTTCAATTTTGGTCCTGAAAAAATCGACCAGCTGAGACGTTTTATCGTCGGTTAAGCCTGGAAAAACAACGCAAAATTCTTCGCCTCCCAACCGGCCCACAATAAAGCGATCAAAGGTTTCCTGCATCGCTTTCGCTAAATGAATAAGTACTTCATCGCCCACATCATCACCATAATCTTCATTAACGTGCCTAAAATGATCGATATTAAACAGCGCTAATGAGATCGGCGTTGCTTGGTTTTGGCATTCCTCTAACGAGGCGCGCGCGTGTTCTACAAAATAGCGGCGATTCCCAATTCCCGTTAGCACATCGGAATACGCCAGCTTTTTCATGGCATCTAAGCGTTCCATTGACTCTACGCTTTGCATAACACGGCAAAAAAACTCTTCATGCGAAAAGGGTTTATAAAGGAAATCATTGGCACCATTTTTAATAAACTTTGCCGACAAATATTTATCCTCGGCCGAAGATAAACCAATTACGGCTAAGTCTTCCTTGCCGTGTTTATGCCGCAACTGATGCACTAAATCGAAACCATCTAACTTGGGCATATTATTATCGGTGATAAGTAGCTTTATTTCTTTATCGGATAGAATCGTTTGTAAGGCTTGCTCACCGTCTTCGGCTTCGACCACCTGAAATAAGTGGCGTCTTAACAATTCAATCATATATCGGCGCGTAACTTTTGAATCTTCTGCGACCAATACTTTCACAAAGCGATTTTGTGCTAATCGATTAACTAAATTAACGGCGTATAAATAACTAAACGGACCTTCCTTTAAAACATAATCAACAATGCCTTTTTTGGTTAAATGATCACGCTTTTCTTTATCAACAGAACCGGTTAAAACGATCGTCGGAATGCCTTGGCTTAAACAATCATCCACGAGCTCACCATTAGCGGCATCGGGTAAATTTAAATCTACAATCGCGGCGAGCCAATCGGAAGATTTGACAAGGTGCTTTACCGCTTCGTGGCGAGATTCGGCAAACACTAAATTATAGTTTAATGTCTTCTGCGCGAGGTGCTTTAAGATTTTAAGCACCATTGGGGAGTCTTCTACAATTAAAACCGACTGCACTGTTGTGTCCTTAAATGAGACAGATATTTCCAGTGTAGTCGGTCAATGGTATTTTTCTAGATTAAAACAATAAGCTCAGTAAATTCTGAGTTAAGCGCACGCCGTAGCCGGTAACATCTGTTGGTACATGAGCTAAACCACCTTTATGGCGGGCTGAGGAAAGATCTATGTGTAACCAAGGTACCGCAGGCTCAACAAACCGACTCAAGAAACGCGCGGCATCGATATGATCGGATGATTTACCCGGGTTGCATTGCATAACATCCGCAACGTCACTTTTAATGTTGTCGTCGTAGTCAGCGTCTAACGGAAATGGCCAAACTCGTTCACCACTGGCTTTTCCAGCTTCTATAAGCGGTAAAAACCAAGCATCGTGGTTGGTAAAACAGCCCGAGTAACGAGTCGATAATGCCCCAACACAGGCACCCGTTAACGTGGCGTAATCGAATACCGCCTTAGGGTGCTCACGCGAGGCTAATGTTAATGTATCGGCCAGAACCATTCGCCCTTCGGCATCGGTGTCTACAATTTCAATGGTGGTGCCATTGAGTGCACGAACCCATTCATTGGCATGAAAAGCTTTAGGACCTAAATGGTTATCGGTTATCGCCAACCAACCGGTTAAATTCACTTTTTGCTTGCGTCGAGAGGCGGTTAAAATGTTTCCCAAAACCAGCGCACTGCCGCCCATGTCGCCGTTCATACCAAACATAGAGCCAGATATTTTTAGGTTGTAGCCACCTGTATCCATTGTGATGCCTTTACCGACCAATGCGATACTCTCGACGGAATCGGCATCGCCTCGGTAATGCACACGCACGATGCTGGCTTCATTATGTTCAGAACCTCGCGCTACCGCCAAAAAGGCTCCCGCGCCCATTTGTTCTAGCTCTTTGTAACGGAATACTTTGCAATCCCAGCCTTCGGCTTCGGCTAGGTCTTCTACTAATTCACGATAAGACCAAGGGTTAAGTTCATTAGCAGGTAATTCACTTAAATACCGAGTAAACGCATTGCCTTCGGCTTCGGCCAGGCGTTTTTCAACTTCTTCGTTGGCTAAAGGACCGGTAATCGAAAGCGTTAATGATGGCGTTTTAGCACTGTCTTTTTTGAAACTGGGTAACTGATACCATGCGGCAAGTACGGCACTTAGCAAAGCATCACCAAGCTCTGTTTTGTCGAAACTAAGGGCAATATGTTGATCTTCTTTACGCCAAGCCCCTTTTACTAGATCACGCGCGGCACTTAACAACTCAAAGGTGCTTTGGCTCTCTGGCTCGGTTTGATAGGTCCATTGCTGGCCCGTTTCGAGCAATGTTTTTAATGAAGTTTCGCCATTTAAGTGTTGATTTATGACGTTATGAGTAGACTCTTTACGCCACTCTATACAGCTCTGGGCTTCGCCAGGCACTTGCTGAGAAAATCGAACTTCAATTGCTGGGTAATCAAATAACTTCATTTAATGTGCCTATTTATATACGGACGGCTCGCCTTCTGGGCGAGTTTTAAAGCGTTTATGCAACCATAAATACTGGTCAGGGTGGCGACGAATACACGATTCTAACCACGCATTCACACGGTGTGCATCACCTACGTTATCGCCACTTGGGATCTCCAATGGCGCTTCGAATTTTAATACAATGGTCTGGTCATCGTCATCTCGATATGAGCTTAGCGGTAAAACTATTGCGTTACCAGAACTTGCGAGCTTTCCGGTCATGGTGACTGTAGCGGTAGGTATACCAAAAAACGGCGCAAACACACTCACCTTTCGACCGTAATCTTGATCTGGAGCGTACCATATAATTTCGCCGCGCTTAAAGGCCCCTAATAAACCGCGCATATCTTTACGTGCAATGGTGCGATGAACAAATTTTTGTCGCCCTTTAACCATAAAATAATTAAACAGCGGGTTGTCATCGTTTCGGTAGGTCACTGAATATTGAGCGTATTTAGCTAAAGCAACCCCTGCAATATCGAGGGGCCCAAAGTGGCCACTGAGCAATAACACCCCTCTTGGGTCGGCTTGGGCCGCCTGTAAGTGCTCTATACCTTCTACTCGCTGCTTTAACTGGCTATCTTGAATGCACCAGGCTCGTGCGGTTTCAATTAACCCTAAAGTGTATGAATAAAAGGTCTTTTTGGTTAACGCGACTTGTTCTGAGCGGGTTAACTCAGGAAAGCACAAAGTGATGTTGGTCAATGCTACCTTGCGTCGGCTACTGGCCACTTTAAACAACAGTTTCGCCAGACCCTTGGCCAGTGCTTTTTGAACAATAAAAGGCAACCGCGCAACACCTTGCAAAAACCCAATGCCCAGCCATGTCGGCCAAAACCTAGGGTGCAAAAAGTCACGATACCGATATGTGCTGACGATGTTTGAGTTTTTCTGTTTACCTGGGCGAGGTACATTACCTAGCGACATGCAAAGGGGCTCCACAATTTAATTGACTATTGTACCGCGCTTAACGGTTTTGTCAGCTCCAAAAGCAGCTTATACTAGGGTTATCATTTTATGAGCAAAGATAAAGACTATGGCCAAAGCATTACCGAAGATATTAACCAATCGCCCTCAGGCGCACTTACTCATTAGTAAATTGCAGCAGTGGCAGATTAAATTCCAAGGCTGGCAAGATGCCCGCCGTGCCTTAAAAGCACACAAGCGTTACTCTTAAACGAACGCATTTGCCGTAATACAGCACTAAAAAAGCCGCTAAAAGCGGCTTCTTAGTGCTAACAAAGTACCTACAGCTAAAACCTACAGGTGCTCCACCATCTCAATTTCATATTCAACAACACCGCCAGGGGTGGTAATACCCACTGTATCGCCTTCTTCTTTGCCGATAAGGCCACGTGCAATGGGTGAATTAACCGAAATTTTATTGCTCTTCACGTCAGCTTCATCGTCACCGACAATTTTATAAACCACACTTTGCTCGGTTTCGATATTCAACAGCGTAACCGTGGTTCCAAAGATGACTTTTCCGGTAGCCGGAATATCAAGCACATTAATAACCTGAGCCATCGATAATTTGGCTTCGATATCTTGAATGCGCCCTTCAATAAAGCCTTGTTGCTCGCGTGCTGAATGATATTCTGCGTTTTCTTTTAAATCACCATGCTCTCGTGCTTCTGCAATGGCCGCAATTACAGCAGGGCGCTTGACAGTCTTGAGCTCTTTTAGCTCTTCTTGAAGTGCGAGTTCGCCTTCTACAGTCATTGGGTAACGTTGCATAGGTTTTCCTTCTAATAAAATCAAAAAGAGCCACAAACTGGCTCTTTTATATAATTTGTCTCAACCGAGAATGGTCTAATTTCGACTATTATGACGCGCTTTTTACTAGGTGCAAGCCCGCTGTCACATTAGCGAGTTTGCACCTAACAAGACTTAATCGGCAATTTGACCTAAATGCAGGTCTTGCAATCGATTTACGCCGCTGCTGCCTTTTAACATCATCGCCATTACTGAAGCTTCTGCGCCTGCTAACGTAGTGGTGTAATAGACTTTATGTTGCAATGCGCCACGGCGAATCTCGGCACTGTCGATCATTGATTGGCGGCCTGCGGTGGTATTCATCACATAGCTCACTTCATCGTTCTTAATCAAATCGACTAAATGCGGTCGGCCTTCTTTTACCTTATTCACCGCTTGAGTTGGCAAGCCGTTTTCAGCAAAGTATGCCGCTGTACCTTTGGTCGCAACAACTTCGAAGCCTAACTCAGCTAGGTTCTTAGCCATGTCTAGCGCCGCTGCTTTATCTTGGTCTTTAACCGAAATGATCACTTTGCCCGACGTCGGGATTATTGAACCCGCGCCAATTAACGCTTTAGAGAAAGCTTCCGCAAACGTTTTACCCGTGCCCATGACTTCACCGGTCGATTTCATCTCTGGGCTTAAAACTGGGTCAACTCCGTGGAATTTATTGAAAGGCATCACCGCTTCTTTCACTGAGTAATAGCTTGGAACCACTTCGGCGGTGTAGCCTAATTCAGACAGCTTTTTACCGGTCATGACTTGAGCGCCTATTTTCGCAAGCGACTGCCCAATGGCTTTAGAAACAAAAGGCACCGTTCGTGATGCTCTAGGGTTTACCTCAATGATGTACATTTTGCCGTTTTGCCACGCCATTTGTACGTTCATTAAACCGACTACGTCTAGCTCAAGCGCCATGGCTTTCACTTGTTCACGAACAATATTTTGAGCTTCAGTAGATAAACTGTAAGGCGGTAAAGAACAAGCGGAATCGCCTGAGTGAATACCTGCCTGCTCAATATGCTGCATGATCGCTCCGATCACTACTTGCTCGCCGTCGCTCACACAGTCGATGTCTAGCTCAATTGCGTTGTCTAAGAAGTGGTCAAGCAATACTGGCGCGTCATTAGAAACTTGTACCGCTTCATTCATATAACGGCGCAGCTCGGTTTCGGCGTAAACAATTTCCATAGCACGGCCACCCAACACATAAGATGGTCGCACCACCAATGGGTAGCCAATACGGTTCGCAATGGTCACGGCTTCGTCTAAGCTTCGCGCTGTGCCGTTTTCGGGCTGGCGCAAGTTGAGTTTTTCAACCATAACCTGGAAACGTTCACGGTCTTCAGCTCGGTCAATGGCATCTGGGCTGGTACCAATAATTGGTGCACCGGCGGCTTCTAGTTCACGTGCTAATTTAAGTGGGGTTTGGCCACCGTATTGAACGATCACACCCTTAGGCTGCTCAAGTTCAATAATTTCCAACACGTCTTCTAAAGTTACAGGCTCAAAGTAGAGGCGATCAGAAGTGTCGTAATCGGTTGAAACGGTTTCTGGGTTGCAATTCACCATGATCGTTTCGTAGCCTTCATCGCGAGCCGCCAACACGGCGTGTACACAACAATAATCGAACTCAATACCTTGACCAATACGGTTAGGACCACCACCAAGCACAATAATTTTATCGCGCTCACTCGGTGCGGCCTCACACTCTTCATCGTATGATGAATACATATAAGCCGTGTCTGATGCAAATTCAGCAGCACAAGTATCAACGCGCTTATACACCGGGCGAATGCCTAAATCCCAACGCTTTTTACGTAATTGCTTTTCACCCACACCGAGCAATTTGGCTAATCGCTCATCTGAAAAACCTTTACGTTTTAAACGACGCATTTCAGTGGCGTCGATGTCTTTCATGCCTTTGCTGGCCAGCGCTGTTTCGTCTTTGATGATGTCGGCAATTTGAACCAAGAACCAAGGGTCTACGCCCGTGTACTCGTATATTTCATCGATACTCATGCCGCTGCGTAATGCATCGCCTATGTACCAAATTCGGTCAGGGCCGCATTCTTGCAATTCACGTAGGATTTTTTCTCGACTGCCTTCGGCATTATAATCGATGAAGCTATCGAAACCACATGCGCCTACTTCTAAGCCACGTAATGCTTTTTGCATAGATTCTTGAAAGTTACGACCAATGGCCATCACTTCGCCAACCGATTTCATTTGTGTTGTTAAACGATCATTGGCTTGTGGGAATTTCTCAAATGCGAAGCGAGGAATTTTTGTAACAACGTAATCGATGCTTGGCTCAAACGATGCTGGAGTAATGCCGCCAGTAATATCATTTTGCAATTCATCCAATGTGTACCCTACGGCTAACTTGGCAGCGATTTTAGCGATCGGGAACCCCGTCGCTTTCGATGCAAGTGCCGATGATCGACTCACGCGCGGGTTCATTTCAATAATGACCATGCGCCCGTCTTTTGGGTTAATACCGAACTGAACGTTAGAACCACCCGTTTCAACACCGATTTCACGCAGAACCGCCAACGAGGCGTTACGCATAATTTGGTATTCTTTATCGGTTAACGTTTGTGCCGGTGCAACGGTAATAGAATCACCGGTATGCACGCCCATTGGATCAAAGTTTTCAATGGCGCAAACAATAATGCAGTTATCGGCTTTGTCGCGAACAACTTCCATTTCATATTCTTTCCAACCAATTAGGCTCTCATCGATCAGCAATTCATTGGTGGGTGATAAATCTAAACCGCGTCGACAAATTTCTTCAAATTCATCTTTGTTGTAAGCAATGCCGCCGCCCGTTCCGCCCATGGTAAAGCTAGGACGAATAATCGTTGGGAAGCCTAGCTTCTCTACAATGGCCCAAGCTTCTTCTAAATTGTGCGCAATACCAGAACGAGGCGTTTCTAAATTAATCGCCTTCATCGCTTTATCAAAACGATCGCGATCTTCGGCTTTATCAATGGTGTCGGCATTTGCGCCGATCATCTCTACATTGAATTTTTCCAATACGCCGTGCTTTTCTAGATCAAGCGCGCAGTTCAATGCGGTTTGGCCACCCATGGTTGGCAAAAGGGCATCGGGCTTTTCTTTTTCAATTATTTTTGCGACTTCTTGCCATACCACGGGCTCGATATAGGTTGCATCGGCCATGCTAGGGTCAGTCATAATGGTCGCTGGGTTCGAGTTCACTAAGATGACTCGATAACCTTCTTCACGCAGCGCTTTACAAGCTTGCGCTCCGGAATAATCAAACTCACAAGCCTGACCAATAACAATGGGGCCGGCGCCTAATATTAATATGCTTTTTATGTCTGTACGTTTTGGCATGATAACTCGCTAATTCTTTAAAAACTTGGGTCAGTTTAGTTTTACTTTTAACGTTTAACCTTTAAGCCTTACGTTTACTCATGTCGTCAATAAACTGGTCAAACAAAGGTGCGCAATCGTGTGGCCCTGGGCTGGCTTCTGGATGCCCCTGAAAACTGAATGCGGCTTTGTCTGTTCGCCGAATACCTTGCAATGATTTATCAAAAAGAGATTGATGCGTCATTTCAATGTGCGCCGGCAGCGATGTTTCATCGATCGCAAAACCATGGTTCTGACTGGTGATCATGACAGTTTTATCGGCCAGTGTTTGCACTGGATGGTTAGCTCCGTGATGACCAAATTTCATCTTCAAAGTTTTTGCACCACTGGCTAAGCCAAGTAACTGATGCCCTAAGCAAATACCAAAAACGGGAACATCGGTTTCTAGAATTTGTTGAATGGCGGAAATAGCGTAATCGCACGGCTCTGGATCACCCGGGCCATTAGATAAAAAGATGCCATCTGGGTTCATCGCTAACACGTCGGCGGCTGGAGTTTGTGCTGGCACAACCGTGATGCGACATCCACGATCCGCTAACATACGCAGAATATTGCGCTTAACACCGTAATCGTATGCAACGACATGGAACTTGCTGGTATCGGGTTTAGTGTGGCCATGGCCAAGTACCCAGCTGCCTTCTGTCCACTCGTAAGGCTCTTTAACGGACACTTCTTTGGCTAAGTCCATACCCTTTAAGCCGGCAAAGCCTTTCGCCAGCTCAAGCGCTTTTGCTTCGTCAATACTGTCACCGACCATGATACAGCCGTTTTGCGCACCTTTTTGGCTCAATAAGCGAGTCAGCCGCCGAGTATCGATATCGGCAATGGCAACGACATTTCGCTCGACTAAATAGTCTTCAAGTGATTGTTCACTGCGAAAATTACTTTCAAGAAGTGGTAGGTCGCGAATAACAAGGCCAGATGCCCAAACTTGAGACGATTCTTCATCTTCTGAGTTTACGCCGGTGTTGCCAATATGGGGGTAGGTGAGGGTTACGATTTGTCGTGCATAGGAGGGGTCGGTGAGAATTTCTTGATAGCCTGTCATGGAAGTGTTGAAGACCACCTCACCAACAGATTCACCAACGGCACCTATGCCGATTCCTGTAAAAATACTTCCGTCTTCGAGCGCGAGAATGGCAAGCTTAGCCAAGATCTGTTCCCCTATCATTAATCAAATGGATTGAGAAATCTGACCTTTCAGACCAAAAACTACGTTTCTAATTCGCAAAAAAGCGAGATGAAGTTGCCCTCATCCCGCTTCTTATAATTCGTGCCAAGTACAGCTGCACTTGATGCGGTTTTGAAACTGTAGTGTAGTTATAATCTGTCATGTCAACGAGTTGCGTAAACAACTCAAAATTTGGCGGATTCTACATGAAATCAGCCTACTTTGTCCATAAATTTTGGCATTGAAATGTTTTTTAAAGCTTACTTGGCAAGCCGACCTTAATTGGCCTAAATAAATGTCGCTCATTTGTAGTTTTAAGTGCACCTAAATCTGGTCAGTTAAATAAAAAAATGTCATTATAAGTAGCAAATAACGCTACTTTTCCTTGAGGTCTTCATGTCTCAAACGGTTCAACTCGTCGATACCTTGAAAAAAATTCTTCGAGAACGAAAAATCACGTATCAAGAAGTGGCTGAGAAGCTCGACTTGAGTGAAGCCAATGTTAAACGCATGTTTTCGAAGCGCCATTTTACATTGGCTCGCTTAGAAGAAGTCTGCGCCATGGCCGATGCCGACTTAGGCTACTTAATGTCACGTATGCATGAAGGGTCGATGATCATCGACACCTTAAGCAAAGAAGCCGAGAAAGAGTTGTGTGGAAACATCAAGCTTTTAATGATTGCTCAGCTACTGATTAACCGCTGGGAGATTGAAGACATTGTCGAGACTTATGAGTTTGAAGACCACGAAGTGACGCAATTGATGGCTAAGCTAGACCGCTTAGGCATTATTGAACTTCTGCCAGGTGACCGCGTAAGGAACTTAATTTCCCGAGACTTTAAGTGGATTCCTAACGGACCTGTTTATAAGTACTTTGAAGAACATATTGCCAGAGAGTTCTTTAACTGTAAGTTTGAACAGAAAAACGGTGAGATTTTGATTTTCATGGCCGGCATGTTGTCTCGCCAAAGCAACAGTCAAATGCAAACCAGTATGCGCCGCTTAGCACGCGAGTTTGATGAACTCAGCAAAGAAGACGGCAAGTTGCCATTAAATGAAACTTACGGCACAGGTTTAGTGCTCGCCATGCGCCCTTGGGAGCTCAGCACCTTTGCTCAATTCCGACGCAAAGAAAATACAAAGAAATTTAGGCTCACCTAACACAAACACCAAACAAGCCAACGCGTGTGTGGTGTTTAGTGGCTTTTTTAGAAATTACACCGTGGTGTCTAGATTAAACCCGACTTCTTGCTGTCGATTCACTTGATAGGCGGCATCTAAGGCTGACTCTACGGTTTCAGAGGTTTGGCTTAATATGTCGTTTAAGCGTTCTTTATTCGATTCTGAAACTTCTTCGCTGCGCTTATCTTCGTTTTCAGAATTTGCTTCTACTTTAGAACTGTCTTCGCCTTGAATATCACGCTGTTCACTACGTTCTTCTTCGGTTTTTTCAGCCATTTGACGCTCAAGTTGGCGCAGGTCGTTTTGCGCTTCCATTGATAGCTGAGTGGCCAACGCCGCCACTTGGCGATCTTGGGCCGACGGTTCCGCCGGTGCTAAAGCGGCTCGGCGCACTTGCTCGGCTTTGCGCAATGTGGCTTCTGGGTTATTTGGAACCGGAGATACACTGATCCCCACCTCACCGGCGGTTGCATAGCGCTTACCATCGGGACCTTGGGTATAAGTAAACTGCATGGCACCCGCATATTGGCCTCCGACGGATTGGTGCGCCTGTTCATGCGCTTTAACTTCTCTGTCTCGGGCGGCTAATTCACGAATGGTTTCAATATCGTCTTGAAGCTTAGCTTGCTCTGCTTCGGCGTTTCGCTTGGCTTGCTCGGCTTGCTGTTCAACGCGCTGGCTTTGCTCGCTACTGCTTGGGGCTTCGTCTCGGCTGACTTCATTTGAACGCGCAGACTCTTCTTGCGAGCGCACCTCAGAGCTGGCGCGGCCTTCAATTTCGGCATTGGCATTTGGTGCAGGACGCGTTTGCCTCGTATCTACTTCAGCTTCTAACTTACCAGGCTGCTCTCTTGCGCTGCGGCGAGAGTCTGTCGACTTTTCGGGTTCTTCAACCGGTGCGAAGACGGCGGTTTCATTTTCTTTACGCAACCGAGATTGCTCTGCTGGGTCACTAGACAAAGCAAAGGTCGGGGTTATTGCATTTGGAAACACACCGCTGACTGTCGACATAATGTTCTTTTAAACCTTTATATCAATTAAAGTGCCCAGCATATCACTGCCTGCTTGCACTACTTTTGCGCTGGCTTGCACTTGGATTTTACCCATCTGTTGCTCAACGATTGGGCTTACCAATTCTTCTGGGCCCCCTTCTTCGGGTGGTAAATTTGCTTTTGCGATTTGATCGGCACTGCGATTGAGCATGTCATTGCCACGCGCAATTCCGTATACACCACTACTTAACACAGAATTTATCATCCGAACTCCTATTCAAAAAACAACAGGCATAGCCAGCCTTGACTATATTTTAACCAATTCCATTCGCAGTACTGTAAAATTTTGTGAATTCACTCAAGAAATCTATAGCCCTGCCGATACAGCGACTGTTGCGGGAAAAACCCAAATACAAACGGTTAGATAGGTGCATTACAAGCACGAATTTTTGGCATATATTCGGTTGAATTATGCCAATTTATTGTTATTCACTTGTTAGTAGAAAGGTCTCAGATGGATCAACCGTGATTCGATTCAACATGGCCTCGCGCCCTAAAAGCATTAGGTAGCTCATGTCGGAACGATCCGTTAAAGAAATATCAATCTGCCATTCTTGTTGATTCATCCGAATTGATGTTCTAACAATGTATCGCTCTTCGGTCACTCCATTCGATGATTTAATTTTCCGGACATCTCTTAGCGGTGCTTGACAAGTTATCACTTCATCTACGTTATGTACCGTTGGGTGAATATCAAATGAGACCCACTTTTTTCCGCCTTTTTTAAATTTCTTAATATGATCAACATGCAACGAAGAGGTTTTCGCGCCGGTATCTACCCTAACTTCTAAATCAATAATGCCTAAACCGGGCAAATCGCAATTCTCAATACTGCCCACCATAAACTTTTGCAAAGTCATTTGCTGCCCTCTTACATAGCTCTATTTTTCAGATCAATCAGGAATAAGGATGTCTTGCATTACTTCAATATTATCGGCAATGTCTTCATCGTTTTCAGTGAAGAAGGCTATGTGCACCAGTGCTTCTCCTTCTTGAACCAATGGAATATTTTGCTTTCCAATAATAATGCCTGAACGCGGTGCTGTAATTTCTGTTAACACTTCACCAAAAGGGTTGCTGATTTTAGCAAGGACATCTCCTTTTTGAACTTGATCACCCAGTTTGTGCGCCGTATTTACGATGCCACTTAGGCTTGCTCGCACCCAGCTGCTGTTATTCGCCACATAGGGCGTAAACTTTCTTTTTGGAAGCTTCCTATTAACCAACCCTAACGATATAAGCACGTTTATGACGCCCTTCACGCCGGCTCGAATCGACAATTCATCAAACCTTAATGCCTGACCCGCTTCATACAACAGTATTTTAGTGCCATTTTCTACAGCGGCTTCTCGCAAAGAACCATCCCGTAAATCTGAGTTTAAAAGAACGGGTACACCAAATTGCATGGCCAGCTCACGGGTTTCAGAGTCTTTCAAGTTCGCGCGGATCTGCGGTAAATTAGATCGATGAATCGCCCCTGTGTGTAAATCGATTCCGTATTCACATTGCGACACAATTTCTTCCATGAATATATTCGCCACACGTCCGGCCAAAGAACCTTTTGCTGATCCAGGAAAACAGCGGTTAAGATCGCGCCTATCTGGCATATATCGACTTTGATTGAGAACGCCGTAAACATTTACCATCGGAACGAGAATTACTGTACCCGCACTCACCTTAAGGGATTTTGATTGTATTAAGCGGCCGACTATTTCGACACCGTTTAATTCATCACCATGTATCGCTGCTGAGACAAACACAGTGGGCCCGGGTCGTTTACCGCGAATAACGTAAATTGGCATGTTTACGTCTGTGTTTGTGTAAAGCTTGGCAACAGGCAATTCTATGCTACACCGCTCTCCGAGTTTAATTTCTTTACCGCCAATTACGAGTACATTAGTTGTCATCTAGCCTTTACCTTTGGTTTTGGTTTTGTGTGGTTTCGCATCTGTTTCAATAAAATCAAAGATCAAACCCGCTACGTCTTTTCCTGTAGCCTGCTCTATGCCCTCTAAACCTGGCGATGAATTTACTTCCATCACGACCGGTCCATTCTTAGATTGTAGCAAATCAACGCCACACACATTTAAACCCATAACTTTAGCTGCTTTAGCCGCCGTAGCCCGCTCTTCTTTAGTGAGCTTGATTAATTGGGCTGAGCCGCCGCGATGTAGGTTGGAGCGGAACTCGCCTTCGGCACCCTGGCGTTTCATCGCAGCGACAACTTTCCCGCCAACAACGAAGCATCGAATGTCTGCACCACCGGCTTCCTTGATGTACTCTTGAACTAGGATGTTTGCTTTTAAGCCCATAAAGGCCTCAATGATACTTTCAGCGGCTTTATTGGTATCGGCCAACACCACTCCAATACCTTGAGTGCCCTCCAATAGTTTGATCACTAAAGGCGCGCCACCCACATTTTTTATTAAATCTTTTACGTTATCTGGCTTACTGGCAAAGCCTGTGCGCGGCAAACCAACATCTTTTCTGGACATTAGCTGTAATGAACGCAACTTATCTCGTGAACGACTGATGGCGACCGATTCGTTCACACAAAATGTGCCCATCATCTCAAACTGACGAACAACCGCTGTACCATAAAAAGTAATTGACGCGCCGATGCGTGGAATAACAGCATCAAAGTAAGGAAGCTCCTCACCATGGTATCGAACAGCAGGCCGACTGCGGGTTATATCCATATAGCAATGCAGGGTATCGATCACTTCTACTTCATGACCACGCGCGCGGCCAGCTTCGACGAGTCGGCGGGTTGAGTAGAGGTTTTCGTTTCGAGAAAGTACAGCGATTTTCATAGCAAGCCCTTGATTAAGAAAAGCGGCACTCGCAATGAATTTGCCAGTGGCCTAATCTTGAATAATGTTAGAGAAACCTTAGTTTGTCGATCATTATTTACAAGGGCGGCTAACTATTTTAAAACCACTCAGAGAATCGCTTACAGGTCTAAAAATTTAGGATTGAGCCAATCGCTCGGGATATCGCTCAGTTTTTCTGAAAAAGGCATTACGCCTATCAACGGAGCTCTTAAATACTGTTGCAAGGTTTGAATGTTTTCTTCTAGGCCGTCCATTTCAGGGTCAATACAATTCGCGATCCACCCAGCGACCTTTAAGCCATCTCGTTCAATGGCTTCCATTGTAAGAATGGCATGATTCAAACAACCAAGTTTCATACCCACTACTAAAATAACGTCAAGATTAAGTGCCTTTACAACGTCCGCCAAGGTTTCGCGGTTGTTTAGCGGCACGCGCCAACCTCCAGCCCCTTCAACAAGGGTTAGCGCTGCATTAGCGCTCATTAAAGTGCCTCGCACAAAACCCACCAGCTGCTGAGAAGACAAACGTTTATTTTCACGTTGTGCTGCAATATGAGGTGCCATGGGTGCTTTTAGTAACACAGGGTTCGTTTGTTGATAACTCAGTTTCACCGTGGAAGCATTCGCTAAGTTTACGGCATCGTCATTTTTTTCTTCGCCATTCAATAACTCCGACCCGGCCGCCAATGGTTTTAACCCAAGCGTTGAATGGCCTTGCTGTGCAAAGGCGTTCAACAAGGCTACTGATACAAAAGTTTTGCCTGCGTCGGTATCGGTACCGGAAATAAAATATTTTCGTTTCATTTAATTCGGTTTCTTTAAAATTATGTAAAAAATTTCCCATGTGGCGGGGTATTGCGAATTTTGCCTTCTAAACGGCTGATAAGCACGCAACATTTTTCGGACCGACGATACTTTAGGTTGCTCATTACGATCAACATGATTCGCCCCTAATATCTTAAGTTCATTGAGCAAGGTTAAAGGGTGATCGTATAAAACTTCGATGAATGATTCCTGCCAATGTTCTACCACAAAGCCTGTATCACTGATGGCATCGCGCCACTGTTGAGCGCTATTAAACTGATTTACGTGCGCTACTTCATCCACCGATTGCCAAGCGGTTTTTAGTTCGCTTAAAGTTTTTGGTCCGACAGTGGCTAAAGCAAGATAACCCCCTGGCGTTAACATGGAAAAAGCATGTTCAACAAACTTCATCGGGCACTCTAACCATTGCACAGCTAAACTTGACACAGCTAAGTCGATACTCGAACTTTGAAAGGGCGGTTGTTCAAGATCGGCCTGCACCGTTATTACCTTTCGGTGACGATGCTTTGCTTGGTGTAACATCGCATTCGATAAATCTAACCCGAATAGCTCGCGCGGGTTAAACCGATGATCAAGCGCAGGCAGTAAATAGCCTGTCCCTGTGCCTAAATCGACCGCTTTTTGAGCGCTCACCATAGGAAGCCGGGTTACACGTTTCATGAGTTCGTCGGCCACTTGGCGTTGCAAGTGCGCCACTGAGTCGTAGTGCTCTGCCGCAGCACTAAACGATTGAGCTACTGCGGATTTATTCATGTGACTGAATCCAATTAATGGTGTCTGCTTCTGCAAATAACGGCGCACTGTGCTGTGCATTGATTTTGGTTAAAGATGCCACTGGCAATGCTTCCCAAGCTTTAGAGGCTTTTTCGATCGGTACCAATTGATCTTGAGCACTGAGCAATACGTGACAGGGCACATCCACTTTAAAATTTTCGGCGTTAAAATCGTACAACCACTGCAAAGTATTCAGCTGCTTTCCTAAACATAAATATGAAGACACCTCTTTACCGCGTGCTTGATCTACCAGTAAAGCAAAGCGTTTTCGAGTAGCCTCGGGGTTAGCCTCATACCGAGCCATAAAACCTTCTGCTACATCAGGCTCTAACCCATTCTCACCGCTAAATTGCACGTTGGTATTTATCAGCAAACAATTCTGCACCCACTTGTTTCGACTGGCGAGCTGATAAGCTAATGCGCCCCCTAAAGACCATCCCACCAGCTGAGTTGGCTCGGTAATTTGGCGGCTGCATTTTTGAAGCCAGGAATCGACGGTGCCTTGCTCATTTTGAAAACTCAATTGCTCTTCATTTTCGGCACCAAGCTGTGCTTTTAAAGTGTCGAAGCTGGTTTCATTCATTTGCCAACCCGGTAACCAAACGCGCTTCATACGACCAACCTTAATGCATCATAGAGCTCATCAATATCGGCTTGAGTGTGATCGGCACTGAGCGTAAATCTTAATCGTGCCGTTCCCTTGGGCACAGTTGGCGGCCGGATCGCTGAGACTAAAATTCCCTGCTCTTTTAATTGCTTGCTTAACTGCAATGCTCGTTCGTTTGCACCCACCAGCACCGGTTGTATGGCGGTAGAAGAAGACATTAATTCGAAACCTAACGAGGAGATTTTAGCTCTAAAATAAGCAATATTTTGATTCAATTGGGCTCGACGATCTTGGCCATTGATCACCAACTTTAAAGACTCTCGAGTAGCTGCGGCTACCGAAGGTGGAGACGCCGTGGTATAGGTATAAGGCCGCGAGTATTGCAAAATGTATTCAATGGTTGTCGCATCGCCAGCAACAAAAGCGCCAGAAGTACCAAAGGCTTTACCTAATGTGCCTATCACCAAGGGAACCGCTTTCGAATCTAATCCTAACTGAGATACCAAGCCGGCACCGTTGTCACCTAAAGTACCCAAACCATGTGCATCATCTACCATCAACCAAGCACCGTACTGCGAACAGAGTTGAGCAATGTCGGTTAAGGGCGCGCAATCACCATCCATCGAAAATACGCCATCGGTCACGACTAATTTTTTACTGGTCGCTGAAGCCAAACATTGCTCTAGGTGTTCTAAATCATTGTGCCGATACCGCAAAGAGCGCGCTTGCGACAAGATACCGCCATCGATCAACGAGGCATGATTCAGCTTATCTTGAATGATCGTATCGTGACGTGTCATCAAGGCTGCTATAACACCCAGGTTGGCCATATAGCCTGTTGAGAACAGCAATGCTCTCTCTCGCACCATAAAGGCGGCTAACTCTTGCTCTAACTGCTCATGCTCTCGATGATGGCCATCTATTAAATGCGATGCGCCCGCTCCTACGCCTACTTTTTTAATACTGGCAATCATGGCCTCGCAGACGAGAGGGTGGTTAGCTAAGCCTAAGTAATCGTTACTGCAAAACGAGAGCATGGGTTGGCCATCAATGACAACTCTAATGCCTTGTGCAGAATGCAACTGCACGCGTGAACGAAGCAGCTGATCGTTTTTGCGCTTTTCTATTGCCGCGCTGATGTCGCTAAATTGTTTCAATTATAAGGTCGCGTCGTAAAATTTTTCGTTATTGCGCTTAGGGCAATTCATCGGATCAAAGGTTTGCACAGCGTCGTTGTCGAAGCTGCCTTCGCGCTCAGGACGTATGCCCAATTTTTTAAACAAGGCTTTGTCTTTGTTTGCCTCTGGATTTGCGGTGGTTAATAGCTTTTCACCATAAAAAATAGAGTTTGCGCCAGCGAAGAAGGTCATCGCCTGCATTTCTTCTGTCATCTCTTCTCGCCCTGCCGATAATCGCACGTGTGATGTCGGCATCATGATTCGTGCCACGGCAATGGCACGGATAAAGTCGAGTGAATCTAATTCCTCTTCTTGTGCCATTGGCGTTCCTTCGACTTTCACCAGCATATTTACCGGTACGCTTTCTGGATGCGGATTCATGTTGGCGAGCTGAATAAACATGCTGGCGCGGTCACCGACGCCTTCGCCCATTCCCAAAATGCCGCCTGAGCAAATTTTCATACCTGCATTACGTACGTTTTGTAGGGTTTCTAAGCGATCACCGTAAGTACGGGTCGTTATAATTTCTCCGTAATACTCAGGTGAGGTGTCTAAATTGTGGTTGTAGTAATCTAATCCTGCATCGGCAAGTTCTGCGGCTTGCTCATCTTTAAGCATGCCCAGCGTCATGCAAGTTTCTAGCCCCAACTCTTTTACGCTTTTAACCATTTCAATAATATGCGGGAAATCTTTAACCGCAGGAGAGCGATAGGCTGCTCCCATGCAAAATCGGCTTGCGCCAGCGGCTTTGGCGGCCTTAGCTTGCTCAATCACCTTTTGAACTTCCATCAACTTTTCTTTTGCTAAACCGGTATTGTAATGCGCCGATTGAGGGCAGTATTTACAGTCTTCTGGGCAGGCTCCCGTTTTAATCGATAAAAGCGTACTGACCTGCACTTCATTAGGGTCGAAATTAGCGCGATGCACACTGGCGGCTTGAAACATTAAATCATTAAATGGCAACTCAAACAGAGCCACGACTTCTTCTTTAGTCCAGTTGTGGCGGGGGGTTGTCGGGTTTAACGTGGTCATAATGCATCCTAGTTGTGTTTCAGCCAGCTTCGCGCTTGCTATTTAATCGAGTTTTAGTGGTTTAAATTTTATAGGTCGCTTCAAATAGGTCAACCTTGAGTAACCCAGAACCTTACTACTGATCAATATTCAACCACAGTGATAATAGTTCGGACTTCAATCGCAACTTTTGAATGGACTGTTTGTCGTCTTTGTCTTTGGCTTGTATGGTGAGTAAACCATTCGTTCAAGGAAGAACAACAATGCTAATTAAGTGGCGTGCATGGCTTGCCCATGCATTAAACCCGGTATGCCCTGGTTGCCAGCAAGCTCTAGCCGGTGACCATTTGTGTTTAGTGTGTCAAAGCTTTTTAACCCCTTTGCCACTGCCCTGCCCTTGCTGTGGTGAACCTAATTCAAACGGTCACCGATGTGGACGATGCTTAAAATACCCAAGCCGATGGGACCGACTCTATGCCCCATGGCCGTTCGAATTTTTGGCACGCCATCTCATTCTTGAATTTAAATACCGCCGAAATTTTGCGGCTGGGCAAGCGCTGGTTAGGCTGTGGCACGCTAATGTGGGAGCTGTTGACTTGCCGGATGCATTCGCCTTTGCGCCTATGACTCACGCTAAGCAAATGAAGCGTGGGTATAACCAAGCTCAATGGCTGTGCCGATCTTTTTCTAAATCCTTCAAAAGGCCTGTGTTTTCAGGGCTTCAAAAAAAACACGATACTCAACCTCTGGAAGGACTAACTAAAAAAGAGCGAAAGCGGGTTCTAAAGAATTCATTTCAGGTTCTATCCCCTCCGCCCAAGCATATTGCCATCATAGATGACGTCTTCACTTCAGGCGCAACGGCCAACGAATTAGCACGCATTTTAAAAAAAGCGGGCGCGGCCCGTGTCGATATTTGGGTGCTGGCAAGAACCCCATTACAAGGTAAATCAATGCTTTAAATTTAGTCGATTACTCTTAGAGACGTCGCTGACTGGCAGAGCAATCTCAAAGCTAGCGCCGCGTTTTAAGTAAGGCTCAACTAAGCGTATATTGCCATTGAGCCCTCTTTCTACCAGATTATAAACCAACGATAAGCCAATGCCGTGGTGCCCACCCATTTGGCTTGAATAAAACGCTTCAAATACACGGCTTTGGTCATTAGCGGCAATACCATGACCATCATCTGAAAACTGAATCACATATTGGCTACCCTCGCAGTAGCCTTTAATGTGAATACGCCCTTTATCTTGACCGCGAAAAGCATGTTGCAGTGCGTTTTCGCAAAACACCGAGATAATTTGCATCCAAATATTTGGGTTGGATTGAATGTATAGGTCGTCCTTCATATCCATACTAATGTGCACCGTCACGCCTTGTGCGTTTTGGCAAAATAAACGTGCGGCGTCTTCTAAGATCGGTTTTAAAGCAAAGGTTTGTTTGTCTGTCTGATCGTGCTCAGACACCATCATTTGCACACTTTTGATCAGTTTAGTGGCCTTGGTTACGCTTTTATCAATGACTGACATCACGTCTAAGGAGCCGGCAATATGGTCAGTGAGATCCGTTTGTGTCAGCTGATCACGTTTTAAATCACTGAGGATGCCGTTTAAATGCGATTCGGCCGTTGAAGCCGACGTTCGAATATTGCCCAACGGCGTATTTAACTGATGTGACATGCCACGTAACAGCTGACTTAAGGCGGTTTGTTTTTCACGCTCAACCATGAGCGCTTGTAACGATTCTAGCTCTTTACGTGTGATGGTTTCGCGTTCGGCCAGCTGCTCAAATTGTTCCATCAGCAACACCTCATCGGTGATGTCTATTAGCACCGTAAGTACACAGTAATCGCCATCGTCTAAAGTGATACGCTGATCTTGCAGCTTTACCCAAACTACCGTGCCATCAACGCGATGTGTTTTCAGCGTCATAGGCTCGCCAACACCGGTTTCTATGATTTGCGCATACCGTTGTTTGGCGAGTTCATGTATTTCTTCTGGGATCAACGTCATGATTGAATCCAATGTTAAATAGTCTTCAACGCGATCAAAGCCATACAAACGTGCGTAGTCTTCCGACACGTAAATAGGTTTAAAGTTTTTATGTATTTGCATGGTAACGCCCGACAGGCGACCCATGGCCGAGATGAGTTCAGAGGCTGAGATATCTGAAAATTTCATTCACTTTCTAACGGCTGTGACTATTCCTCACAGACTAGTTGAGAGTTGTAATTCCGCCAGTGTGAATTCATACCTCCTGTTTTAGGGCAATGGCGGTTCTTAAGCGAGTTGCGCCAAAGGCGGACATTTTTTCAAAGTCTGCTCGAGCAATGGGTACATGCTGACAATCGATAGGCAACTGCCTATCGTCATCAAGGTCAGGATCATGGACGTAAATACAGGTGTCGTCGGTGTGCGTCACGGTCACCCAGTGCGGGGCTTTTTTGCCATCCAATCGGTAGGTACTGATCAAGACTAAAACGGCGTAACCACTGGCCAATAATGTATCGACCTCCGCTTGAACAATGTCACCATAAACAATCTCAATATTATTTTCTTTGGCTTGCGCAACAAAGTGATGATGAACCGTACTCATGATGGCTTTCTTTTCGGCTGAGCGAACGCCGTCCAAAAATAAAGGCTCATGAGTATTGATAAAAACTTTAGCGCTAAACCCTCTTTTTACAGCAGAAAGGCCCAAGCCCAGAGGGTGACACCCGCCATGACCGGAGGTCATAAAAATGGTCGTTGCTTCGCGCCAAAGATCGAGCTCTAGCTCTTGCGATAAAGCGACAGACGGATCAAGACTCGACATCGCCATCATTACCGCCGCTGGACCACAACTGAAATCGGTTGTTTGCGGGTACCAGGTGGTTTTTCTCTGCAACACGGTTTCATC
The DNA here is from genome assembly GCF_030409715.1 of Reinekea marina. Lineage (NCBI taxonomy): Bacteria > Pseudomonadati > Pseudomonadota > Gammaproteobacteria > Oceanospirillales > Saccharospirillaceae > Reinekea > Reinekea marina. The sequence continues at coordinate 3,315,466 of NZ_JAUFQI010000001.1, forward strand.
GACTCGGCGAATGGTTTTCTGCATTCGCAAGGCATCACTCTTATCATCATAATAATGAGAGTATTCACCAAACACTCGATATCCCCGACGCTCATAAAGTTGCCGAGCCGGTAGGTTATTTTCAGCGACTTCTAAGCGCATATACAAACGCCCAACATTCGCCGCCAAGAGCTCTAACTCAGCCAAAAGGCGGCCTGCCAACCCTTGCCCGCGCGCCTCTGGCGAAATGGCTAATGAATATAACCGAGCCAGGCGCGTGCCTCTGTTACACATCACTAGGCCATAGCCCAGCAACACACCCGGTTTGGCTTCGGCGACGAGCAATATATCCTCTTGCGATGCGATCCAACGCTGTAAGCTACGTTTACTTAAGCGATCATGATCGAAGCTGCTTTGCTCTAATGTATGTAAAGCAGCAAGGTCCTTTTTTTGCGCGCGACGAAAATTAACGGCCACGGTTTTCGAGCCGACGTTGAAACTCACCCATAATTTGCATATACAACTCATCTCCTAAATAAAGGTCTTCAACGCCGCGATCTAAGCTTGGGTTATCGTTTACTTCAATAACATAGGCTTTCCCTTTGTGTTCTTTAATATCGACGCCGTATAGGCCATTACCAATAATTGAACATGACTTTAACGCGGCATCCAAGACGATTTTAGGGACCTCAAAAGTTGGCAGGGTTTCGAAATCACCTGATACGTTACGCTTAGCGCCATGGTTATAGATCTGCCAATGGTTTCGCGCCATTTTATAACGGCAGGCAAAAATGGCACGCCCACCTAACACACCAATGCGCCAATCAAAATCGGTATATAAGTATTCCTGCGCCAACACCAGCGCACTGTCCGCTAATAACAGCTGTAGCTTTTCTCGAAGGGCGTTGCGATCGGCCACTTTGAAGACTCCACGCGAGAACGAACCCTCTGGCATTTTTAACACCACGGGGTAACTGAAATTATCCTCGATAACGTCTAACGTTGTTGCTTCTGCGTCGGTCACAACCTCAGTCTTTAAACTGGGTACCTGATGGTAGCTAAAGGCATCGTGTAAAAACACCTTGTTGCAGCAGCGCAAAATAGACTGGGAATCGTCTATAACCACTAAGCCCTGATTTTCAGCCTGAACCGCGAGCCGATAGGTATGGTGATCGATAGCGGTGGTCTCACGAATGAACAGTGCATCAAAGTGCCCAATATTTGAAATTTGCTCAATACTTAATGCTTCGGCATGAATGCCATGCTTTGCCGCGGCTCGAATCATGTGCGTAATGGCCGCTTTATCACTCGGAGGCACCGACTCTTCTGGGTTCACCAAAATTGCCATGTCCCAACGCGCTTGTTTTTTCTTGGCTTGCACTTTCCAAATCGACTCTGAAAACTCTTTAAGGTGTTCAGAAAAAACCGCCAGTTGATCGTGGGGCAAATCTGACAAGCAGAGCTGCGCCACATAAATACTTAACCGTCCAGCATTGGGCTGGAGTGTTAATTTTAGCAATGGCGTTTGCAGCTGCGCGTAAACTCGACTGACCAGTTTTTGTAATTCAGGCGAGGAAACCTTGCCGAAAAACGCATAAATAGTTTCTTGATTCGCCAATTCAGCCATCAGCTTGCTTTCTTGAGCCATGGTTAAGAACGGTTGACCCGCAGGTTGATTGCGCAAGGCGTTTAAGGTTTTGACACTCGGCACCACTTTATGACTTCGCGCTTCGGCCAGCAACGAACAATAGTAGCCTTTACTCAAGTAGGCTTGGCTATCGCATAGATTGATAATGCGTGTTTTTGGCTCATTGCGTTTTGGGTAGTCTTTTAAGTAGGTGTTAAAGTTAATAACCCCAGGCAACTCATCACCAACAGGGCTATTTTCATCAATAACGATAAGCGTTTTATACACTGAATTTCCTAGTAAAAAAGGCGGCCCAAAGGTCACCTGAATTGTTTTATTTGAGTCATCTCAATTAGCGCAGAATGCCTATGCTATATAGCGCTGTTTTAGTGTTTGAGCAACCTTTAAAGCGGTGGATTTCCAAGCTATTTTTCGGTGGCACTGAGTTTATGACGACCGTCGCATTTTACGACCCAATTATTGAGTCTTTTCGAGGCGCGCTAAAAGGCGCATTTTAGGGAACAGGCAGACCGCCTTTAGCCTTGGCTATCCTTGATCCACCCAGCCCCTAGAACGGCTATACGGTTAACTTGAATTGCTCTGACTTCAAGTAAATAGCTCTGCAAATGGCGTGTCTTGCTTACATGCTTTCCGTTATACTCCGCCCAATTCTACTTTTAGCGATTCAGCTCTATGGAAACTCAACACCCGTACGATCGCCTGACACAAGATCGGCTCATCGATTGGCTTGAAACGATAGGCTTGTATACAGACTATCGAATATACCCACTGAACAGCTATGAAAACCGTGTTTACCGTGTTGGTGTTGAAGACGACACACCGGTGGTCGTAAAAGTATACCGCCCAAATCGTTGGACACAGGCTCAAATTCAGGAGGAGCTCGATTTTACCGACCAATTGGCAGAAGCCGAGATTCCCGTGGTGCCGGCGCAAAAAATTAATGGGGCAAACCTTCATGAACAAGATGACTTTTTCTTTGCTAGCTTCCCAATGCGAGCAGGCCACGCTTTTGATCTAGACAATGCCGATCAACTCTATCGTGTTGGCCAACTGCTCGGACGGCTGCACAGTGTTGGTAAGCAAGCGTCCTTTAAGACCCGGCCCGCAATGTCATTGGTCGAGCCGATCAAAGAAGCGCGCGAGTTTTTCCAAGACAGTGACATGATGAGTGCAGACATTAAACACAATTATTTGGACTGTTTAACCGGCATTGAAGCTCAGCTACCTTTTTACCAAAACATATTTGAGCAATCTGAACAATTTCGTATTCATGGTGACTTTCATCCGGGTAATATCCTGACTCGCGATGATCAACTTCTGGTTGTCGACTTTGATGACACTGTGACCGGCCCGGCCATGCAAGACATTTGGAAATTATTGTCTGGCTCGGCACATGAACAAGCTCAACAACTGAATGAACTCGAAGAAGGCTACGAGCAGTTTTGTGATTTTCCTCGATCCGAGATTCCACTGGTTGAAGCCTTACGGACTGTTCATATGGTGAAACACGCTTTATGGATTGCCAAACGATGGCAAGACCCTGCCTTCCCGGTAGCGTTTTCCTGGTTTGGCACCGATCGTTATTGGAGTGAGCACCTTTTAGCCTTGCGCGAACAATGGGCCGAGCTCCAAGAACGCCGTGATGATTTTTAATAACCCCACCGCTTGGTGATTTAACTTGAGGTAACACATGTCAAAAATAATATTAGTGGTCATTATCATTGTTGCGTTGTTAGTTTTAATTAAACGCAACGCAAACAATAGCCAATTAGCCGAAGCAAACAAGCAAGCGGGTTTAGAGCACTTGTCCGAAAACGCTAAAAACGTAAATGTTGTCACCACCGAATCAGGGCTGCAAATAGAGGTTCTTGAAAAAGGCAACGGTACTGAACATCCGAAAGCGTCGGATCGAGTAAAGGTTCACTACCACGGCACTTTAACCGATGGCACTGTTTTTGACAGTTCTGTTGAGCGTGGCCAACCGATTAGCTTTGGTTTAAATCAGGTTATCAAAGGTTGGACAGAGGGGTTACAAACGATGGTTGTAGGAGACAAAGTTAAGCTAACTATCCCGAGTGAGCTAGGTTATGGCAACCAAGCAGCAGGGAAAATACCACCCGGTGCCGTACTCATTTTTGAAGTAGAACTGCTCGGTATTAACGAATAAGCACCCTTAAATTAGGCTGAAAAATATTAAAAAATTTCAGCCTAATTTTCGCCAGTTGCTTGACGGTCTGTAGTTTTTAGAAACCTTAAGCATTTAGTAGTGGCAAAAATAAATTCTTGGCCGATACTCAATAGTAACCTTAGTCGTATTACAAGAAGGTTATTATGAATACGTCATTACCTACCTACAGTCGCTTAGAAGATCAACTCAACTCAGCTTCTCACGCACTCGGCAGCCTACTGGCTGTAATAGGCACCGCGGTGCTTCTCGTCGTTGCTGTTAGCACATCAAATCCATGGGCTGTTGTAAGCACGATTATTTATGGCGCATCCGTCATTACCCTGTTCTCTGCATCGGCGGTATACCACTGGATAACAGAACCCACTATTCGGCGATTAATGCAACGCTTTGATCATATTGCTATTTTATATTTTATTGCAGGCACTTTTACGCCTTTTGCATTAGTCAGCTTACAGAGTGTTTGGGGCTGGAGCGTCTTTGGATTTGTTTGGTTTTGTGCGATTACCGGAACCATTGTTCATCTTACGCCGTTGCGAAAATACCACCTCTTCATGGTGTTTTTAAATTTACTGATGGGCTGGTCGGCTTTATTAATTGTAGTGCCTCTATCACAAGCCATAGAACCTATGGGCGTCGGCATGTTAGTGGCTGGCGGAATTACTTATACGCTTGGCTTGGTCTTTTATTTAAACCAGCGCCTATGGTTAAACCACTTTATATGGCATCTATTTGTTTTGCTTGGCGCTATTTTGCATTATTTCACCATCTTGTTTTACGTATTCTAACGAAAAGGTTATATGGCGCTGTATAGTTTTTCGGTGAGCTGTTTTAACAAAACAGCTTCCTCGTGACTAAACTTTATCTTACAACTCAATGCTTCAGGAACACTGGCCGCTTTAGATTGTAATAACCGCCCCGCTTCAGTCACTAATATAACTTTTTGACGAGAATCCACTTCGCTGGTTTGCCGCTCAATAATCTCTTTTTGCTCTAATCTTTTTAAAATAGGCGTGAGTGTGCCTGCATCTAACCGTGTTCGTTCAACCAAACGTTTTATCATAACGCCATCGTCTTCCCACAGTGCTAACATGACTAAATACTGTGGGTATGTTAAATCGAGCACCTCCAGTAAAGGACGGTACGCGCGAATGAGTGCATTCGTGGCTGAATACAAAGAGTGGCAGATTTGGTTTTCGAGTTTAAGCTGATTGTACTCAGACATAAGGCACCTCTTAAAAAAACAACTATTTTGCGCACAAACTATTGACGAGTCAATCTTTTCCATGCATTATTTTGCGCACAAACTAAATAACACTTGGAGATACAAGATGAACGCTATTCTAACCATTATCGCAATTTTTATCATTTTCAATATTGGCCGCATTGTTTACCAAAACAACCAAACACCTGAATTAGGCGTTAATAATGGCCAACTTAGCCCAATCAGCAAAAAGCCGAACAACGTTTCAAGCCAAACTGACATTCCAGAGAAGTATGTCGCGCCGTTGGCCATGAAAGGAACGCTGGAAGAAACCATGCAATCACTTAAAACAGCTTGTGCGGAATATGGCAACGCTTCCATCATTGAACAAACTGACAACTACTTGTATGTCATCTTTACGACCGCGCTCATGAAATACAAAGACGATGTCGAGTTTTACATTGATCAAGAGAACAAAGAAGTGCATTTCCGCTCTGCTAGCCGCGCCGGTTATTCCGATATGGGCTTAAACCGAGAACGCTACAATAAAATTGCCGAACTTTATCAAGCAAACTGAGTCTAATGGTCACCACCACTGGTCACCGATTAAAAAGGAAACACTGTGAAAAAATTTGATCTTATCGTTATAGGTTCTGGCGCGGCAGGCCTAACCAGCGCATTTACAGCGCTTGGCTTTGGTAAAAAAGTACTTATTATTGAAAAAGACAAGCCCGGTGGTGAGTGTACTTGGTCGGGCTGTGTACCGAGCAAAGGTTTAATCAACCAAGCTAAAGATATTCATATCGCTAAAAAATACGCTGATATCAACATCAACAGCGCCGAGATTTTAGAAAAAGTCCGCGCCACGAGCGAAAAAATCTATACCCACGAAACGCCTGAGGTATTAGAAAAGGCCGGTGCTGTATTTGTGCAGGGATCGGCTAAATTTGTATCGCCGAAGGTTATTGATGTGAACGGTGAGCAATATCAGGCTAAAAAAGTCATGATCGCCACCGGCTCTAGCCCAATGGTTCCGCCTATTCCTGGTTTGGCCGATGTGCCTTACTTAACCAATGAGAATTTTTTCCAACAAACCAGTTTGCCGAAATCGGTGATTGTTTTAGGTGCCGGTGCAATTGGTATGGAACTCTCTCAGTCGATGAATCGCTTAGGGGTTGCTGTACAGGTAGTAGAGATGATGCCTGAAGTCATGTTCCGTGAAGAACCTGAGTTCTCAGAAATTATTCGCAACAAACTCGAGCAAGAAGGCGTTGAATTTGCACTTGGCCATAAAGCAGTAAAAGTTGAAAAAACCGCGCAAGGCATTCGTTTAACCACCGACAACAACGGTGAATCTTCACACTTTGAAGCAGAAACCATTTTAGTTGCACTGGGTCGTTCACCTAACGTAAAAGGCATGGATCTAGATAAAGCCGGTATTGAAGTAGAGCGTGGCGTGGTAGTTGATGAACATTTACAAACCACGGCCAAAGGTGTGTATGCCTGCGGAGATGTAGCAGGGCCATACTTGCTGTCTCACATGGCCAACTACCAAGGCAAGCTTGCGACCATGAACGCCATTTTGCCAGTGATTAACCGCAAGGTGAATTACCAGCATGTAGCCTGGACCACCTTTACAGACCCAGAGTTTGCTCGCGCTGGCTTAACCGAAGCCGAAGCCCGTGAACAACACGGCGACAGCATTCGCGTGTACCACTACGATTTTGAAAAGCTCGATCGCGCGATCACCAAGGCCGGTGACTTCGGTAAGATTAAGCTAATTGTTAATCGCAAAGGCAAAGTACTGGGCGCGCACATTATTGCAGACCGTGCAGGTGAGTTAATTGCCGAAGTGCAAGTGATGAAAACGCTGGGGCTAAACTTTGGTAAATTACAAAGTGTGATTCACCCCTACCCAACTTACTCTGATTCTCTAAGGCAAATTGCACAGCAAGTTTACCTAGATAACATTTTGCACCACCCTGTGGTTAAATTGTTTCGTAAGTCTTAACAGTACCTTTCGTTATTATTTTTTATAAAAACGAACACTCAATAAAAAAGCGCATCTAAGATGCGCTTTTTTTGAATCCTAGCTAAGCGTTACTCTTACTCATCATCTAAATCATCATCTTCGTCTTCATCTAGCTCGCCGTCGTCGTCTAAATCTTCACCATATTCGGCTGACTCTTCCATGTTGTCTAACACAACATTGGCTATTTCACTGCCGGCTTCGATGGTAACGCTGTTGCCATCGAACACGCTTAAATCGATGTTGGCATTGCTGTTAGTTTCTGTATTTGAAAAATCAAACCAAGCATCCGTTCTAAATGCCACAATGACATCATTTAAACCGGCACCGTCGACCATAAACCCTTTTGAAGCTTCGCCTTCACCGCTGAATTCAAATTCAATATCTTCATCGGTGGAAAAAGTAAAGGCTACACCTTCTGTGGCATTTGCTTTTAAATAGGTGCCTGAAAAGTGAATGGTTTTTCCGGTTAAAATTGCTTTCGTTGTGTCGTCTAACCCCACCAACGAATCAACATCGGCTTCTTTTAGAGGCTCAAGCTCAAACTCGATGTCTGTGTAATTGCCGGCTTTAATGTCAACTTGTGGCAACTCTGGGTAAGTGGTGTTGGTAGCGAGGTCGACCACAAAAGGGCCTACAAATTCAACTTCTTCTTCAGATTCAACCTCGACTTCATTATCCGCGTAGTCGTCTTCGTGCTCTAACTCAATCTCATCCACTACAACCCAAGCGCTGTCTAGGGTTAAGGTACCCAACGTAGCGCCCGAGGCATTAATAACGCTAATGTCTACGCTCGTGCTGGTGTTTCGAGCCACCGTGCGAACGGCCTGTTTTGGTGCGGTATTCGCTTTTGCTTGAATATCGAGTGTAACAGCGCCCTTGCTGCCATCGCTTGGGTTGCAGCCTACGAGAGCGATAGATGTGAATAAGATGCTTGGAAGTAACTTGTTCATAGTGTTTATTCTCATTGGGTGAATGTGTAAACACAGCTTAACCCGCTTGCGCACCCTACAATGTTCTAGAAACGTTCTAAGTTTGTAGTCTTGCTGTAATTAAAGGCCGTAGTCGATTAAAGTAGGCGAATGAGAATCATAGAGACAAATGATGAAAAACCTGTTTACGCAAATATACATACGCATGGCGATTGGCTTTATTGCGACAACGCTCCTAATTCTAGCGCTTCTAACAGTATTAGTAGATCGACGCTACGAATCGTTTGTTGAAAAAAGCGCAATTCCGGCAGGTAATTTAGTGTCAACCGGTTGGCTCGCCGCCTCTGGTGATGAACAAACAGCTTGGCTAGATTTAGTATCCAGCTTGACCAATACTACTTGGCAGCTCAATGAAATGAGTCTAAGTAGCCCGATAGAGATCATCCATTCTTCTTGGATTCAGCAAAGTGCCGAAGTAAATATCCGATTAACCAATCAATTGGCCGTTTGCGTTAAGGTGTCTAATTGGCGTGACTGGTACATTGGAATTGGTTGGCTAATTTTAAACGACATTTCGCTGCAGCCGAGTGATAAGCGTCAAGCTTACTTTGAACAATTACAGCTAGAGATGCCTTGGCAACTCGAAAGAGTAGACCGTGAAGAAGAATCATTGTCTAAACTTTCACTACGACAGCTGAAATCTGGCCAAGCGGTTTTTTTACCGGCGCAAGACCAGCAGTCAGATTGGCTTTACTTACCCGGCGGTGCAGAACAAGTCATTAAAATTGGTCCGATAGCTCGATTCGAAACATTCAGCGTTTTACAGTGGTTTGGCGTATTAACTTTGGCGTTGTCTATATTAGCCATTGCTTTAACCCTCATTACTCGCCCCATTTATAATCGTATAGAAGACATTCGTCGGGGTTTGGCTGACTTTACTCAAAACAAAGGTTACTTAAGCCTACCCACTGATTATTCCGACAACTTAGGATTAATGGCTAAACACATTGAAGATTTATCTAACGATCTCATTAAACAAGCCGAACAGAATAAGCAATTAAATATGGCTGTTTCACACGATTTGAAAACGCCAATCGCGAGACTTAAATTTGCGCTAGAAATGGCAAAGGAAAGCCAAAGTTTGGACCATCTTGAAACAATGGATCGAGATATTCAATTGCTCACCAATCTTATAAATGAGCTATTACTCTATCACCAATTAAATTCAACGAAACACTCAGAATTAGAGCCGTTTGATATTGCACATTCACTTTATAAACAGGTTCGAGAAACCGTCCCATCAAATTTTGAGCTTAAGCTGCAAGTGAGCCACACAAAAATGATGGTGCCGATAGACTCCAGCCATTGGCGACGCTTGTCACAAAACTTAATTGATAATGCGATGCAATATGGACAAAAAAGACTGTCCATTCACTTGAAAGCGCACAAACACTGCATTGAATTTAAAGTTCAAGACGATGGACCCGGATTAACACCACGCGATTTTGAAAGCTTTTTAATGCCGTTCCAACGTAAAGATCAAAGCCGAGGCACACAAAACTTGAATCACGGATTAGGGTTAAGTTTAGTGCAAGCGGTTACAGCACACTACGATGGTCAATTATCTCTAGAACCATCTGCGCTCGGAGGCTGTTGTATTTCTGTCACGTTACCACTTTGGCCAAAAACTCAAACAGGGTTAACGATTGAGGATTCTTCTTCGCCTTTATTCAATGAAAAGAGGGTATTGCTATGAAACGATTGTGCGTAACAATTCTATTGTTGCTCCCTAACATAGCCCTAACCGATGACTGGGGTAGTTGGGATGATTTACCTGACAACTTGCTTCAAGAGACCGATACATTAAAGCTGATGAATGAATTGGATCGATTATTCTCTAGTGGCTCTGAAACCGTAGATGAAGAGCTAGACACTTGGTTGAATCAGCTCAACTTACGCCTTAATATTTCCGAAGAAGATTTAGAAGCATTATTGGAAGAGTTAGGCGAAAGTGAAGCTGAGCGCCTTGAGGATTGGCTAGAAGACCAGCTCGAGCTACAAGAAGATGCCTTGGAGTTTAAAGAAGAAGATGATGATGACGATGATTTTGACGACGAAGATGATGTTGAAATAGAAGAGGAAGAGGAAGAAGAGGAAGAAGAGGAAGAAGAGGACGACGATGAAGAAGATGACGAGGACGTTGAGTGATTCTTTTTAGAGTTTTATCCATTGGAAGCGTAATGGCTGCCATGGCAACAACAACGTTGGCTTCTGATTGTAAATGGGAAGAGACATTAACCGAAATCATTGAGCATCAAGATCAAAATAGCCCGTACACTACATTAGTTGAACTCAATGCATTAATGTCAAAATGCCCGAGCACCCCAAGGCTGTACCTTGAAAAAGGTACAATGCTCTACAAATTACAACGATATAATGACGCGGTTGATCAATGGCAATACGCGCTCGATACATATGAATTGCCCGAAAATGTAGCCTTAAAAGTAAAGTTAAAAATACTCGACGCACAAAAAAAACAAAAGAACCAACTACGTCATTTATTATTAGCGCGAGTATCGTTTCAATCACAATCTAATGAAGAACAGCAGTACGGAATTCTTTCCTTGCAAGGTAAATCTACGTTTAGCTTTCCGGCTTGGGAATTATTTAAACAACCGGCTTATATCGAAACCTATACTGGCTACGGTGGGTTAATGAAACAGCCCCTAGTACAAACACCAGACTCTACCTCAAATACATTATTAATGTTCCAAGTGGGCAGTGCTATCAATTGGCAAAACCTTAGGCTACCCGTTTCGCTTGGGTTAAATTACATTAGTAAAGAACTCAGCTTTAACCTGTCTACTTCACCTCGGTTCAAATGGAAAAGCATAGAAGCCTCTACAGGTTTCGATTACGAATTAAGCGAAGGCACTTTAGAATTGGAACCTAAAGTTCGCTGGAAAGGGTCTGAACTGTCAATCGATGTCAGTGCAACGCATCAAAAACTATGGCAAACATTGAATGTAGAAGCCAGCGTGGGCAAAAAGTGGAATGTTGAGGTTGCTGGTGAGTACGACCTTATCGACGCCGAGCATGAGCTGAGTATCGCTTTAGCGAATCGAATTACTTCAAATTTAAAGCTTTCTGTTAGTGCTAATGCTGTGATGTCTGAACCCAGCTATTGGGAAACCAAAGCTGGCCTTCTTTGGAAAATATATTAATCATGCAAACCGATTTTGAATACGCAACTATTAGCTTAGTAGAGGATGATGCTGGATTAGCCGAGTTAACGGCCACCTATTTAGAAAGCCACGGTTATTCAGTTGACATTATTGTTAACGGCCTTGATGCGGTAAAACGCATTCCTGAAACAAACCCAGATTTAGTCATCTTAGATATAATGCTGCCAGGCTTAGATGGCATGGCTGTTTGTCAAAAACTCAGGCAATCTTTCTATGGACCTATACTTTTTTTAACAGCACGAGGCGATTCTATCGACGAGATATTGGGGTTAGAGATTGGAGGCGATGATTATTTAGCGAAGCCTGTTGAACCCCGCCGGTTATTGGCCCGAGTAAGAGCGATGTTACGACGGCAAACAACCGATATATCCACAACAATAGGCAATCAAAGTCAAAGTGACTTTAGGTTTGATAAAGTAAAACAAGAAGTTTACTTTCAAGACTCAAGGGTAGAGTTAACACAGCCCGAATTCCGGTTACTGCTGTGTTTAAAAGAAGCACAGGGTAAAATAGTTTCTCGTGATGACATCATGAAAACGATTCGAGGCATCGAATACGATGGTGTATCACGCACCGCCGATATTTTAGTATCAGAGGTACGAAAAAAGCTTCCACAAGGAGAATGGATAAAAACCATTCGTGGTCAGGGCTACACCTGGACAGAGTAGTGTACTTATGGGTGTTGAGTATTTCGTGCAATTTGCATCAGTGCTTTGAGATAATCGGTGTCTTTGTCGGCATCACGAACCCCTAAATAGATTTTTTTAGGTACGCCTTTCTTCCCTAACCTAACCGTCTTAATCGGCAACTTAGATTGGTATTCTTGAGCAAGCCACTTAGGCAACGCAGCCACCCCACGTTTACTTGCCACCATCTGCAACATAATGTCTGTGGTTTCAATGGTTTTATGTTGCTTTGGTGTGATGCCCGCAGGCGACAAAAAATGCGTAAAAATATCCAGCCGATCTCGCGCAACAGGATAAGTAATCAGCACTTCTTCCATTAAATCGCTGGGCACTGCAGAAGCTTGCTTGGCCAGCTTATGTGCATTATGCACAACGAGCACTTGCTCATATTCAAAAACTGGCTCGAAACTAGAACCGGGCTTAATGATTGGGTCTGGCGTGACCAATAGATCTATTTCATGACCATACAACGCGCCCATGCCACCAAATTGAAACTTTTGCTTCACATCGATATCGACATTGGGCCATTGCTCTAAAAATGGCGACACCACCTTGAGTAACCATTGGTAACAGGGGTGGCATTCCATGCCAATGCGTAATTCGCCTCGGTGACCTTGTGCGAATTGCTTTAGCTGCACCTCGGCATGTTCTAATTGCGGCAAAATTCGGTTGGCCACGTTTAGTAAATAATGCCCAGACTGGGTGAGTTGCAGTGTGCGCCCTTCTCTCAGCCAGATGGCCGTGCCTAACTTTTGCTCTAATTTCCTCATAGTATGGCTAAGCGCCGACTGAGTTAAACATAAGCTCTGCGCGGCGGCGGTTAAGGTACCTAAGCGCTCGGTTTCTCTTATTATCGAAAAGTGAATTCTTTCCAGCACATAACAACCATGAATATAATTAATGAGTTGGTGAATATATACCATTATACGTCATGAATAAATATCCTTAACCTAGCGCCACTGACTCATTGTTACAAAGGATTATCTCATGGCGTTAACACATAACTTAGGGTTCCCAAGAATTGGAGCGAACCGAGAATTAAAATTTGCACTCGAATCTTTCTGGCAGGGCAAAAGTACAGAGGCCGACTTACATGCCACCGCACAAGCCATTCGATCAAAAAACTGGCAAGTACAAGCTTCGCTCGATTTTACACCTGTGGGTGATTTTTCATTTTACGATCACGTACTCGATACCAGTTTTATGTTGGGTCACTTACCTGAGCGCGCTAAAAACATAGATGGCAATCGATTAGATCAATATTTTAGCGTGGCCCGAGGGCGTTCTGCTCGTAACCAAAACACAAATGCCTGCCCTCACATACATGCCGGTGAAATGACAAAATGGTTTGATACAAATTACCATTACATTGTGCCAGAGCTCACTCAAGGCTCCGAGTTTAAGCTCAATGCAACCGCATTGTTGAGTCAAATAAAAGAAGCGCAACAATTTGGCCGTGCCATAAAACCCGTGATCATTGGTCCGGCAACTTATTTATGGTTAAGCAAACCAAAAGACAAAAGCCATCCTCTGGAATTTGCTCAGCAATTAGTAGAGCAATACATTGATTTACTCACATTACTGAGCGAGCACCAAGTGGAATGGGTGCAAATAGATGAACCCATTTTAGTAACTGAGCTCGAAAAACCTTGGTTAGATACCATTGATGCATTGTACAAGGCGCTTTCTGACACCCCAATTAAACTATTACTGACTACCTATTTTGGCAGCTTAGGTGAAAACCTGCACTTCACCAGCCAATTACCCGTAGCGGGCTTTCACTTAGACGCCATCAATGCTCAGCACGAAGTAGAGTTTTTAACGAACCAATTAACGGACAACCAAATACTTTCTTTAGGCGTCATAAACGGTCGTAACGTATGGGTTAGCGACTTAAACGCCACACTAAACTGGCTAGAACCAATTTCAAACAAGCTCAAACATCGACTTTGGTTAGCGCCATCCTGTTCTTTGATTCATGTACCGGTGGATTTAAATAGCGAAGATAAACTGGATGATGAAATTAAGTCTTGGCTTTCATTTGCGCATCAAAAGCTTCAAGAGTTGGCGATTTTGAAACAGGCACTTAACCACGGTCGTCACACGGTAGAATCGGAACTGGATCAAAATAGCAAAGCTCTAGAAAGCCGTGCAAGTTCAGCGCGAATACATAATCCAATTGTGCAAAACGCATTGAGCGCAATAACCAAAACCGACGAAGCTCGTGATAGCGGCTACGAAACGCGTGCAGCAATACAATCAAAGCAATTTCATTTACCGCTGTACCCAACTACGACAATTGGTTCGTTCCCGCAAACTGAGGACATTCGTAAAATACGCCAACAATTCAAACGAGGCGATATACGATTCAGTGACTATCAACATAAAATCCGTGAAGCCATCAATGAATGCGTTTCCATTCAAGAAGCCATTGGCTTAGATGTTTTGGTTCATGGTGAAGCAGAGCGCAATGATATGGTTGAATACTTTGGTGAGCAGCTTCAAGGATATACGTTTAGCCAATTTGGCTGGGTACAATCTTATGGATCTCGTTGTGTAAAACCCCCTATTTTATTCGGAGACATAAGCCGCCCGTTCCCGATGACGGTCAGTTGGACAAAGTATGCTCAGGCACAAACAAGCAAACCCATGAAAGGAATGCTTACTGGCCCTGTCACTCTCCTAAACTGGTCATTTGTGCGCGATGACCAACCAAGATCCGTTACGGCACTGCAGCTTGCACTAGCCATAAAATCTGAAGTACTGGATCTTGAAAAAGCCGGCATCAACATAATTCAAATAGATGAAGCCGCATTGCGTGAAGGGCTACCGTTGAAAAAATCAGAGTGGCAGGCTTACTTAGATTGGGCGATTAAAGCATTCAAAGTCACCGCCAATGGCGTAAAAGATAGCACCCAGATTCATACGCACATGTGCTACTCGGAGTTCAACGACATTATTGAAGCCATTGCCGATATGGACGCCGATGTTATCACCATAGAAACCTCCCGTTCAGACATGGAACTATTGGATGTTTTCCAACATTTTAATTACCCGAACCAAATAGGCCCCGGTGTTTACGACATCCACTCGCCTAATTTACCCACCAAGGAGAGCATTGTTGCCTTAATGCGAAAAGCCGCGGAGCGCATACCCAAAGAGCGATTATGGGTAAACCCAGATTGTGGTTTAAAAACTCGACAATGGTCTGAGGTAACACCCGCACTTGAAAACATGGTGGCCGCCGCCAAAGAATTGCGCGCAGAAGGTTCACCCAGCCATGCGTTAAAGACACCTGAAAAGGCACTCGCTTAGCCAGGTAAAAAAGCAGGTAATTTTTTTAATTGTCTGCTTTGCTTAAATTAAGAATTAGACCCTTCCATTTTATTTATTGCATGCTAAGCTCTGCCTATGACTTATATTACATGCAACTATTCTATTTCTATTTGTTCACTGCGGTTCGTTAGATCCTGCAGTACTTTTCCCGTTTAAGGGCGATTAAGGGCGGACACTCTTAGTCGCCCTTAAACTCACCTGTTTAAAATTTAAAAACACCCAAAACGCCAACTAATTCGCACTAAGCGCGACCCACTCTGCCCAACTAGCGCAGTGTGTTCGTGCTGTGCGCTTAGTAGCGTTTAGGCTTTCTCAAAAAAACACGCTTTGCCAATACAGCATTTAAACTGCAAGCAAGGCAATAACACCCAGAACCTAATTAGGAGAGCAACATGAACAACCCAGAGATCACAATATCAAGCTACGACTTTGATTTAATCAGTGACTTACTAGATAAAATGAAATCGACTGAAGAGCTTGAAAAACTCAGCGCCGAACTCGATCGCGCTAACGTAGTGGCGTTAAAAGATTTACCAGGAAACATAGTAGCCATAAACTCAACCGTGAGCTTTATTATTGAAACCACACAAAAAGCCTTCACCTATAAATTAGTAACGCCTAAACCAAAGCTAGAAGACGGCGGGTTATCTATTATGTCTCCCATTGGCAGCGCCATTATCGGCTTGAGTGAAGGGCAAACAATAGAATGGCCAATGAGCAAAGGTGAAACTGTTACCGTAAAAATCACCAATGTGAACCACGCAGAACGAGCACAGAAGCTTGCTTAGGCTGCATGGCTTACCACAAAAAAGTTAGAATCCAATAAAGGAACCCTACGTAACCCACAACGGCTCGTAGGGTTCTTTTTGCATGCCCCTTAAAAACCCATTACTCTAATAGCGCAAATACAGCCTCACTATAAACCAAAAAACGGGCTGCCTAGAAGCCAAGTATTTAGCCTTAACGATACCCTCTAAGGCTTTGCTGGTTACGATGAATTCAAAACACTAATAATTAGAGGCTCTATGAAAAAGCTTATTGTTGTATTCACCCTCTTTCTTGTGAGCTGCGCTAGCTTAGAACCCAAATCGACTGAATCTAGCGCTTTAACCGGCACCATATCGGTTGAACTTAATAAACCTTGGCGCTTGTTTTATAAAGGCGTTCAGAAAACCCCCATTCAAATTAAAATTGAGAATCTCGATACTGGGAAAACACACCTAATAAAATCTAACTCACAAGGGTTTTATTTTTTAGCAAACGTACCTCCCGGCCACTACGCAATGTCTCAGTGGAAAATAGAGCGATCGACTTCTTCAGAAAACTGGTTTATGACCGGCGCTCTGACCAATAACTATGTTGAAGCACAGCCCGGGACCATTGGCGTTTTTAAACCCGTTTCGGCAAGTGTCTCCGTAATATCGGCAAATAAAAACAAACTGGATTTCCGCACCAACTTAGGGGTAGTCAACAAAGAAGCCTTACACGGCATGATCGCCCGAGATTTTCCAAGCTGGTTAAGTTATTTAAAATAGCCACCCTAGATTGCCGCTTAACCAAGGAATAAGCTCATGAATAACAAATACAAAACCATTAACTACAAGTTTAAAAAGCGCTGGTTTAGCTCGGAAGTAAATACCGAAGAACTCAATAACGAGATAAACGCCCAAGCCACCAACGGCTGGCAGTTTGTAAGCATGAGTGTGGTTACGCTATATGGCTACCCACAATCGGTGGTGTGTGTTTATAAGAATGTCGATTGAAACGGCTATTTGAAAACTGAACGACATTTGACTTTAGTGGCCTAGGTGTTCAATATGGCTATTATTTTTATTTATCCGCTTATCTTGGATTTAGCCTGATATGGAGGCTAGAGCGGTAGAATAAGGTGTTACTTTTAGGAGGCGAAGCAGGTATGTCGCAGGAATGTAATGAAAATGCTAAGGCTGTTCAAGAGGCGTCTAAAGCTGTCGTAAAAGTAGCAGAAACTTCTGAAAAGTTCGGTGCTTTCATCGCTGAGTTTACTCGGGAGTCATTAGAAGCTGGAATGGGAGTATTTGCTGATAAACTCAAATACCTCCGCTGGGAAAGGCAGCATCGGCTTATAAAGCGGGCAAACGAGTTTCTGAGACTAGAAGGGTTTGATAAACCCGTATTCGCCTTACCCTTAAAAAGTGCGATCCCATTAATAGAAGCCGCCTCCCTTGAAGAAGTTGACGAGTTGCAAGACTTATATGCCCGCTTAATAGTTGTGGCTACAACTAATAAAGAAGTAAATGAAACATTCATGCGCAGTTATATTGATACGCTGGAACGTTTTACACCTCTTATGGCTTCAATATTTGATAAATCTTATACGAACTATTGGAATTCAATAGATTCCGTTTCGAAGTTAGTTGACCTTGATTCTACTTTACCAGAGGATTTTTCTTCGGCAATTGTATTTGGTTCATTTGAAACCGATAAAGAATTAGCATGGAACGAGCTAGATAGACTAGGTTGCCTTAGAGTTGAAAGGAAAATGAGTGGTGGAAAGCTTCACATGGAATCAAAGACTACAAGGTACGGATTGGCTCTATTTGATGCTTTGAAACTGAAACCCGTAAATGAACAAAAGTAACAAGCGTAAGCACTGCGACTCGAAAGCTCGCGCGTGTTACGGGCGTTAGTAGCCATGAATCAGATGCATCTAGTCACATGGGGTGATACCGAATATAAGTTGCAGTGGGTATTACCTGAGGATATTCCGAAGGACTCCATAGTCACTACGGCGCATGGATATTGCTTTAAAGGTGACGAGCTATTGGTAGTGGAAAATCATCGGGGTTTTGAACTGCCGGGCGGTCATTTAGATCCTGGCGAAAATTACGAAGCAGCGTTCAAGAGAGAAGTTCTAGAGGAAGCCTGTGTACATGTAGGAAATGTAGTCTTACTTGGTTTTATTCGTGTAGAGCCATTGCTAAAGACCACTTCGTTGAACTATCCATCCATTTCTTATATGGCATTCTGCTCGTCAGTCGTAGAGAAAATTGAAGATTACTTGCCAGTTCATGAGTGTGTATCTAGAAAATACATTGCTCCAATGGAAATAAGGGTGGTTCACCATCACTGGCATGAAATATATGAACCATCACTATTATCTGCTGTTGCGTAAACTACTAACAAGCAGTGGCTGGAACGGGCCCGCTTAAACTAACCCGCTGTAGCGGGCGGGCCTTCGTCACAAAAACGTTAATGGTAATTGTATGATTCAGCCTTTATCCAAAAAGTTAATCGATCCTGTTTTTGAATTAATGAAGCAGAATATGCTTAGTTACTACGTCAGTAGAGGCGAAGATTGGAATGAGCAAAAGATTAGGGAACACTTTCTAGCCCAAGACGGTATCGTAATTGCTAAGTCCGGCCAAGTATTAGGTTTCTCATTCTATGAGTTAAAGGAAAAATGTATTCACATTCATACGTTACAAATTGCATCACCATATCAAAATCGAACTTTGGGTGGCCGATTTTTTAAATGGTATCGAGAGCTGGCAAGTAAAACTAGTTCTGAGGTCATAACTTGTGGTGTGTACGAAAGTAATGCAGCACGATACATGTATGAACGGATTGGATTTAAAGAGATAGGTTTAGTAAACGGCGTAGTCAAAATGGCGCTAACATTAACAAGTACGGACTTGGGGCTTGGGGCTCGTGACCTCTCCCCAGCCGTAAACGTTATGTTGAAAGGTCTCGGGTGATCCCTTATGAAAGAACTCTCAATGGCTGTTTTGGTTAGGAATGGAAAAGTTCTCATACAGAAGAGATATCGACGTGCAAAAGGCATGGTATTTGAGTTTCCAGGCGGGTCTGTCGATGAAGGAGAGTCTGGTGAGGTTGCAGCCAGAAGAGAGTTAATGGAAGAAACAGGTATTACTGGATTGAGTGTGCTAGGCAGTCGATCTTTGACAAACGAATATGGTGGGAAAATACATTATATTGTTTTTGAAGCTAAGCAAAATTCGAAACCAGTTGAAGTCGATCCGGTGCGTAAACAAACCTTCCATTGGTTTGACTTGGATGGAATTCCTACTTCTGACTTTTATGAAGCAGATATACACTTTATAAAGCATGAACTTGGCAACTTCACATAACAAATACGGGTTAACTTCAATAGAGATTGAGTCGAACGTCAAGGTAGAGTACTTGAATCGCGAGACTTGCTTAAATTTGGGATGTCGGACAAATTAACCGCAGCGGTGCTTCGCGATTATACCGCTACGTTACTGCCCGTTAGCTTAACGCTATGTGTAAATCAGATTCGGAGAACAATCTTAGTGGATGCCGAAGTAAAGAAAAAATTCGATTCATATCCAGACCATGTTCGAAATCGGCTTTTAGATATTAGAGGGTTAATTCTTGAGGTCGCCGAAGCTGATGAGGTTGGAGAGATTACGGAGGCGTTGAAGTGGGGCGAGCCAAGCTACGCAGCCAAAAAAGGAAGCCCCATTAGAATAGATTGGAAGCCGAAGAACCCAGAAATTTTTTCTATCTATTTCAACTGTAACACAACCCTAATTGAAACATTCAGAGAAATATATAGCGAATCGTTTCAATTCGTAGGCAATAGGGAAATGGTATTTCCACTATCAGAGGATATACCAATATCTGAGTTAAAAGCATGTATTTCAATGTCGTTGCGTTATCACAATATCAAACATTTACCATTACTTGGAGCCTAATCATCTCAACACATTACGAACGGCTCAAACGGACAAATATTCGCTGTCACTATTTTTGCTTTGAAACGAAAAAAGCCGCCATTAAATATTTGCGCGGTTAGCCGTACGTTTTGTGCTAGAAATTGGTTAGCATTTGAATCAAGGCAAACTTATGATCGATCACTTTGAAATTAAGGTAGTAGAATTTGAGAAGTGCTTGAAATTCTATTCAAGTGCACTAAAACCATTGGGCATTGTATTAAAATGGTCAGATTCATCTGCCGCTGGCTTTGGAACTACTCACGAGCCTAATGTTAGGTTTCTAATTGAGAAATCAGAGTCTTCTACAAAGAGTCATATAGCATTTAAAGCAAAAGATGAAGCATCTGTAGCGTCGTTCTATGAGAAAGGGCTAGCTACATCGGGTATTTGTAATGGCAAGCCGGGAATTAGAGAGCATTACGCACCAAACTACTTTGCGGCATTCTTATTTGATCCAGATGGTAATAACATTGAAGCAGTTGTTTACCTTTAAATGCACATAATGAAGAGTTATATGTTCAAGCCCGATTTTAACCTGCTATCACAGGGGGCTTTGAACTCGTTGGCAGCATGAGCTTAAAAATAGGTGCTAAACCAATTGTAGATATTGCAATAGGCTTAGCTACTTTGGATTCAGCTTTAGAGGTTGATTTTAAATTATTAGCAAAGCGAAGATGGTTTCGCTACCTTTCTATTGCCGAAAAACGTTAGGCTTACACTGAGTCGGAAATTAATGATTTCATGGCTAATTCTGGGTTTGTAGTATCAAAACAGGAGAGAGAAGTTGGTTACACTTCAGGTGCAGGTTATGCCTGCGAGTATTTAATGGTAGCTGCACGTAAAGACTAACAGGTAGCAGAACCCGCCCGTACCAGGCTTTGAATTGAACATTATTTGCCATACCCAGAGAGTAATATTTGAGATGAATTATACAGGTTCGTGTTTATGCGGTGATGTGAGCTTTGAACTCAATGGTGAGTTCGAAAGTTTCTATCTATGTCATTGCAAGCATTGTCAGAAAGATACGGGCTCAGCGCATGCATCAAATTTATTTTCAACAACAGCAAAGCTGATCTGGCGAACAGGAAAATCTAAAATCACCACCTATAAGTTACCAAAAACGAAACATGTTAAAAGCTTCTGCTCAAGTTGTGGATCTGCCGTTCCAAACATTCAGATGAACAACAAACTTGTTGTTGTACCAGCGGGCTGTTTAAACGAAGAGATTTCCATTAAACCGACAGCGCATATTTTCAAAGCAAGCGCTGCTTCGTGGGAGGATAACTTAGACAATGTTAAATCTTATGATCAACTTCCTGAATAGAGACACAAAAACTATTAACGCACGCCTACGGCTTTACGTGGCTGTCGCCACACTGTATTTTTATCATTATAGAAAACAGCGAAACCAGAAGCATTCAAAATATATAGGTACTATTTTCAGAGTATTTTACAGCTTGTCGATCAGGATTTTGTGAAAATTCGAAGTCCTTCTGAAAGGTGGTGGGTAAGAACAAGAAGCTACATATCTCAAAAACACACTATTTTGCTTTGAGTAGCACTGGTAAAGAAAAACTCACGGAATCCCTTTAGTCCGAATATGCACAGATTTGCGACTCGCTACTCTCACAGACAAGGAGGCCAAATCTTACTGCCGTTTCTGGCAATGAATATTTTGAAACTCAGTATAAAACTGTTATTAGTCTTGTAAAAAATGAAGGATAGTTAAACTAGGACATCCATCATATTTCCGTTTGAAGTACTGATTCATGAACTAGGATTGGAAAATGTATACTCTCCAAAATTCGAGTGTCTTACTCGAATATATATTCCCCTTTTAGATATCCTTCAAGTGCACCACTGTTGAAATTTTATTTATAAGCATTCCCTACAATCTAAGTTTGCCTATTGAAGCACACACTTAATTTCGAAGAAACTTGATTTATTTGTTACTATCACAATAAGTTACCTAAATATTTACACACTATGATAGACATTACCGGCTTTATAATAACCATTCTGCCTATTGCCCTCTCTCCTGGTACTAGCTTTACATTGGCCATTTCAAATATTGCTATTGCTGGGCTACGTGGTGTGCTGCCTGTGATTTTGGGCTCCGGCGTTGGCATTGTTCTACATGCCACCTTGGTGGGCTTAGGTGTTTCAACACTCATAGCCAACAATCCTCAAGCGATGTATGCACTCCACTTATTTGGCATAGCCTTTTTGGGCTGGCTTGGATTTAAGTTATTGTTCACTGGCATTCAAGCGTTCCATGAAAATTTAGCGCTGAATCATAGATTAGTAGGCTTTAAACAAGCATTATTATTAAACTTAATCAATGCGCGAGCCATTGTTTTGTACCTGACAGTAACGCCTATTTTTGCAGGTAATTCCCTGACCGGCTTCATTGCGCTAGGGCTAGTTCATGTGGCAATGTTGGCTTGCTGGATACTACTGGCTGGCTCTATCATTATTATTGCGCGTAGAAAAATAAAGCTTAATCTCGTTACCGGGGTAATTAACTTCATGGGCGGTACTTCGTTGTTAGCCGTTACCTTGAATATGATCTACGCCAACTTCTTAGCTTAACTTAAGGTTTTAGTTTAACAATGGATTCAAAAACTGATTTAAAATAAGGAATAATTTAATGAAAGCAAGGATAAAGCACTTTGGGTTGGGTATTGTATTCTTTCCAATCCCATTTTTTTATACCACTGTATATTTAGGGGATATTGAAAACACCCTTTCTAGCTTTATAAGTATACTTATTTCTAGCCTGCTTGGCTTTGTGTTGGCAGGATTATATGCTGAGGTTTTTGCACCAAAAATCAGACGGTTTTATTGGTTAATAACTTTATTTATAGGCATATTGATCACTATTGCTTTGCTTATAACGGGTTTGGATGAAAATACGTTTGTTGATGCAAGCTGTGTAGCGGTTGCTTTTGTTCTCATGGCAACAAGCTATAATGATGGCGTGCATAGACCTCTGAATTCAGTCCAAGAACAAAAAGACGCCCTTAGATAGTTAAAGAGCAAATTTGCCTCACCGCTAACTATGAAGAGGCATATGAACTCGAAATATTTGATGCTGAAACACCTGATGCAGTTTGACTTTCGGTGAAGCGTCATCGCTTTAAAAAAAGGCCAATACTAGTGTATTTTAAAATATGTCGATTACTGGCACATTAACGTAATGTCGAACACCAGCTTCACAACACGGTTAGACCGTCGCCAGCGCCTTCTCGCCTTATTGAGGTCCGAAGGCAGCTGGAACACTGCCAACCTGCGCGATGAGCTTGATGTGAGCCAGCGAACCTTGATGCGTGAGCTGGCCGAGCTGAAATCGATGGGTTATCCGATCGAATCTGAACGCGGGCGAGGCGGGGGTATCCGGTTAAAAGGACGTTGGGGCATAGAGCGTTTACATCTTTCTCATCAGGAAGTTATTGAACTCGTAATGGCCCTCGCCATCATGGAGAGGCTTCAATCGCCGTTCTTAACGAGTAACCTGAAGGCTATCCGACAGAAATTATTTCAAGCCTTTCCTGAAAACCAACGAAAGTCAGTCTCTGGTATCCGTAAACGGATATTCATTGCCGACAAAGTCGAGCCTTTTTCAGAAGGCGACATGAAAGTGAAACTAAGCCAATCAACAGCAAAAATTTCTGAAGCGTTTTTAAGGCAACAGCTTGTCGAGATTCACTATGAATCACAATCAGGACAGCGAACAAGCCGGGTAATTGAGCCGCACTATATTGTGCTGAACTGGCCCACATGGTACATACTTTCTTATGATCATTTGCGTGAAGCCGACCGGCTGTTTCGAATAGATCGAATTAGAAAGGCACAGGTGTTAGTGAAGACCTTTCGTTTAAAACCCAAACCTCAGTTCCACGAACGCTACGAACCTTATTTCCAATTGATTTAAGATTAATATGCCAACAAATGGCACATATGTCCTTATTGTGTGTTTTAAAACCACTCACAACAAAATTAAGGACCTACTATGTCAACGCCGCTTTGCTTTCCAAACCCTAGCCTGATCGACTTAAACGGCATCCAACTGGAAGTCTTTGAAGCCGGGCAACAACACCGAGGCAACCCTATCGTTCTGTGTCACGGCTGGCCGGAGCTCGCTTACACTTGGCGCTATCAAATAGACCCATTGGTTGAGGCGGGCTTCCATGTCATCGTGCCCAATCAGCGAGGTTTTGGTCGTTCAACAGCACCTGAGTACGTAGATGCGTATAACATATCCTATCTAACCGCGGACCTTATCGCCCTTCTGGATCATTTTGGGTACGACAAGGCAACGTTTGTCGGTCATGACTGGGGTGCAAACATTGTCTGGAGCCTAGCCATGTTGCACCCGAGCCGTGTCCATCGTCTAGTGAATCTCGCCTTGCCGTACCAAATACGAGGTGACCAGCCGTGGACGGAAGCACTTGAGGCGTTTTTCGGCAGTGACAATTACATAGTTCACTTTTGCCGGCAGCCCGGCGTGGCCGATGCGATCCTCGATGACAACGTAAACAGGTTTCTCGGTAATCTGTTCCGCAAGAATCTGCCTGCCAAACCGCCAGAGCCTGGCCAGATGATGATCAACCTAGCTCTAAACAAAATGCCTGAAGGCGATCCGATCATGGCTGACGCTGACCTGCAGGTGTTTGCAGAATCATTTATTCACACCGGACTTACACCCAGCATCAACTGGTATCGTAACCTGGACCGAAACTGGGAAATTCTAGGTCATGTTGACCCCATCATTCATCATCGAACGTTGATGATTTATGGGGAGCAGGATGCAATACCAAAGCTCGAAAATATTCGCGAGTTTGTCCCGAATATCGATGAAATTAGTCTCGATTGTGGTCACTGGATTCAGCAGGAACAACCGGAGGCTACCACAGCCGCCATCTTAAATTGGCTAGAAACCACGAGTTAACAACCAATTTAGTTAGGGTTATTGCACTATTTGCATAGGCGTTTGCTTTTTTTTGAGAGGATGAATTAAATTATGTTCAAGTTTGCCTTGGGACTTTCAACAGCTCCTATTTTCATTGCTCAACTAGTGACGCCTACACGCTTTTTTTTGGAATTGGCTGGCATACCCGATGTTTATGTTTTTTTAATAGGTTTACTTTGGCTTACTTTGATATGCTCAGTCTATTGGGCTAAAAAATTAGTAGACTACGAATCTCCTCATCTAGCTCTATTGTGTTGTCTTTTAATATTTTCACCTATATCGAGAGTACCTGTTTTCATATTATGGTGGATCACTAATAAATGGGAGATTGGTACTCATTACGATATATTTGATACCTGGACTCAAGCACTCATTGGGCAGCTTTTTTATGGCTCTCTTATTCAAGTCGTCCCGGGATTTATCGTTGGTTCTATTACTATTGCTGTTCTACGTTTGACAGCAGAATAAACATCACTTAAAAAATCAACTTTGGTTTGGTATCTTTGGATGGAATAAAATATTCTATAGATGACAAGGGCAACATTCTGCCTGGATTTACGCGCTATGCTCGGTTCAGTGCAATACCGAATAAGCTAAAGCGTTACCTTCAAAGTTTGGTTCCATGAGCAGACGCTCTTACTCATTTTGTTAATCGCAACAACCCTAAAGGTATGAAAAAGGATATGACGCATTTACCTGAATTGATTGAAACCGAAAGAATGATCGTACGTGTCGCCCAACCAGGCGATGGTGCCAGCTTTAACAAAGCCATTCTCGAATCTATCGAACATTTAAAAGATTGGCTTGGTTGGGTAACGCCGCCACCTACTGAATCGCAGTCAGAGGAATCTTGTAGAAAAGCCTATGGTCGTTTTCTTCTCAATGAAGATTTAATGGCGCTGTTCTTTCACAAAGAAACTGGCGAGGTAATCGGCGGTAGTGGCTTACACAATGCCGATTGGGATAAGCGTCAATTTGAAGTGGGGTATTGGGGTAATTCTCGCTATTCTAAACAGGGATTTATGACTGAAGGCGTCAAAGCTTTAGTCTCTTATGCGCTGAACGAGTTGAAGGCCACGCGCGTCTATTTAACTACCGACGAAAGAAATAGTGCTAGCTGGAAACTTGCGGAACGTGCTGGTTTTGTACACGAAGGTACGTTAAGAAATGATCGCTACGACATGGAAGGAAACCTGCGAAATACCAAAGTTTACTCGGTGGTTCCATCTGATTCACAACGATAAAGTTCAATAGACTTTGGCTTAGGTTTTATGTGCATTATTGGGCAACGAGGCTATGAAAAAAACATGGAAATTCGAGCTATTTCTTGGGAGCAAACACTGCCACTAAGGCAAAGTGTATTATGGCCAAATAAACCATCAGAATTTTGTCATGTAGAGGGTGATTCAGGTGCCATGCATTTTGGCGCATTTACTAACGACCAGCTAGTTTGTGTAGCTTCTGTTTACCTCGATGCGAACAAAGCGCGCTTACGAAAATTTGCAACCCATACGGAATACCAAGGCCAAGGTATAGGCTCAAAAATGTTAACCTATATTTTGCATTCCCTAAAAGATACCGATGCAAAGGTTTTTTGGTGTGATGCAAGAGAATCGGCTTTAGGTTTTTATCAGCGCTTTGGTATGCGGCAATGCGGAGAACGGTTTTATAAAGCCGATATCACCTACTTTAAAATGGAAGTTTCTTTATAGGGGGGTCGACGTTGATTTAAGCACCACCAATATTTATTAGAATAAAAGTGATACGAGGCGCGCGAAACGATGATTGTATAAATCTAGCCCTATCCCTCTAGGAAAGCCAATCACATTGGATATTGAGCGGCATTCATTTTGGCTAAGGCTTGCTTAACAATTTGCAATTTTCAACCTAAATAGAATAGGCTACAGAACTCATTATTCTTTGTTCAATAATAAAAAAACTAAAAAGGATTTCAAATGTACCGTGCCCTAACGCTAAGCCTTGCAATTATCTACACAACCGCCCACGCGGCTGATATCAAAGAACGCACAGACGCTCATGGTATTGCGCAAGTTTGGGTGCCGCCAGGTACTTTTATGATGGGTACCGACAACCCAAATTTCACAGAGCCTAGTTGGGCGGTCAAGGTGTTTCCTACCGAAGCGCCTCGCTTTGAAACCACGATTACCGAAGGGTATTGGATTGATAAATACGAGGCCACCAATGAAAGTTTTCAGGCGTTCGTTGATGCCGATGGTTATACCACCGAAGCCTTTTGGTCGAAAGAAGGTTGGGATTGGATAAGTGGGCGATACCTTCCTATTTATCCAATACCTTGTCATGAGGGTGCTGCTAATTTACCGCGCGCTTGCATCACCTGGTATGAAGCCGAAGCTTATGCTGCCTGGCGTGGCGGTAGGCTGCCAACAGAAGCGGAATGGGAATACGCCGCAGCGGGGCCTAGTAGTCTCATATTCCCTTGGGGCAATGAATGGCAAGACAATCACGCAAACATTGGCGACACTGCGTTGCCCGTTGGTAGCTTACCGGCTGGTGTTAGCTGGGTTGGCGCGCACGATATGTCTGGGAATGTCATGGAGTGGGTAAGCGATTGGATAAACTTTGATTTTGATCGCTCTACTCAAGGAGATAATCCGACTGGCTCACCGACCGGATTCAAAAAAATGGAGAAAGGCGGATGGTATGGCAGCCACCCAAATGTAAGCCGTAATGCTTACCATCATTTTGAAGATGCGCCCATTTATCAAGATTCGCACATCGGCGTGCGTGTAGTTACGCCAGCGAAAATGCCTTAATGCACAGCGCTGGGCAGCAAGGCTATAGCACAGCAATAGCGAAAGGCATGCTTCATTGGGCTGTGGAACAAGGTGCAACCTATGCTTACCTTCAAGGGGTTGCCAACTGATCCGCTATAAAACTCTAAGAAAAACTCGGATATAAACGCCAGTTTGATGATTGGTATAGAGTACTGAGTCAAGGTAGGCTGACGGTTAGTCATTGTTAAAAGGATTAAATACTATGTCTGGTTACCAGCTAGCTCAACTTAATGTTGCCAAGCTTCTCGCCCCAATAGATTCGCCCAAAATTGCAGACTTTGTGGCCAATCTAGATAGAATTAACGCGCTTGCAGAAGCCTCTGAAGGCTTTGTATGGCGTTTACAAACAGAAGAAGGTGATGCTACGGGCATTGATTATTTTGGTTCAGATATAATTGCCAATATGTCCGTTTGGCGATCAATAGATGCGCTTCACCATTACGTATATAAAACGGCGCATATTGAAATTATGCGCCGTAAAAAGGAATGGTTTCATCACATGAGTGAAGCACACACAGTGCTTTGGTGGATACCTTCTGGCCACAAGCCTAGCATTGAAGAAGCCGCACTTAAGTTAAGCACTTTGCAAGATAAAGGCCCCACTGAGCAGGCTTTTACGTTTAAAAAGTCTTATTCAATACCTAGTGAATTTGTTTAAAACTAACCAACAATGAAATAAGGATAATTTCGTTATGACAACTCTTAAAATTAACTTGCTTAAGGTTTCAGGCACTCTATTTGCTTTTATTTTAGCTCTGTACGGCGGTATTGCACTCTACCTACTCTCAAGATCTTACCTCATGATAGACGAATCTTTTATCTCAACATTTTCTAGAATGATTTTTAGCTTTTTAGGTGCGGCATGGGTATATAGTTTTACCAGCTTGAGCTGCAAGTTCTTTAAAGAGCAGCAAACGTCTTAACGAGGCGGTTTGGATATTGATGGAAGGCGTTTCTTGCCATATTACTATTCTAGGCAAAAGCCAATAGTCTTAAGTGGCGCTGCAGTATCTATGCAACGCCATTCATTTTTACCAAAAGTTAATCTTTATCATCATTTAATAAATCGGCCAATACCACGCGTGGTACACCCAGTGCTCTAAGAACACCTGCAACTACATTGTTGATAGATTTAGTCAGATTAAACTTTTTGTTTTCTGGGAAATCATCAAACACTGGCTGGTGTGCATCAATTAAGGCAATGCGGTCTGAGCCGAGCTGGGTTTTCATGTAATCGACACTCGGCTGTACGTTTTCGATATAAAACTGAAAGCGTTTAACCAGCGATTGATCATCATCGTCGGCACGGCCACGAGATTGCGCACGCGCCATCATTTCTTGGCGGCTAATACTTAGGTGAATCACTTTAAGCACCGGGATATCCATGCTTTCTAAAAAGGCTAACAAGTGCTCAGCTGCGCGGACTGTTCTTGGATAACCGTCTAAAATGAAGGTTTCTTCTCGGGTGCTTCGGGCTTGTTCAATATGGGCGGCGACAAAATTTTCTGTCCAACGGTTCGGCACTAATAAACCGTTCATGGTACAAAACTCCAGCCAGTCTAGCTGAGAGGTAAATAAGTCCATATTTGGCTTTTTGAAATAAGCTTCAAGTTCGGCTTGGTAAGAACGTACCTTTGCCGATAAGCTTTCGCTCGAGTCTATGCAATCAAATATGTTGGTGGTGGCGCTTAGGTCGTACTTGGTGGCCAATAACTCGGCAAATTCGGGGTCTTCTTTGGCGCCGCGGAAGGTACTGCGGAGAATTTCACCCATAGATAGGTGTGCTTCGGGGCGTATGCTTAGGGTTCGGCAGAGGGCACTGGCCACTTCACCTTTACCGCAACTCGATGGTCCGGTGAGAATAATCACCCCCGGCTCTCTAACGGTGACTTTTTCTACCTGCACTAACGATTTAAGGCGGCTTTGAGATTGCATTGTGTTCCCCAATTGTCGATTTAGGGAATCTTCGCTATCTTTGCCATTTAATTCAAGTGAATTATCTGAAAACCGCCCAGTTTGCGATTATCGGATGTATTTAACGCTCTTTTGGAACCACATCAACATCATCATATCGCCTTCGATCACCACATCTTTCTCTTGAATGGCTTTCATGAAGGCATTTTTGTCTTTACCGGTCGCCATAGACCAAAGCGTATTAAACCCAACGGTAGGGCTGCTAAAACGAATCGTCATTCCAGCGTCACCTTGATGACCTGATTGCGTGTTTATTTGCTGGTCTTTAAAGGTAAATAACCGCCCAGGTTTTTCTTGAGCGGTAGTAATGAGAATAGATTTGTCGACGTCGATCAAAAATGACTTCATTTTAATGTTATTGCGGGCCGCACGGCGGTACATAATGGCCATTAACCATAAAAGTGCTCGGAACTTCATAATATCTCAGCTTATTCAAACGATCGTTTGAATTTACCCTATTACTAGACACTTGTATAGTTATAAAAATGCTCGGTTAGCCTTAGCTGAACTTCTTCAACATGCTATCGGGCAACCAACGCATCAGCTGCTGCACAAACAACCACGGCCATGTTGGGGTGTAACTGGTGGGTTTTTCTTTGTCGATGGCCTTCACTAAGGCGGCGCACCCAGTGTCTAAATCTACAATAAACGGTACTTTTTTCACTTTTTCATTGAGCTCTGTGCGAATAAAGCCAGGGTGAATACACGAAACCTTGATCGGTGTATTTTGCACATCGATACGAATACCTTCGGTCATGGTGGTTAAACCGGCTTTAGTTGCTGAGTAAACATTCAACGCTCGGCGAAAACCGCGCACCGCACTGACGGAAGAAATAGTCACAAGGTGACCGTGATTTTGTTCTCTGAAAATTTCCATCGCCGCTTCGGCTTGCGCTAAAGCAGCCACAAAATTGGTCATCGCCGTTTCTCGGTTGGCTTCAAAATAGCCCGTGCCAATCGATGCACCTTTACCCATACCCGCATTGATGATTATTCGGTCAATCGTCGTAAAGCTTTGTTGAAACGCTTTAAATACAGTGAACACGGCATCGTGATCATTTACATCTAGGCTTTGAAGCTCAATGCGAATGTTTGGGTGCTTTTCAAGCAAGCTGGATTTAAAGGATTCTAAACGGTCGAGTCGGCGCGCACAGAGCGCTAAGTTATGCCCTTTGGCGGCAAATTTTTCAGCCATACCCTGACCAAGCCCTGAGCTTGCACCGGTAATTAAAATTGTTTTTCGCATTAAGTTACCTATCTGTACGTTATGAGTTTTTTATTGTTTTGTTGTTCTATATGCACATATTCATTCAAGGTTGAAACTTGCAACCCGTTACGAGTAATCAGCAGTTTGGTGATGCCGGTATTGACTAGTTGCCTATTCAGCATGAGTGCTTGCAAAGAACTTAATTGCATAATGTGTGCAACAATATTTGAGATGACCCCGCCAGAGGTAAACACAATAGCAGCTTGTTGCGTTTGTTGAATAAGTTGTTGCAATGCATGGTTGGCGCGGCTTTTAAATTGCGGCCAAGTTTCACGGTAATTTGTGCCATTTGCATCGGCCTCTACCCACTGCACCATGGCTTTTGAAAACATCGCCATTTTATCGATGTCGCTTAGATCTAAGAATTCATCTCTGTGCAGTTGATGAGTTTTTAAATACTGAGCGGTGATATCTTTATGGTCAAACTCATTCCACTGCTGGTTTTCATGCGTGGGCCGTTTATTTTCATACGCGTGCTCACAGGTTTGTTTATGGCGCTGTAATGAGCCGAGTTCTAACCGATCAACGTTTACGTTTTTAGCGCGCAGGGCTTGACCAACCAACTGGCTTTGTTCACAACCAGTAGGCGATAATTGATCGTAATCTTTTTCACCAAAACTGGCTTGGCCATGGCGCACCAAATACACTATTTTCATTTGGCTTTTATCGCTTGGTTACAGCGCCACAGTAAATAATGAATAAACACCCAGAAGTTTTTAAACGCTGGGTTGCGTGATTGCTTGTGGTGATAGCGATAATAAATTTGCTGCGCAATGCCCGCTAATCGGAACAAACCAAACACTTCGTAAAATCTGAAATCGCTATAGCTGCCACCGGTTTTTTCTAGATATGCGCGGATCACTTCTTTTCGGCTAAACATACCTTCTAGATGCGTTGGCTGGCGACGCATGGCTTTGGCCATAAAGTCATCATCGGCTTCTACCCAATAGGCTAAGGCGTTACCTAAATCCATAAGCGGGTCACCCAAGGTGGCCAGCTCCCAATCTAGCACTCCAACAATATCGCTCGGATGTTCAGAGTTAAGCACTAAGTTATCAAAGCGAAAATCGTTATGGGTTAAGCAGATGGTTTCTTTGCTGGGTTTGTTATTCTCTAACCAGTTAATTACTTTTTTACCAGAAGGCACGTTCCAGGTTTTGGCGTCACGGTATCGTTTAGACCAACCTTCTACTTGGCGAGTAACATACCCTTCCCCTTTGGCTAACCCACTTAAACCCGATGCTTCAACATCAACACTGTGCAGTTCTACCAGTGCGTCTATCATGTTATTGCATAGGTTTTTTACTTCCTCGGACGAAAGGGAAGCATTTTTTGGCATATTTTTTCTAGGAATAATGCCATTGAGTTTTTCCATCACGTAAAAGTCGGTACCTATCACCGATTCATCTTGGCACAACGCATACATGGCAGGCACATAGTGATAAACCGGCTTGAGCGCTTGCTGTATTTCAAACTCGCGCGCCATATTATGTGCGCCCTTAGCTTTTTTACCGGCCGGGGCACGTCGTAATATGAGCTCCCTATTGGAGTAAGTTAAGCAATAGGTCCAATTCGAAGCACCGCCAGAAAACTGCTTTACGCTTGGCAGTTCGTTGAGCCCTTCTATGTGGTTACTCAGCCAAGCATGCACGGCATTCACATCTAGCTCTTCGCCCGGCTGTGTTTTTTGCTGGTTATGCGTCGCCGAATTATGCGCCATTTTCGTAACCCTTTACCGTGAATGGCTTAGATTTTTTTGCCATGAGCCAAAAATAAAAATTTGGCAACCAACGCTTAAGCGAATAAATGCGTCCGCCATCGGCATGAGTAATCACCATGAATTTATTATTTTGAACCGCCTTAAAAGCGGCCTCGGCAACTTCCTCTGCACTCACGGTTCCGCGTTCAACTAACTTAGTGACCACCGATTGCATGTCGGACTGTTCTTCAGGCAATGATTTATCTAAATTCGTTTTTACAAAGGCTGGGCACAATACAGACACACCAATATTAAATGGGCTTAGCTCTAGCTTCATGGTTTCACTGTAAGCAACCAAAGCGGCCTTCGATGCATTGTAAGACCCCATAAATGGCATAGAAGTGATGCCGGCCTGAGACGCAACGTTTACAATATGGCCTGTTTTATTTTTTCTCATATCTGGCACATATAATTTTGCTAACCGTACACAGCCAAGTAAGTTAATGTCGAGCACCCATTGCCAAGCTTTTAACGACTCGCCTTCAATCGACCCAGCCGTCGGCACACCGGCGCTGTTAATGAGCACATCTA
The DNA here is from genome assembly GCF_030409715.1 of Reinekea marina. Lineage (NCBI taxonomy): Bacteria > Pseudomonadati > Pseudomonadota > Gammaproteobacteria > Oceanospirillales > Saccharospirillaceae > Reinekea > Reinekea marina. Next base: position 3,348,768 of record NZ_JAUFQI010000001.1, read on the forward strand.
GCGCGCCGATATGTTCATCTGTGTAGCGTTTAACGGCCGCTAAACTTTCATCGTCAGTCACATCGCAAGCAACAAAATGCCCTTGCCCACCGGCTTCGTTTATTGCGTTTATTGTGGCTTGGGCTAATGCTTCCGTTCTGTCGGCGACACAAACCGTTGCACCTGTGCTCGCCCATCGCTTAGCCATCGCCAAACCCAAACCTGAAGCGCCGCCAGTAATCAGTACTTTTTTCATGATGCTTTTCCTTTGAGGTGTTTGGCAATTTCTAAACGTGAGACCATGTGGCGATGCACTTCATCGGGGCCATCAGCAATGCGTAAAATTCGCGCCATGGCCGTAAAAGACGCGAGCGGCGTATCATCTGAGACACCTGCGCCACCATGCATTTGAATGGCCATATCGACCACATCTTGCAGCATGTTTGGTACAGCAACTTTAATAGCCGAAATTTCAGTCATGGCGTTTTTAACGCCAAAGTTATCTATTTTCCAAGCCGCGTTTAACGTGAGCAACCTGGCTTGATCAATTTGAATGCGCGCTTGAGCAATGCGCTCGGTATTTCCGCCTAATTGAATGATGGGCTTGCCAAAGGCTTGGCGTGAAAGTCCTCGTTGAATTGCCATCGCTAACGCTCTTTCGGCTGCGCCTATAGCACGCATACAGTGATGAATTCGCCCTGGGCCTAAGCGACCTTGCGCAATCGCAAAGCCTTTTCCAAGGTCCCATATGAGGTTTTCTGTTGGAACGCGAACGTTAGTGAACGTTACTTCACCATGTCCATAGGGTGCATCGTACTCACCATAGGCCGTCAACATGCGCTTAATGCTTACTCCAGGTGCATCTAAAGGTACTAGCGCCATAGAATGTCGTTCGTGTTTTGCCGCGTCAGGCTTTGATAGGCCCATAACAATAGCCACTTTTGCATTGGGGTGGCCCAACCCAGTGCTCCACCACTTTCGTCCATTAATCACTAACTCATCGCCATCGGCTGCGATAGTGGCCTCCATGTTCGTTGCATCACTTGAGGCCACCTCTGGCTCTGTCATACAAAAAACCGATCGAATGTCTCCGGCGAGCAAAGGCTTAAGCCATTGCTGTTTTTGGGCGTCAGATCCAAAGTGATACAGCACTTCCATATTACCGGTATCGGGCGCATTGCAATTAAAAATTTCCGGAGCAAATATCACTTTACCGGTGGCTTCCGCGAGTGGCGCATATTCGCTACAGGTTAGCCCTTGACCCAATTGAGCATCGGGTAGAAAGAGATTCCACAGCCCTTGCGCTTTCGCGTCTTTTTTTAGCTGCTCTACTTCATCTAAGGTACGCCATTCTTGCCAATTTCCCGTTGGATTTAGAGCTCGGTTTGCGGCCAAAACAGACTGTTCCACCGGCAGAACCTTTTCATTCATAAATTGATTGAGTTGAGCGAGATAATCATTACTTCGTTCTGAATTGGAAAAATCCATAACACACCTTTTTATTATTGGGCATCCATGCTTTAAGAATGGGATAGATTGACTCAGTGTACGCAAGCCCTTACTGTGAACAAAATGAAATATATTTGACCCACACTATGAATTTTATTCAATATGATTAGCCTAAAATCGATCGCTCAACTGGATCTCAACTTGCTCAAAGTGCTCGAAGCCCTTTACCAGCATGAAAACATGACGCGTACTGCCGAAGCGTTAAATATCACGCCTTCTGCGGTGAGCCATTCTGTAAAACGACTTCGTGAAGCCTTAGGAGATCCGTTGTTTACACGCCAAGGTTCAACCATGAAGCCCACGCCTGTCTGCCGACGGGTTATGCCGGAAATAATCTCCACCCTAAGCCAGTTAAGACGATCACTGCAAACCTTAGGTGCCTTTGACCCACTTTCGGCATCGCAAACTGTTGTGCTCGCCATTCACGATGCCTTAGAGCCGCTTTTCTTCCCGTCTGTCCTAGCTTACTTTAGCAAGGTTGCTCCAAATTTAGAGTTTCATAGCGTTAAAATAGAACGAGATTCCTTGCCCATGCAGTTAGAATCGGGCGCGATAGATTTTGCGATCGATGTCGCTCGCCCACTGTCCAACCCAATAGGGCATGATTTAATCGCCTCTTCTGGATTTTGCTGTTTAGGTGGCAAAAAGTACTTTCCACAAAGAGAACTCTCCGTAGAGCATTACCGGCAACTGAACCACATAACGGTGTCTAACCGCCCGACTGGACGAGTGTTAGAAGATATTGCTTTTGCAACTTTAGGCATTAACCGAACAGTGAAGGCGCGCTGCCAGAGTTACGCAACGGCCACCTCTTTATTGACCCAGCAGCAGTCTATATTAACACTGCCAAGATCGTTGGCTAATGCCTTTACCGATCTAGAGCTTTGTATTATGCCATTACCTTTTGAAGTGCCGAATGTAGATACGCATTTATATTGGCACCAACACACACAAGCCGATGGCTTTTTGGCTTGGCTTAGAGAGCATTTGCTAAACAGTTTGCAAAGCCAAACTGGCACAAAAAAAGAGCCCTGAGGCTCTTTTTTTAAATTACTAAACAACGCTTATTTGTTGACGCTGTCTTTTAAAGCCTTACCCGCTTTAAAGGCAACGGTGTTACTTGCAGGGATTTCTATCTCTGCACCCGTTTGTGGATTCTTACCTTTACGCTTAGCACGTGAGCGCGCTTCAAAGGTGCCAAAGCCCACTAAGGTTACCGATTCTTTCTTGGCAACTGTCTGGGTAATCTGGTCTAGAATTACGTTTAGTACTTCTGCAGCTTTATCTTTAGTTAAATCTGCATGCTCTGCAATAGCAGCAGATAGATCGGGCTTACGCATGGTAACTTCCTTTTATGTCTCTTATTGTTATAACTAGCAATCTCACTCTAAAAACAGCCAGCAAAGCGCTGTAAAAGGTGTGACTATGCCCCTAGACTACCTAGTTCTCACCTGCCTTGCCAAGCCTTAAATTCCAAATTCTCCGCCTTTGAGCGTCAAATTCGTAAAAAAATGCTATTTTTCAAGCAGTTATCGAGCATATATTGACCAAAAATAACATTTGGCATTCAACATAGTAGAGCACCTCAGGTACACTGGCGCTTTTTAATAAATGACTTATGCAGTGGAAACCTTAACTTTCGATTTAGACACACGTAGCCACTCTTGGTATACGCCCAGCGCCTTTCCTGAACCGATTCCAGACGAAATGGGTTATTGGCTGTTTTTGCCTGGCAGTTTGACCGAAGCGCTGCGCCAACGTACGGATAATTTTTCCGTGGCTGTGATTGAAGAAACTCTCATCAACAGTACTGATCCGAGCCTCAATGCCGCCCATACGAAGGAAAAAGCCGAGTATTTTTCACGTAAAGTAGCGCTGAAAAACCACCAAGAAATTTGGGTTATGGCGCACACACTAATACCCACTACAAGTTTAAAACAGGGCTTAGCGGAATTATCAACACTGCAAGAAAGACCCTTGGGTGAGTTGTTATTCGCCGACGATACTGTGCGAAAAAGCCCAACAGAAATCACGCATTTTGATACACTCTGGGGGCGCCGTTCACGCTATTGGTTACGTGAACAACCTTTACTGGTGACCGAATATTTTTTACCTGAATTAATTAGGCAATCATGAATAAACTAGCGCTTTCACAATACATAAAGCTCACTCGACTCGACCGCCCTATTGGCACTTACCTTCTTCTTTGGCCGACATTAACAGCGCTGTGGATCGCTTCGGGCGGGTTTCCGTCTATTAAGAATCTCATTATTTTTACGCTGGGTGTGTTATTCATGCGCTCCGCAGGTTGCGTAATTAACGATTACGCCGATCGGAAAATTGACGGCCACGTTAAGCGAACAAATACCCGCCCCCTAGCCCAAGGTTTAGTCACTGAAAAAGAAGCGTTAATACTTTTTTCTGCGTTAGTGGGTGTCTCTTTTATTTTAGTATTACTGACAAACGCATTAACGGTGTATATGTCTTTTGTTGGTTTAGCTCTTGCGTCGCTTTATCCATTTATGAAACGCCATACCTATTTGCCTCAGGTGGTACTCGGTGCCGCTTTCGCATGGGCGATTCCGATGGCATATACCGCCGCACAAGCCCCATTAGTTGATACCGTATGGTTACTATTTACCGCCAAAGTATTATGGACAGTGGCCTATGATACCCAGTACGCCATGGTCGATAGAGACGACGATATAAAAATTGGCGTGCGCTCAACTGCAATTTTATTTGGCGATGCCGACAAGCTAATGATCGGCGTTCTGCAACTGCTGGCACTGCTGAGCTGGGTAGCGGTAGGCGTAAAAGCCGAATTCGGTTTGGTATGGTGGTTCGCCATTGCCATTTCAGCAGGGCTAATGAGTTATCAGCAGTGGTTAATCCGACATCGAGACCGCGATGCATGTTTTCAAGCATTCTTAAATAATCATTGGCTGGGGATGGCGCTATTTATAGCCGCGGTCGTGGAACTGCTCTAACCTTTTAATTGGGAAAGATGGCAGAATTATGAATTTTGTCATCTTAATGTCACAAAACTTCTTTTTAATCGTGAGCTATTATGAACCCTATTCAGGAAACTGACATGGCAACACGAAGTATCTTAATCGTTGATGATGAATCGGCCATTCGCGATGTTATCGCCGCTGCGCTCGAAATGGCGGGTTATCGCGCTTTAGAAGCAGGTAACGCGCAAGACGCTCATTCAATTATCGTCGACCAAAAGCCCGATTTAATATTACTAGATTGGATGATGCCCGGCACCAGTGGGGTTGAATTGGCGCGTCGTTTAAAACGCGATGCTTTAACTCAAGAGATTCCCATTATTATGCTCACCGCCAAAGGCGAGGAAGAACATAAAATATCAGGCTTAGATGCCGGTGCCGACGATTACATCACTAAACCTTTTTCACCGCGTGAATTAGTGGCTCGATTAAAAGCCGTATTACGTCGCTCTACACCGGCCGGCGTTGATACTGTAGTTGAAGTAAAAGGTTTAACGTTAGACCCGACCAGCCACCGAGTATTTGCCGATGGCTCAGAGCTCAAGCTAGGACCCACCGAATTTAAATTGCTGCAATTTTTTATGACTCATCCTGAACGCGCTTATAGTCGAAGCCAGTTGCTTGATCACGTTTGGGGCGGTAATGTGTATGTAGATGAACGAACAGTCGATGTACATATTCGACGCTTACGAAAGCTATTAGGTGAGCAATACAAAACACTCGTACAAACAGTGAGAGGAACGGGGTATCGATTCTCTACTCAGTCGCCAGAGAGCCTCTAATTTATGATTCGGGATTTACGCAAATCTCATTACAAAAACCTAGCTATTTCAGCTTCTGTGGCCGTATCAGTGGGTTTTGTATTTGGCTATCCTTGGTTATTTTTGGCCGCTGCCAGTGCCAGCTATCTAATTTGGATTTTATACCAACAGCACCGTCTTATTTCGTGGTTAATAAAAGGGGCGAAGAACGCACCGCCCAATGCTATGGGGTTATGGGGTGTAGTGTTCGATCACCTTTACATGGTACGCAAGAAACACCGCAAGCAAGTTAGACGGTATCGTGAAACCATTCAAAAAATCCGTACATCTAATCAGGCGTTGGCCGATGGTGTTATCACTTTAGATTCCAATGGCAACATAGAATCGTGGAACAAAGCCGCTGTTAAGTTATTGAATTTGAAAAAAGTCGACGAAGGTCATTTACTCACGAACTTGATTCGAGATCCTGAGTTCACAGACTACTACAACAAAGCACAAAACAAAGAACCGATCACTATAGAAAATCCGGCACACGCAAATCGTTCTCTGCAAATATCGATGACCGTCTACGGCGAAGGTGAGCGCTTACTATTGCTGCGCGATACCACTCGTTTAGAGAAGCTTGAAAAAATGCGGCAAGACTTTGTAGCCAACGCCTCGCATGAGCTCAAAACACCAATTACAGTTGTTCAAGGTCATCTCGAGAATATTTTAAATTTCAATGATGATATTCCCCCTGCCATGCACAAAGCATTGCTCAGCATGTCGACGCAAGCAAAGCGTATGAACAACCTTGTCAATGATTTACTCATTCTCAGTAAACTCGATATTGACACCAGTGATGCGCCAATGAAGAAGATAAACATCCCAGACTTAATGTCGCAGTTGATCGAAGATGCATTGCAATATGCGCACAGCATAGATAAGAAGTTAGACATTACATTTCAATGCCAAACCGATGCTATGTTGTTAGGGGATTTGGGTCAAATAAGAACGGCGTTGAGCAACTTAATATACAATGCAGTACGTTATAGCCCGTCTCAAAAGTCCATTGTCATCAGCTGGAAAAAATCGGCTCTGGGAGGTTTACTGACGGTTCAAGATCAAGGTTACGGCATTGAGCAACATCATATTCCTCGGCTTACCGAACGTTTTTATCGAGCCGACAAAGGCCGCTCAAGTGAAGACGGTGGCACTGGTTTAGGGCTGGCCATTGTGAAGCATATATTGAACCACCATAACGCCTATTTAGATATACAAAGCCAGCCTAATATTGGTTCAGCCTTCACCTGTATTTTTCCCAAAAAGCGACTGAGCGAATTATCTCAACGCTCGCAAAACTAGCGACGAACTTGAGCAATAAACTTACTCAGCGTTTCAAGTTTTTCTTGATCATCATCGACGATGCGAACATTAAGATTTAACCTTGAGCAACTGAGTGATTTTTCAGTTAAAGCAACCGATGTCACCATGGTATTTATGCGCGCCACGGCATCGGGATCGTTTTTCGGAACAATATCCACCACGACTTGATCTAGCACGGTAGGAGGAACGGTATCATCAAGTTCTACTGTCATGCTTAAGTCGGTTAAATTAATGTCTCGTAAGTCACCTTGCCAAGCGGCCTTGGGAGAGCGCACCGCGACTTTCGCTAATATGCTCGCTTTGGGTTTGGTTTTACCTGCTCTTATCGGCTCTTTATCGACTAATTTCGAACTGGGTGCACCCGTGGTTAGCAATGAAGCGCTGCCGGCTGAATTTGACGACGCAGGTTTTTTAGCCGCTTGCGGCGCAGCCCCTAGTAAGACACCCGCCGATTCATTAGCCGATCCAAATGTGGGCTTCATAGCTGCAGCCCCTTTTAAAATAGATTTTACCAACGCACCATGATTTACAGAGAGTAACTTAAGCACTTTTTTAAGGATTTGATCGTTACTAAAGGGCTTACCAATGTAATCGGATACGCCTGCTTGAACCGCTTCGACAACATTGGTTTTATCGCCACGACTGGTGACCATCATAAAGGGGGTCTTGGGTAGGCCGTTATCATTTTCATAAGCCCGTAACCATTGCAACACCTCGATGCCGGATTGCTCGGGCATTTCCCAATCACACAGCACTAAATCGTATTGCTTTTTAGACAACAGGCTTTGAGCTTTTTTGCCATTCACGGCTTCATCTATTTGGCACTGGGCAAACTGCTGCCGTAACGTTCTTTTGACTAGGTCACGAATAAAGGAAGCATCGTCGACCACAAGGAAACTTAAACTAGACATGTATGAAGGATCTCTATTTTTGTATAGTTAAGCATAGCCGAACATCAAAACATTGCCGACATTATTGGTCGATGTTAACGCGCAGTCGCCATTGCTGTTCGTCTGGAACCACAAATGAAAGTTCAGCATGGCGATATCTCAAATCCTGGCGCACGAGTCGCTGACAATCCTCTACCAAGGACTCTTCTGCGTTAACTGACAAATAGATTCGCTTCACTATTCGAGCCTGTATTTTTAGCACTGGCTGCGGCTCGGCGAATAAAAATGCCGCTCGCCACTCCTCGCGCAGTGCATTTTCTGGGTTATCCAAAAAAAAGCCAGGAATAGGATTGTGGCCATTGACGTTAAAATCATGGGTTGCGCCATATTGTACTGCTTTCAATAACGCTAAGCGCTCATCATTCGACTGAAACACGTCGTGGTTGGCTTCTAACTCAACGCATATACCACTGAATTGATCAGCCAAACACTGCCAACCATAGTGACTCAAAGCACTGTTGAATAACCGTAGATAGCTTACTTTATGAAATCGCTCGGTAGAGTACTGATTTGAGCCAGGCTTGCTTTGTTGACGACGAGCCTTAATCCCCGCCTCTATAGAAGGCATGAGCTTTTCAGATTGTTTCGTAAAATCTTCAAAACTGAGCAGCGCACTGATGTGCCCAGGTAAAGCTTCAAATTGACGCCGCAGCTCTTGGTTTATTTCATGCTCGGTAATGGGCGCTTGGGATAAAACTCGTTTATGACCTGTTTCTAAATAAGGACTGAGCTGATTCGATCCATGAAGTAAGGGTAAACGGGCATTCTTCAAATGACCCAGCAATGCCGAAGACCCATATAAATGAAGAGAGGCAGTCGCCATTGTCATTTTTTACTACTCCGTTTGTAAGACATTTCCTACAACATTCGTACGTTAATTGGAAAACCCTTGTGATAGAGTCGACACTTTAAGAGGCACTTCTACGAGCTACGTAGCCTGTAGAGAAGCTTGTTATTTAGGCAAGCTTTTTGGCTCTAAAATTTGTCATATCCTCATCACAAAAAGCCATATACTAGATCTTGTTCAGGAAGAACTCCAAGGAAGTATAGCTAGGATTGGCGACCAACGGATGGAATGTGCTGCTCGGATGCAGACTTTGGACAAAACTCTACGGATAGAGCGCATTGGATGCACACGGAAGACCTCAGGACACGCCCTGGAACGGGTAAGCGAGTTACATGGATGTAATCGACTCAGGATGAGACTGTTCACGGAAGACAATTGCTTACGACTCCAGGGGAAAGCTCACTTTCCCCTTCCCTTTCTCCCTAAATATCTATGAACCAAGCGCTTCATTTATAAGCAAAGCCGAGCGGTAAGCCGCCTTTTGTAGCTGTGTTCTTAGCAACGCTTGCCCTTCTTTAATTAACGCTGCACTGTAACGCCCCTCTGTTGCAATGGGGTACACATGTTCACGTGCCAGCAAATGCGATTCAAATGCCCAATCTTGTGGCATCTTTGATTCGCTCCAAGTACTGAGATCCATATCTTTCATTTCGCGGAAATACTCTTGAGCCAAACTAAACCAACGCGTTTCAAACCTTCGGTACAGATCGTAATTCCAGATCCAGGCAAGATTAACGTCTTTGAGATCGCCATCTTTTAAATAAATCTTTTGGCCGCCCATATCACGCTTAAGCCCGGTATTGACCGGCACATGGAGCTGCACCATATAATGCATTAAATAGCCTAACGCCTTCTTTTTTTGCGCATTCGAAAACTGGTTCTCTTGCAGCACTTTTTTACTTTCTAACACAGCCCCTACAGAACAGGCGTTTTTTGGGCAGTGCTGTTGTGGATTAAACTCAGTATCTTCAACAGAAAACAGAGTAAGCTGCAGCGGCTGCATAGATCGATTCTTTGCGCGCGAAACCTCTTGCTCTACTCTTGGCGCCATGGCAATGAGCTCACGCTGCCAGTTTGCCCCCAGTAGTGATTCCAAGCGGCCTTTAGCATTGTCATCTAAATACATCACCATCAACTGAGCCACCATAGAGTGGCCCTGCTCTTCGAACGCGCTAACCAAGGGCGATGCCGCTATCAAAAGTGAAGCGACTAGCCTCTTCGACTGTTCTGCTCGGCTAACCATCCAATGAATAAAAAGCTGATAACGACTAGAGGTCCTAACCATAATGCTCCTGCTAACAATAACAATTCACGAACCACCGGCACCAAATAAACAGAAATAGCACCATAACCAACGGCACATAAGGCCACAAACACCAAGGTTCTAATAATAAAGTGCGCACCCTTCACCAATGCCCAAACAGCCTTGTTGATCCGAGCGCCATAAATCACCAGTATAGTGGCAATATAAGCTGATGCGATAAAAGTTAAATGAGGCCGAAACCAGCCCGAAAATACGGTCAATAAATCAGACATGAACTCTGTTTCACCTAGTAATTGAATGGCCTAATATTGTGCCAGAGAATAATGCCATCAGGCACCTAGTTACGATTTTTTTGCACGAATCCGACGATCACGCCAACTGCTGAAGACCAACCAGCCCACGGAGACGGCCAATGCAGAAGAAGTAAGTACCAACCAACCATAAAGCGTTGTTATTTCACGCATAACGATATCTTGCGTCGATCGCTCTAGTAAGTACTGCTCCACATGTCGCTCTAATGACCGATCAATGACATCGATGGTAATGGCCGATTGAAACAGAACGATATATGCGCCGGCAAAAACACCCACCAACAAGATTGAAATTATAAATTGCAGATAACGACTAATATTAGACACTAAATTACCTTAGAAAATTACGGAGCCTGTTATTGAAAAAGATTGATATTTGCTCACAACAAGATAGTCGCTAATCATAAAAAAACCCAGCCGAAGCTGGGTTAAAACTAGGTTTTGAAATAAGTGGTGCTTAGTAGAAAAAAGTAAAGCCGAAGTTCGCCGTCCAATTTTGTAATGCGTTATTATTAGATTCTAGATTAATGTCTAATACAGCACTCTCAGATGGTTTGAATGAAAAGCCCAAGTCAATTGCGTAGCCAGAATCTAAAATTTCTAGGCTAGAATCATCTTCAGTCACTTGAACGTAATCTTCCTCGTAACCGGTACCTGCGTTATTCACTTTATTTTTAGTAAATGTTGATTTAGTGCTTGAGTAGGTTAAAACATCTATATTTGCACCTGCACGCCAAGTCCACTTTTGGCTCGCAGCAAACTCGGCCGAAACACGTACATTAGCATCAATATCGGTGCTTTCAGATGCGGTAATAGAAGTAACACCGGTAGGGCCCGTTGTATTATTGGCTGAATCTAGAGCATCGACAAATTTATTATCACTTACTGTGACCGAAGTAGAGCTTGAAGATGTCGTGTAATCCAAGTTTGGTTGGATTTTAATTGCCGCGGGTCCAACATTTTTGCGGTGGTCTAAACCTACACTGAAAATAGTTTCTTTAGCATCTAGGATACTGCCAGAATCAGTGGTTGTGGTTTCATTTGTATCTGTTGCCGGTGCCGCTAAATTTTCATCAAACTGGGTTACAACACTGCGAGTAAAGCCTGTTGTTTCGTTGTTGTTGATAGCAATTCCACCAGTAACATAGGTAGTTGAGTTAAACTTATAACGACCGGCTGCAGAGGCAACTAAGCCTCCCGTACGCTCGCTAGAAGTTGTACTTACGGTGGTACGAGTTTCGCGGTAAGTTGCCGTCGTATTGCCGTCGGTTGTTAACACATCAACAACGCTGAGGCTATCAACTGTACTTGCAGAGGGCAAAGATAGTGAAATGGTACCATCGATAGGTAAATCATTTAACACAAACCCAGCTGCTATTTGTGCTTCGCTAGATTTGATAGCACGTTCGTTTGCTTTAACTTCTAAGCTGGCCGTATCATTCCCGACAACTAAGTCTGTTTTGCCGTCTTCTTCAAGGTAAGTAAAGTTAGTTTGACCAGTAAATGATGTCACTAATAATTCGCTTTCGTTATCAATTTCGTAACCTGAAGCGATACCTAAACCACCAAATCCTAAGTTTCCACCCCAGAATACATCGATGGCATTGCCACCTCTTCCGCCATGAACGGCTAACTTTTGATTGAATGCGTTAAATACATAACCAACGTTACCCCAATCGCTGAAAGTCACCTGGTTTTTTGTGTTTAGTATAAAAGCTGGATTATCGTAGGCTGTATCTTTATCTGCTACCGATTCAACTGGATCACCAGCTAAGAATGAGCTCGCAGATGCTGAGCCAATTGATGCAATCGCAATTGCAGTAACTAACAAGTTCTTTTTCATGGACTATAGACCCTATTGATAATTATTTCGTTTATTGTTCGAAAAGTGTTCAAAGCCCAGCGAATATATAGCTCATTTCAATAATTATCAATTTGATTAACTATTTTATTTAAAAGTTTTAGATCCTAGTCAATTTTTCGACACATTACTTTTGATATCAAGGTCGATTTCATTATAAAGACTTTAATGTCAATTTTTTGCCTCAACGGCACCTGCCCGCTGCGCCATACCCATCATCTTATAGACTAAAAGTGAGGCGGCGAAGTCGTAGGCGTGAAAGCCTTCGATGGGGGCGAATTCCATTAAATCGAAGCCGATTAATTGGCGTTGCTTTATGACGGAATCAAAAAGGTTTAGGGTTTGGTACCAGCCTAGACCACCAGGAACGGGTGTTCCTGTTGAAGGGAAAACGGATGGATCCATGCCGTCAATGTCGAGAGTGAAGAATACTTTTTTAGGGAAATCTTCAGGTAAATCAATGTGCTGAATATTTTGCGGAACGAGGTCATCGGCATCAATAAAGTGAATACCTTCTTGCGCACGAATTTCTCGCTCTTCATCGCAATAGGCACGAATACCAAGTTGAAATAGAGGCACTCCGGCGTCAACGACACGCTTCATGACCGAAGCGTGACTGAGTGGGTTGTCTTCATAGGCATCGCGTAAATCGGCGTGAGCGTCTATTTGAACGACGCCAAAATCGGTTATGCCAGCATCTAGATACCCTTTAATTACACCCCAAGTCACCGTGTGCTCGCCTCCTAATACCACTGGCATTGATCCCGCCATTAGAATTTTGGCCGTGGCACTGGCAATGCTTTCAATAACGGCTTCATCATCTTGGTTGCAATTGATGGTATCGCAGGTATGAATACCCAGTTCGCTCGGGCTTGATTTACCATCCCACGTTTCTAGTTGATGCGATGCTTCAAGGATGGAGTCTGGCCCCAAAGCCGTACCACCGCCATACGACACTGACTTTTCATAAGGCACGGGCAGTACCGCAAAGCCAGCTTGATTTAGTGGCGCTTGTTCAATTTCTGAACCTAAAAATATCACCTTCTCTTTTTGAGCTGGATTACGACCCTGAACCATGAAAATGTCCTCTTAAAATTAACCTAAACGCTGCTTAAAATCGCTATACCCAAACTCTTTCAGTATGCGCCGTTCATTTGTTTTTGAATTCCACACCACCAGCGCGGGCAACTGACATCCGTTAAAGGTGCTGGTTTTTACCATGGTGTAATGACTCATATCTAAAAATAGTAATTGCTGCCCTACTTCTAACGGAGCGTCGAAGCTGTAATCACCCATGACATCACCCGCAAGGCACGTTAAGCCCCCTAAACGATAGGTATGCTTCTTCTCATTGGCTTCACCCGCTCCAAGAATGTCGGCTCGATAGGGCATTTCCAATGTATCAGGCATGTGGCAAGTAGCCGAGCTATCTAAGATGGCCTGCGGCAATTGATTAAACCCAATGTCGAGCACTTGGGCACTGAGTACGCCGGAGCCAATGGCAACGGCTTCGCCAGGCTCTAGATAAACTTCGAGTGAATAGGTTTCACGAATAGCTTTTATTCGATCAACCAATGCATCACGCTGGTAATCACCTCGACTTATATGATGACCCCCACCAAAATTAATCCACTTTAATAGTGGTAACCATTGGCCAAAGTTTTTTTCTACTACATCAAGCGTGCGCGCCAAGGGTGCAAAATCTTGTTCACACAAGGTGTGAAAATGAAGCCCTGTTAACAAGCCGGACTCGATTGCAGAAGAAACAATGGCCGGATCAAAACTGGCCAAAGGAATACCCAATCGCGAGCCCGGAGCACAAGGGTCATAAATATCAACGTCACCCTCAGAATGCTCAGGGTTAATACGTAAGCCAAATTGCAAGTTCGGTCGTTTTTGCTTGGCTTCAATTAACTTAGCTTCGAAACGTTGCCATTGCGATAAGCTGTTAAAGACGATGTGATCAGCAATATCAAGCAACTGAGTTAAGTCGGCATCACTGAAAGCTGCAGAGTAAACGTGCACTTCGGCCGGCTTATCACCCGAGCAATAGTGGTCTTTACCTAAACGAGCCTCGTGAATACCCGAGGCGCATATCCCATCGAGATATTGCGCCGTTAACTCACCTAAGGGCCAAAGAGAAAACGCTTTAAGTGCCGCTAAAATTTTAGCGCCACTGCGCTGGCCAACTTCTGCCAACTGCTTTAGGTTTTCCTCAATAGCAACTTCATCGACAATAAACGCTGGGCTTGGTAACCCTGTTGTATCGAGTTTACTGAAATCGGTCAGCATCTTATTTACAGTCATTTACGGGCTCGTTTAAATTAAGTTACTGATCTAAATTGAATTCATCCAATTCGATAATATTCCACGGCAGACCATATTGATTCATAGCCTCCATAAATGGATCAGGATCGAACTGCTCTATGTTCCATACACCCGGTTGAAGCCATTTATCTTCGGCCATCAGTTTCGCACCAATCATAGCTGGCACGCCTGTCGTGTATGAAATTGCTTGCGATTCAACTTCAGCGTAACAAGCTTGGTGATCACAAATTTGGTAGCAATAGACTATTTTTTCTTTACCATCTTTTATACCTTTTACAACCGTACCAATACAGGTTTTTCCTTTAGTACGCGGCCCCAATGAGGCTGGGTCTGGTAATAGTTTGGCTAATAATTGAATCGGTACAATCTGCTGGCCATTGTAATCTATTGGATCAATGCCAGTCATGCCAACGTTTTCCAATACTTCTAAATGCTTTAAGTAGTTTTCAGAAAAGCTCATCCAAAACTGTGCACGCTTAAGTGTTGGGTAGTGCTTAGACAAAGACTCCAACTCTTCGTGGTACATACGATAAATGTTATAAGTACCTACGGATTCTGGACAGGTGAATTCGGCTTTTTTGCTCATTGGGGGAGTTGTTACAAATTCACCCCCTTCCCAATGACGACACTCAGCAGACACTTCTCGAATGTTAATTTCAGGATTAAAATTTGTCGCAAAAGGATAGCCGTGATCGCCACCGTTAACATCGATGATGTCCAGCTCATGAATTTCATCAAAATAATGCTTAGCTAAATACGCAGTAAACACATTCGTCGCACCTGGATCAAAGCCACTGCCGAGTAACGCGGTTAACCCGGCTTTCTGGAATTTTTCTTGATACGCCCACTGCCACTTATATTCAAATTTAGCGGTATCTAGTGGCTCATAGTTAGCGGTATCCATGTAATGCACACCCGCTTCTAAACAGGCATCCATGATGGTTAAATCTTGATAAGGTAAGGCAACGTTTATCACCAACTTCGGTTGTTCCGATTTTAATAAAGCCGCTAGCTCAGGTACATTATCGGCATCGATTTGTGCGGTTCGCACAGTTACACCCGTTTTTGCTTTAACTTGCTCTGCAATCGCCTTGCATTTAGATTCGGTACGGCTAGCAAGTATTATTTCACCGAAAGTTTCGGCTTGTTGTGCACATTTATGTGTGACGACACCGCCGACTCCGCCGGCTCCAATAATCATAACTTTAGTCATAACGTTTCACTCTCAAAGTAGGTGTAACCATCCAGGCTATCTTTAAACGCCTTCAGTATTGTTTTGCGTTTTACCGCGGTTATTTTGCCTTGCTTTACTGCTGCTTCGGCACGTTTTCGAAACTCTTCTTGCATAATCTTCGGATCGTACTCAACATAGCTTAGAACATCTGAAATGCTGTCGCCGTGAAACTCACGAGCAAAATTCAAGCTACCGTCTTCGCTGATGTGTACACTCACCACATTGGTGTCACCAAATAAATTATGCAAATCACC
Organism: Reinekea marina; assembly: GCF_030409715.1. Lineage (NCBI taxonomy): Bacteria > Pseudomonadati > Pseudomonadota > Gammaproteobacteria > Oceanospirillales > Saccharospirillaceae > Reinekea > Reinekea marina. The sequence goes on from NZ_JAUFQI010000001.1 coordinate 3,364,442, forward strand.
TAACGTTTCTTGATAAGCGCCCACTAGGAATACACCAAGGTAATAGTCTTCCTGCTCTTGCTTTTCGTGCAAACGAATAGTCTTTTTTATACCATCAACACTGGCAAATCGATTTATTTGTCCATCGCAGTCGCAAGTAATGTCTGCAATAACCGCATGCCGAGTTGGGCGCTCTTCTAAACGATGCACAGGCATTACTGGGAACACTTGATCAATCGCCCAAGCATCGGGTAGCGACTGAAAAAGACTAAAATTGCCATAATAAACATCGGCCAATTGCTCATGAATGTCGAGTAATTCTGGCGCTGGGCGGTTTTGCTGCGCTACTTCCTTTGCCACCTTTTCAAAAACAGCTAAGGCCAAATTATCGGCACAGGCACGTTCACTTAATCCGATTTGGCCGTGCAAAAATAATTGTCGAATTTGATCACGATAATATTCCGCATCGTGAAAACACTCCTGATAATTTTGACTATTGATAGCATCATTCACCAACCATAGGTTTTGCAATAACTCATGGCTGTCTTCTGGTAACGCATCAGGCAGCGGAGCCGGATCATGATTGCGCACATCTAAAATGTTAAACAACAACATTGAAGAATAGGCGACTGTCGCACGGCCCGATTCAGTTACGATCACGGGGTGCGCAATGCCTTTCGGAGTTAGCGCTTCGCTGATCGTTTCGACTATCGCGGCACAATACTCATCGAGCCCGTAGTTCATGCTGTTACTGCTGATATTACGAGTACCTTCGTAATCCACCGCTAGGCCACCCCCTAAATCAAGGTAACCCATAGGAGCGCCTTCTGCTTGCAAGCCAGAATAAAATTGACAAGCTTCTTGAACACCGTTTCGAATATTACGAATATTCGGTATTTGTGACCCTATGTGGCAATGCAATAGCTGTAAGCAATCGATCATATCGGCCGCTTTAAGCTGAGTGACCACATCAAATAATGCCGTGGTAGACAGACCAAAAATAGAGCGATCACCGCTATCGGCGTTCCAGTGACCATCCACTTTCACACTGGAACGGATGCGTACGCCTAAAAGCGGCTTAATGCCTAGCCGTTGACTGGCTTTAATAATGATGGGTAACTCAGCTGGCGTTTCTAAAATGAAGAAACACGGAATACCCATTTCGCGAGCATAGAGACCCAATTCAATAAACTCAGAATCTTTGTAGCCGTTACACACAATTAAACTGTCGTTATCTTGCAGTTTCGCTAAAGCAATGATCAGCTCAGCCTTACTGCCCGCTTCCAAGCCATGACTGAATCGTCGACCATAATCGGCAATTTCTTCAACCACGTGGCATTGCTGGTTAACTTTGATCGGGAAAACACCGCGATATACGTTTTGATAATCGTAAGCGGTGATGGCCTCTGCAAAGGCATTATTGAGCTTCGCAATGCGATCATCGAGTAGGTTTTCTATGCGCAGCATCGCTGGCATTTCCAAACCCCGTTCGGACATTGCTTGAATAATATCGAGAATGGCAACAGACGCTTTCTGCTCGCCAAAAGGGACATTAACGACAGCCTGACCGGCCTCATTAACTGAAAAATAATCCGCGCCCCAGTCGTTTACACCGTATAACTGAGCGCTGTCTTCGGTCGTCCAAGGTGTGGCCGACTCTACAGAATTAGGTTTTGTTAGAAAAGAAGGGTTCTTTCCCATCAAGGCTTCCTCCAAGATGCAGTAAAAGTGCTAAAAAAAAATAAATACACTTTCACTCATAAGAGAAAGTGCTTGATTAAAACCTCATAAAACCTCTGTAAGTTGCTAAAACGGCGGTGATTCTATTCCTCAACATCGGAATTGCAAGGAATTTTTTGATTAACTTAACCGCTTTACCTTAAAAAGTAACGATAAGCCTAAAACGACAAAAGCCCCGATCCTTACGGAACGGGGCTTTTAGAATGTGGTGCCGACACCAAGAGTCGAACTCGGGACCTACTGATTACAAGTCAGTTGCTCTACCAACTGAGCTATGCCGGCTAACGGAGGCGAACTATATATATGTGATGGTAAAAGGTCAACAACTAATTGATAAATATAAGGTTTTTTATTAATTATTCGTTGAAGGGTTCATCAAATGGGCAGATTCGGGAGTATGAGCTATGCTTTTTATTGTGATTCTTAACCGCAGTAAAGGTTTAGCCATGCGCATTAAATGGATTTTACTCTGGGTTGCTCTCGCAGCTAACTCGTCTGTATTTGCTAAAGATTTCCAATTTTGTCTTGAAAATCAACAGGTGCCGCCTTTTCTACTCGGCACTGCCGACATTATTGAAGGTAAAAATGGCATTGTGGGTGATTTGCTTTTTATCTCTTCCCAAACCAGTAACTTACCCATTAAGTTCAATCGACGCCCCTGGAAACGATGTATCGAAGAGTTAAAGCATGGCAAAGTAGACGCCGTTGCCGCCTTTGTCTTCAGTGAGGATCGTGACAATTGGTCTGCATTTCCGAAAACGAACGGTGAATTAGATGATCGCTTCTTTTATCAAAGCAATTATATGGTATTTACCTACCCTGGCTCACAGATATCGTGGGATGGCGAGTCTATGTTGCCAAAAACTGCAAAAGTTCAATCTATCCCTGGGTACGTTGCAGACCAAATGCTACAAGACATGGGCTTTATTCCGTCTGCACCGTTGCAACCTAAAAAAGCGCTGGAGTTAGTTTCTCGTGGGTTGCTCGATGGGTTTGTAATGGAAGCCTTGATTGGCCAAACTATTTTAAATGACCTCGGTTTAGCCGATAAAGTTATTGCACTAGAAACGCCTTTTAGCAGCCAATACTGGTACGCCGCCTTTTCAAAGCAAGCCTATGAAGAGCGCCCTGAAGATATTGAAGCGTTTTGGACGGCTTTAAAAGCCGCCCGAATTGAACATTCAAAAGCACTTTTTGATTTTTACCTATAAGCTAAAGCTAGGCGAGATCTATTTGCCAAGTTGAGCTTCGATATTGGCCAACTTTTTATGGCGAACGTCTTTGCCTTTTACAAGGTATATGACCGATTCGCCAATGTTACGCGCATGATCACCAATACGCTCGAGAGAGCGCAACGCCCACATCACATTCAGTGCGTGGGAGATCATTCTCGGATCTTCCATCATTTTAGTCACCAATGTTCTGATTGCGGTGCCATACTCTAAGTCGACGGCTTTGTCTTGCTGCAACACCGATAATGCTTGGTCGGTATCGAGACGAGCAAACGAATCTAATGCTTGCTGCACCATTTGACGTACTTTTTCACCAATATGGCGAAGCTCTACAAAGCTTTGTGGCCCGTTACCGGCGTCTGCGATTTCTAATGCTTGTTTGGCAATTTTACTGGCCTCATCACCAATGCGCTCTAGATCGGTCACGGCACGTGTGACGGCGATGATGAAGCGTAAATCTGATGCCGCTGGGTTTCGGCGTGCTAGAATTTGTGTGCACTCTTCATCAATTTTTACTTCCATCTCATTCACTTCTTTATCTAATGTGATGGTTTGCTCGGCAACTTTCGTATCAACGTTTTGCAATGCGTTAAACGCCATTTCTAATTGCTGCTCAACTAAACCACCCATTTGCATAAGATGCTTACGTGCTTGCTCAAGCTCTGCCGTGAATTGTGCTGAGGTGTGTTTTTCAAATGTCATTTTGGCCACAAGTGACTCCTTAACCGAATCGACCGGTGATGTAATCTTCCGTTAGTTTATGGCTAGGCGCCGTAAAAATCTTATCGGTATTATCTACTTCAATAAGGCGACCTAAGTGAAAGTATGCCGTGCGATTTGAAACTCGCGCAGCCTGTTGCATGCTGTGCGTCACGATTGCGATTGTGTAGTTCTCAGAAAGCTCGGCGATGAGCTCTTCAATGCGCGCGGTTGCAATTGGATCTAGGGCCGAGCATGGCTCATCCATTAAAATAACCTCGGGTGATACAGCAATCGTTCGTGCAATGCACAAGCGCTGTTGCTGGCCACCAGAAAGCCCGGTAGCAGGTTGATCTAATCGATCTTTAACTTCATCCCAAATACTGGCCTTACGCAATGCGGTTTCTACCACCTCATCAAGTTCGACGCGACGATTAACTAAGCCGTGAATTTTTGGTCCATAGGCTACGTTTTCGTATATAGATTTTGGAAACGGGTTAGGCTTTTGGAACACAATCCCCACTCGGGCTCGAAGGCTTACAACATCCATATTTTTTTCATAGATATTCTCACCATCTAAACTAATCTCACCCTTCACTTTACAGCTTTCTATGGTGTCATTCATTCGGTTCAGCGTTCGTAAAAAGGTCGACTTACCGCAACCCGACGGACCGATCATTGCTAACACTTCATTTTTCCCGATATCGAGATCGATGCCGTGAATCGCTTGAGCGTCGCCGTAAAACACATCTACGTTACGAGTGCTCATACGTGTTTGGTCTTCGCCTATTAGCGGGCTGCCAACGGTAGTAGACCAGCCTTTGAATGTTTCTTCTATCGCTCTATTTTGCTCTGTCATGTTATACATCTCTTAAATTTTTAAATTGGGTAACTCACCAACGACGCTCAAACTTTTTGCGTAAGAATACGGCGACTAAATTCATAGTGGCTAGGAAACCTAACAACACCATAATGGCACCTGACGTTTTTGCGACAAAGGCTCGCTCTGGCAAATCGGACCACAAATATACTTGCACAGGCAGCACAGTGGACGGATCAAAAGGCGTGGCTGGCACATCGACAATAAAGGCGACCATTCCGATCATTAACAAGGGCGCTGTTTCACCTAACGCTTGCGCCATACCAATGATGGTGCCGGTTAACATGCCAGGCATGGCCAGTGGTAATACATGGTGTAATACCATTTGCATTTTAGATGCCCCTAACCCTAACGCAGCTTCGCGGATCGAAGGAGGCACGGCTTTGATGGAAGAACGTGACGAAATAATAATGGTGGGCAATGTCATCAGTGTTAACACTAAGCCACCGACAACCGGCGCAGACCTTGGTAAATGCAACACATTAATGAATACGGCTAAACCCAGCAAACCGAACACAATGGAAGGCACCGCCGCTAGATTGTTTATGTTCACCTCAATAATTTCAGTCAATCTATTTTTAGGTGCAAATTCCTCTAAATAGATGGCTGTTGCAACCCCTAATGGGAAAGACAAAATCAAAGTGACCAACAAGGTGTACAGTGACCCGATCATGGCACCGCGAATACCCGCTTGTTCTGCTTCGCGTGAATCCCCACTGGTAAAAAACTGGGTATTAAACGATTTACGAATGTCGCCTGACTCTTTAAGACTATCGACCCAAGCAATTTGCTCATCGGTAAATCGGCGTTCGGCCTCTGGCAAGGTACGATCAACCTGGCCTTTCATAAAGGCATCAGTTTCATCATCAGCCAACACCCAAATAGATTCCGTGCTGTTTAATAATTCTGGGTTTGCTAGCAGGCGATCTTTTAAATCATATTCACCCACGCTACTGGTTAATGTATAGAGGCGGCGCTTAGCGCTTCGGCCGGTCACTTCTGGGAAGCGCTCTTTTAAAGCTTCTTTCAGTAACCCACCCCAATTGGCGTACAAAAGCTGCTGCTCGTCTTCAATGTTGTCAATTCCTAACACTTCGGCATCGTAATGTACGTCTAAGCGAATCTCCGTAGCGTAAAAGGTTGAAAACCCCGCGGTAAAAATGGTGCCGATCAGCAGCGCTAAAAAGCTCAGTCCAATCACAATAGAACTGATACCGAAAAACTTAAAACGTTTTTCTTTGGCATAACGCTTCGCTAGCTTTTTATTAAGCCGCTCTTGCTTTGTTTGAGCTAATCGCTCAATTGCATTTAATGTTTGATTAGTCATATTGCTCTCTGAATTTTTTCACGACTGCCAAGGCAATTACGTTAAGGATTAACGTGGTGACAAACAGCATTAAGCCTAAAGCAAACGCTGATAAAGTTTTTGCACTGTCAAATTCTTGATCGCCCACCAGCAATGTGGCTATTTGCACGGTTACTGTGGTGACCGCCTCTAACGGGTTGGCGGTTAAATTCGCTGCAAGCCCTGCGGCCATCACAACAATCATCGTTTCACCAATGGCACGAGACGCGGCCAGCAGTACACCACTGACAATGCCAGGCAATGCCGCGGGGAACACGACTTTCTTGATGGTTTCACTGCGCGTTGCACCTAACCCAATTGAACCATCGCGTAAGGTATTAGGCACTGCGTTTATAACGTCATCGGCTAATGATGATACAAATGGAATAATCATGATGCCCATTACTAAACCAGCGGCCAATGCGCTTTCAGAAGAAACGCCCTGCGCACCAAACCCTTCTAAGAAATTCTTAAGCTGCGGCGCCATCGTAAGCGCTGCAAAGAAACCATAAACTACAGTAGGAATACCCGCTAACACTTCAAGCAGCGGTTTAATGATGCTGCGAACTTTAGGTGTGGCGTATTCGACTAAAAAGACCGCGGTCATTAACCCAATAGGAACAGCCACCACTAAAGCAATGGCCGCGATCATGAGCGTACCTACAAATAGAGGAATAGCACCAAACGCTCCTGATGAACCCGTCACTTCGGCGTTTATCGCCATTTGTGGGCTCCACTTTGTACCGAAAACAAACTCAGTAAAGGGTACGGCTTGGAAGAATCGTATCGATTCAAATAAAACAGAAAAGACAATACCCACGGTCGTTAAAATGGCCACTGAAGAACTGAGCATGAGAATGGTGCGCAAGACACGCTCAAAATGATGCCGTGCTTTTTGAGCGGGGCGAATCAGCACCCAACCTATTGCGGCACACAAGGCGGTAAGTGCAATCACTAAAGTCGTTTTTAGAATACGACTGCTACGCTCTAATGCGTCGAGCTGTTCTACAGCTGTTAAAAAAGCTGAATCAGAGGCCGTTGCTAATGACCCAACTCTTAAGTTATTAATTTCTGTCCATAACAGACTCAACTCTGAATCGGCCATGTTTTGATAACTCAGGGGTAACTCGCTGAGTACTTTGTTTTGGATCCAAGACTCTTCAAAAATCACCCAAAGACAAAGCAAGATAATGGCAGGAATACCCGCCCATATACCAGCCATTAAACCGTAGTAGTTTGGCAGCGAGTGTAAGTGGCGTACCCCGCCAATAGACTTCGCAAGCGCCTCGGATCGCTTTCGCCCAAATACGTACGCCATGATTGCAAACATGACGATGAGCAAAAACAGGGAGGAAGATGTCATAGTGTCTCCTAATTAAACAAAATCGCTAACAGCGATTCACCAAGTTAGCCTAAAACGCGAAAAAAGGAACCAGCCAAAGGCTAGCTCCTTACGCTTCGCATAGTGCGTTTATTACATTGTAAATTCTTTCTGTGCTGCAACCGCTGCACGTATTTCTTTTAACTCTTGTGACCCTAACGGAATCAATCCTTTTTCTGCAAGGTAGCCATCTTCACCTTGTGCGGCTGGGCTTAAGAATGTATTCACATACTCAAGAATGCCAGGGATCACACCAATGTGGTTCTTCTTAACGAAGAAGTGCAATGGACGAGACACTGGGTAGCTACCGTCAGAGATTGAATCAAAGCTGATGTCTACACCGTTAAACGCTGCGCCTTGTACTTTATCGCTGTTTTGATCTAAGAATGAATAGCCAAAGATACCGTAAGCGTTTGGATCGGCTTCTAGCTTCTGAACGATAAGGTTGTCGTTCTCACCGGCTTCTACAAAGGCACCGTCTTCACGCATTGAGTCGCAAATTTCTAAGTATTGGCTCTTGTCGCTGCTCTTTAGGTCTTTGATCCAATCAAACTTAGCACAGCCCTTTTGCATCACAAGCTCAACAAACGCAGCACGTGTACCAGAAGTTGGTGGGGGACCTAACACTCGAATAGCAACATTCGGTAATTTAGGATTGATGTCACTCCACGTTTTGTATGGGTTTTCGATCAACTCACCGGCTTTAGTACCCGGTACTTTGGCGGCAAGCGCTAAGAAAATCTCTTGTTGAGTAACGTCTAGTTTTTCGCCTTTCTTGCTGTTTGCAACAGCAATACCATCGTAGCCAATTTTCACTTCGATAATACCAATGCCTTTTTCAGCGCAAGCCTCGTATTGTGATTGCTTGATGTAGCTTGAAGAGTTGGTAATGTCTGGCGTGCTTTCACCTACACCGTCACAGAAAAGCTTTAAGCCACCACCAGAACCGGTTGACTCAATGGTCGGTGTTGCAAAAGAAGTAGAACGACCAAAGCGCTCTGCTACTACAGTCGCAAACGGATAAACGGTAGATGAACCGACAATATTAATTTGGTCACGAGCGTGCGCCTGCAGAGCGCTTACGGAAGCGATCGTAGTTAAGGCTGCAGCTAAGAGTACTTTTTTCATTGTATTGCTCCTTTAGTGAATAGTGTGGCCATCACTCGATGGCATGAACGCTATCCTAAAAAAGCAATGTGACAGTTATGTGACAAATTGACATTTTTTTCATATTTCTCCTTTAACACCAAAAAAGCAGGCTTTCACATAGGCATAGAAAGCTATAGCCGATATAATGCGGCGCTTTACAATAACAACTTAAACAGTCGAGTCATGCCTAAATTAGATGAGTCTTATCCAGAGCCGAAAGGTGAGTTACAGCTAAGAGTGGTAGCGCAACCCAGTGATGTAAACGCCAATGGAGACATTTCTGGCGGATGGTTAGTGTCACAAATGGACAATGCCGCCAGTATCGTTGCCAGCCGCATAGCAAAAGGCCGAACAGCCACTATGGCTATGGGGGATATGAGTTTTATGCGCCCTATTCGAGTCGGTTCTGTTGTGTGTTGCTATACGCATATTGCGCACGTTGGTAAAAGCTCTGTCCGCATTAATATAGAAGTGTGGAGCCGAATGCCTGAAGACACTGAGCGAAATAAAGTGACCGAAGCTGAATTTGTGTACGTTGCGATTGATCAGAATCGAAGAATTCGTTCTATCGAGCTTTAACTACGGTTTTCCAACCGAGCTAAAAACAACCTAGCTTGGCTTGCAGTCAAACGCTAATCTAACTCTATAACTTAAGAGGGTTAGATCATGATTCGCTCACTGCTATTAATAGCTTTATTATGGCCAATACTTGGATTCGCTGAGAATCAACTGATTATTGAAACAGTCGACGGCGTGCTTATCGCTGAAGAAGATCTAGAACAAGATCAGGTGACTGTTGCCCTTGCTAAGGGTAACTACCAATTTTATTTCCGCAATAGCGCCCCTTGCGCTTATTCCTTGGGCAATGTAGAAGGTGCAAAACTTCGTTTTAACAAGCCGTTCCCATTGCAGGCTTGCGCCATACAGGCTGTCCCTTTGAAAGTAAGAGTTGCTGGTGATATCCAGTTTACGCTCAGCACTGAAGATAAAACCGTTTCGTTGAAACTATTGCCAAAACAAACTTCTCAGGCATACGTTAGACCACTTCCAGAACACCAATGCCCTATTTGGCAGGGCGAGCCCGTTACTGTCGATGTCAGCACTCAATTTAAAAATGGCGAGCTAGTTCGGGATTTTTACTCAAAACAAACTGCGAGCGTTGAAAACGGTGAAGTGACTTTTACCCCCGCAAAAAACAGCAATGGACTGTTACTGATTGAATCGGCCAATGCTGAGCCGTCGGAATTTACTTGGGGAAATGCGCTGGTCTACTTTTTAATGACAGATCGATTTCACAATGGCGATTTAACAAATGATTTATCTTTTGATCGCCGCAAAGACAACAAAGAAGAAGTGGGTACATTCCACGGCGGTGATATTAAGGGCGTGATTGAAAAGCTCGACTATATTGAAGCGCTTGGAGCAACCGCTATTTGGATGACGCCCGTTGTAGAGCAGATTCACGGTTTTGTGGGCGGTGGCAAAGATGGGACGTTCCCATTTTATGCCTACCACGGCTACTGGGCATTAGACTACACCAAGCTTGACCCTAATTTTGGCACGGATGAAGATTTACGAACGCTAGTAAAAGAGGCCCATAAACGCGATATTCGATTAGTTTGGGATACGGTCATTAACCATGCCGGCTACCCATCTTTAGCGGATTTAAAAGATTTTAACGTGGATGTCCTCAAGCCAAACCAACCGAATATGGGCAATGATTGGCAACCCAAAAACGGAGAGAATTGGCACAGTTATACTAATTTAATTGATTTTCAAAGTGGCAACTGGCGCAAACAATGGTGGTCAGATGAATGGATACGTTCTGATATGCCAGGTTATACGCCACGAGGATACGATGATCTGAGTATGGCATTGGCCGGGTTACCAGACTACCTCACCGAATCTAAAGTTCCGGTAGAATTACCCCCGATATTAAAAAAGAAAAAAGACACTCGCGCTCAGAACATTTCACAACCAGTAATTCAACACTTAATAGATTGGCAAACTTATTGGGTTAGAGAGTTTGGCATCGATGCATTTCGAAGCGACACCGCTAAGCACGTCGAGCTTGAACATTGGTTAACGTTAAAACAAGAGGCATCGAATGCACGTAGAGACTGGCAAGGGGACAACCAAGATACCAAACTCTCAGGTGAAACGGATTTTTGGATGGTGGGAGAAGTATTTGGACACCCACTATTTAAAGATTATTACTACGACTATGGTTTTGATAGCCTTATTAATTTTGAATACCAAGATATGGCTCACAACCTTGCCCTATGCATGAACGACTCAGAAACCGTATACCAAAAGTATGCGCAAGCCATAAACAGCGACCCAGACTTTAATGCGCTAACCTATATAAGTAGCCATGACACTACGCTTTTTTATGCTAAATATCAGAGCTTAGATCTCCAAAAACGTATTGCTGCACCATTCTTATTGCTACCCGGTGGTATTCAAATCTACTACGGTGACGAAACCGCTCGCCCATTAGGTCCTTATGCCGATGATTTTCATCAAGGTACGCGCTCGGATATGAATTGGTCTAAACTGTCTGAAGAACATAAAACCTTGCTTAAACATTGGCAATTAATTGGTCAGTTCCGCAAAAAACACGCAGCAGTCGGCACGGGCGCACATCATATGATCAGCGAATCGCCCTATGCATTTAGTCGATCAACACAAAATGACCGTGTTATTGTGGTTTTTGCAGGCAACGAACGCTAAACGCACCATAAAAGTGCAAAAGCAGTATTCTTAGTGATCAATTTAGTAAGTTGGCTGGTTTTTTTGCGAAATTAAAGGAAATTAACGGTGTTTTTTATTCACCGAAGAGTTTTATTACGAAACAAAGGCTCTATAATGCGACCCGCATTTGTGCCGTTTGATTGAGGAATCAACATGAACAATACCAGCCCACTGTCCGTTTTATTTGGACGGTCGCCCGTAAAGCCCATGCAAGAGCACATCAGTAAAGCTCATGCTTGTACTGAAGAGCTTGTTCCATTCTTTGAAGCCGCGATGAAAGGCGACTATAAAGAAGCTGAGAAGTACCGCTCATCGATCACCCAATTAGAAGGTGAAGCCGATGCTCTCAAAAAAGACATTCGCGCACATTTACCGAATAGCTTATTTATGCCTGTGCCTCGTTCTGACTTATTAGAATTATTGAGCATGCAAGACCGCATTGCCAATAAAGCTAAAGATATTTCTGGCATTATGTTGGGCCGTGAAATGATGATACCCGATGAAGTTCAGCCTTTAATGAAAGAATATCTTTTAGCGGCAATCGGAACTAGCCGACGCGCTAAAGATGCACTTGCCGAACTCGATGAACTTTATGAAACTGGTTTTGGCAGTAAAGAAGTAAGCTTTGTAGCAACCTTACTCAGCAAACTTGACGACCAAGAACACAAAACGGACGTTTTTGAAATTCAAATGCGCCGCTCCCTTCGTGATATTGAAACAAAATACCCCCCTTTAGAGATGATGTTCCTTTATAACGTCATTGACCAAATTGGTGATCTTGCGGACGTTGCTCAGCGTGTCGGATCTCGCCTACAAATTTTAATCGCCCGTTAGCGACGGCACGTACTGATTAATTGAGGATATTTTATGTTTGTCATTAGTGAATATGGACAGATACTGATTCTATTAGCCTGCTTTTTTGGCTTTTTAATGGCCTGGGGCGTTGGTGCAAACGACGTTGCGAACGCCATGGGTACATCGGTAGGCTCAAAAGCATTAACTGTAAAGCAAGCCATAATCATTGCGATGATTTTCGAATTTGCCGGTGCATACCTTGCCGGCGGTGAAGTAACCAGCACCATTCGAAAAGGCATTATCACGCCAAGTGAGTTTGCGGACAGCCCAGAACTCCTGGTGTACGGGATGATGTCGGCCTTACTTGCTGCGGGTATTTGGCTTGCTATTGCCTCTTCTAAAGGCTGGCCTGTTTCGACTACCCACTCTATTGTGGGTGCGATTGTGGGCTTTGCTGCCGTAGGCATTGGCGTTGAAACCGTAAACTGGGGTAAGGTTTCGGCCATTGTTGCGAGTTGGGTTGTTTCACCTTTACTAAGCGGCACGATGGCTTTTTTAATATTTAGAAGTGTATCTAAACTCATCTTAAACACCGATGACCCGTTCGCAAATGCCAAAAAATATGTACCGTTCTACATGTTCTTCGTTGGCTTCATGATTGCAATGGTGACCATGGTTAAGGGCTTAAAGCACGTTGGCCTAGACTACACCTTTTTACAATCAGCCGGCCTAGCTACATTAGCAGGCTTTGCCGTTATGGCCTTAGGTTACGTATTACTTTCTCGCGTTAAGATTGATGAAGAAGCCGATAAACACTTTCGCTTTGCGTCTGTTGAAAAGGTCTTCGCTATTCTTATGGTTTTCACGGCCTGCGCTATGGCGTTTGCCCACGGCTCTAACGATGTAGCAAATGCCATCGGACCCCTAGCTGCAGTTGTTGGCATCATTCAAAACAATGGTGAAATTCTAGCAAAAAGCGCACTACCTAGCTGGATACTGCTATTAGGCGCCTTAGGTATTGTATTTGGCTTAGCAACCTATGGTTATAAAGTAATGGGTACTATCGGTAAAAAGATCACCGAACTTACCCCAAGCCGTGGCTTTGCCGCTGAACTAGCCGCCGCTACAACGGTTGTTCTCGCTTCTGGTACAGGCTTACCTGTTTCTACAACACACACGCTTGTAGGTGCTGTACTAGGTGTAGGTTTAGCACGCGGTATTTCTGCATTGAACTTACGCGTACTTGGTAACATTGTATCGAGCTGGGTGATCACCCTACCTGCCGGCGCATTCTTATCAATAATATTCTTCTTCATGCTTAAAGGGATATTCTCTTAAGGGTTTTGAAAGTGGATTAAAAAGGATGCTTCGGCGTCCTTTTTTTTGGCTTCGGGTTATGCCTAGGGCTTTGGATTGAGGTAGTAGTCTAGCTGCAAGCTGCAAGCTGCAAGCTGCAAGCCAGAAAGAATAAATTTTGTATGGAGGTTCGCAACCTTTTTATAGGAATTGCTTCAGTATCGAACTATCGATACTTTACTTTGCTTCGATAGCTCCTACAGGAAAGGTTTGTGTTTTGTGCTGGCAGGAGGCTTCAGAGTGCAATGAAGAGCCTAAGAGGCGGTGTTTAACCATCGCGTCTTCGCTTTGCTTCGATAGCTCCTACAGGAAAGACTTGTGTTTTGTGCTGGTAGGAGGATTCGGAATGCAATGGAGAGCCGATAAGGCCGTGCTTAACTATTGCTTCTTCGCTTTGCTTCTAAAGCTCCTACAAGAAAGGCTTGTGTTTTGTTCTGGTAGGAGGCTTCGAAATGCAATGGAGAGCCGATAAAACGGTACAAATATTACGCAATCTGCAGACATAAAAAAGCCCAGCTTAGCTGGGCTTTTTCGTTAACTCTGACCTTAGTCTTCGCTTGATTCAGCTTCAACTTCAGGACGGTCAACAAGTTCAACGATTGCCATTGGTGCACTATCACCAGCGCGGAAACCGCACTTAAGTACACGCAAGTAACCACCAGGACGCTCTTTATAACGAGGACCTAAATCGGTGAACAATTTACCTACCATTTCTTTCGATTGTGTACGGTCGAAAGCCAAACGACGATTAGCAACTGAATCATTCTTTGCTAATGTAATTAGAGGCTCTGCAACACGACGCAATTCTTTCGCCTTAGGCAAGGTCGTTTTAATCACTTCATGCTCAAACAAGCTGTTCGCTAAATTTTGCAACATAGCTTTTCGGTGAGCACTGGTGCGGTTAAAGTGACGACCACTTTTACGATGACGCATTTCTAAATTCCTTACCAGCCAGAAGACAGGCCCCGCTTACGCGAGAACCTTGTCATCATTCTTTAAACTTGCAGGTGGCCATGCTTCTAGAACCATGCCTAGAGACAGACCTTTGGATGCAAGAACGTCTTTAATTTCAGTTAAAGATTTCTTACCCAAGTTCGGTGTTTTTAACAGTTCAACTTCTGTACGTTGAATCAGATCGCCAATGTAGTAGATGTTCTCTGCTTTTAGGCAGTTAGCACTACGAACCGTTAGCTCTAGATCATCAACAGGGCGCAACAAGATAGGATCGATCTTATCTTCTTCTTTCTCTTGTACCGCTTCTGCTTGGTGATCTAAATCGACAAACGCAGCAACTTGTTGCTGTAAGATCGTTGCAGAACGACGAATCGCTTCTTCAGGATCTAATGTGCCGTTTGATTCTAATTCAATAACCAGCTTGTCAAGGTCTGTACGTTGCTCAACACGCGCACTTTCTACGGCGTAAGCTACACGAACGACTGGGCTGTATGTCGCATCCAATTGCAAGCGACCAATCGGTTTACTCTCGTCTTCTTCGCTGCTGCGGGCTTCTGCTGGTACGTAACCGCGACCAACAGTAACTTTCAGAGTCATGCTGACGTCTGCGCTGCTGCCCAAGTGAGCGATCACATGGTCAGGGTTAGCGACTTCAACACCATGATCAAGCTGAATATCTCCAGCGGTCAAAGTGCCTGCACCTGCTTTTTTCAAAGTAAGTGTGCACTCATCTCTTTCATGTAATTTAACAGCCACATCTTTCAGGTTGAGCAAGATTTCTTGCACATCTTCCTGAACACCTTCGATTGTGCTGTATTCATGTAATACACCGTCGATTTCTACTTCGGTGATAGCCGCGCCTGGCATAGACGACAACAGAATACGACGCAACGCATTACCTAAGGTATGGCCGAAACCACGCTCTAATGGTTCAAGCGTAATTTTAGCGCGATTTGCGTTGATTTCCTGCACATCGATGTGACGTGGTGTCAAAAACTCGTTGGCTGAACGCTGCATAGATGCCCCTATTTGCAGTGAGATTACTTAGAGTACAATTCTACAATCAAGTTTTCGTTGATATCTTGTGAAAGTTCCGCACGCTCTGGAATAGAGTTGAACTTACCTTCCATTTTCTTGCTATCAACTTCTAACCAAACAACTGCAGTACGTGATGCATTTACTTCCAAGGCATTCTTGATGCGCAATTGGGTAGTAGACTTTTCACGAACTGAGATTACGTCGCCTGGTTTAACTTGGTATGACGGAATGTTAACCGTCTGGCCATTCACCAAAATTGCCTTATGTGATACTAACTGGCGCGATTCCGCACGAGTTACACCAAAGCCCATTCGATAAACAACATTATCTAAACGCTGCTCTAAAAGCTTTAACAAGTTTTCACCTGTTGCGCCTTTAAGGCGAGCGGCTTCTGCGTAGTAGTTACGGAACTGCTTTTCTAACACACCGTAAATACGACGAACTTTCTGCTTCTCGCGAAGCTGTACACCGTAATCAGATAAACGACCACGACGTGCACCATGAACTCCAGGAACCGCTTCGAGTTTACACTTTGAATCAAGTGCTCGAACGCCGCTCTTTAGAAAGAGGTCTGTGCCTTCACGACGAGACAGCTTACACTTAGGACCAATATAACGTGCCATTGATTTCTGTCTCCTTAATTAAACGCGACGCTTTTTAGGCGGGCGACAACCGTTATGTGGAATCGGTGTTACATCAGTAATATTACTGACGCGATAACCCACCGCGTTTAATGCTCGTACCGCAGACTCACGACCTGGACCTGGACCTTTAACTTCCACGTCTAAATTCTTAAGACCATATTCCTGTGCTGCTACTCCAGCTCGCTCAGCGGCGATCTGTGCAGCGTAAGGAGTGCTCTTACGTGATCCACGGAAACCGGAGCCACCAGCAGTTGCCCAACTCAGGGTATTGCCTTGGCGGTCCGTGATAGTCACGATGGTGTTATTAAAAGAAGCATGGATGTGCGCAATGCCATCCGCTACTTGCTTTTTCACCTTCTTTCGTGCCTTCGTACCTGGCTTTGCCATCTTCGATTTCCTATGTAAATTAATTCAAATCAAACTTATCGTTTGATAGGCTTCAGAGGACCTTTACGGGTGCGCGCGTTATTCTTCGTGTTCTGTCCGCGTACGGGCAGATTACGACGATGTCGAATTCCACGGTTACAACCCAAATCCATTAAGCGCTTGATATTCATCTGAATGTCACGGCGCAAATCACCTTCAACAGTGAATTCTCCGACTGCAGCGCGAATCTCGTCAAGCTTAGCTTCATCGAGACTTGACACTTTGGTCGTTGGTTCAACACCAACAGACTTACAGATGTCATTAGCACGGGTGCGGCCTATACCAAAGATATAAGTCAGGGAAATCACCGCATGCTTATTGTCAGGTATATTGACGCCTGCTATACGGGCCATTCAACTTCTCCGTTAGTAATAAAACTGGGGCAGCGTTAATGCGCCCCAACAAAAACCCCCAGTAATCTGAGGGCGCGAAAGAATAGCGCTAGATTAAACTAAAATCAAGCACTATCCAAATAAACTGAATTACCCTTGACGCTGCTTATGCTTTGGGTCTGTTGCGCAAATTACGCGAACTGATCCATTGCGACGGATAACCTTGCAGTTTCGGCAGATCTTCTTTACGGATGCACGTACTTTCATGCTTAACTCCATCCAGTTTCCGGCTCTCAAAGAGATGCTCGGTTATTTCAAATTCGCCTTTTTCATCAATGATGAATACTGATGCGACATGAGATGACTCTGTACTTGCGCCATGAAATCCATGACGACCACCACTACGATCAATAACGAAGTTCCACCTAGATAGAACGGTACGTTAGCGGCCATCACTAAACCTTGCGGTAAGAGTGAAACAGCGGTGATATACAAAGCCCCAAAAAATGTTAAACGTGCAGAAACACCATCAATGTATCGAGAAGTTTGCTCACCAGGACGAATCCCAGGAATAAACGCACCGCTACGCTTTAAGTTTTCTGCAACATCCTTTGGATTAAAGGTAATCGCAGTGTAGAAATAGCAGAAGAAAACCACTGCTAGTGCAAACATTACGAGATACAAGGGCTGGTTAGGACCTAGCAATAAAGCTACATCTTGCAACCACTCGAAACCTTCTTTCTGCCCAAACCAATTACCAAGTGATGCTGGGAACAGCAAAATACTTGATGCAAAGATCGGCGGAATCACACCAGCCATATTAACCTTTAAAGGCAAATGACTGCTTTGCGCCTGAAAGACCTTACGGCCTTGCTGACGCTTGGCATAATTAATGGTAATGCGACGTTGGCCACGTTCGATAAAGACAATAAAAGCAACCACTGCAATAGCAAATAAGCCAATCAACAGTAATGCAATTATGCTCAAGTTACCTAAACGAGCTGATTCAAAGCTCTGACCAATCGCGCCTGGTAAACCGGCAACAATACCCGCAAAGATCAACAAAGAAATACCGTTTCCGATACCGCGCTCTGTTATCTGCTCACCCAGCCACATCATAAACATGGTGCCTGTAGTAAACGTAACGACAGCGATAAAGTAGAAGCTGGCGCTCGATTCAAAAGCGATGCCTTGACTTGCTAGGCCTGCCGAGATCGCGAACGACTGAACTACGGCTAGTGCAAGGGTCAGATACCGGGTGTATTGAGACATCTTGCGACGCCCTGCTTCACCATCTTTCTTAAGTTGCTCTAACTGAGGGCTTACTACAGTCATCAGCTGCATGATAATAGATGCACTAATATACGGCATAATGCCGAGTGCAAATATACTCATACGCTCCAATGAACCACCTGAAAACATGTTAATCATGCTTAAGATAGTATCTTGGTTGCGCTCGAACATTGCTGCTAACTGGTCCGGATTAATACCAGGAACTGGGATATGGGCACCGATTCGATAAACCAGCAAAGCCAGTAAAACGAAACGGAGGCGAGCCCAAAGCTCGCCCAGACCCTTACCACTCATTCCTGCAGGTAGTCCTTGTGTGGTCATTAGGGATTATTCCTCTACCTTACCGCCTGCTGCTTCAATTGCTGCTTTCGCACCCTTGGTTACTTTTAAGCCTTTAACTGTAACAGCTTTAGTAATTTCACCAGAAAGGATTACGCGAGCGCGCTGGATGTTATGGCTGATTACATCGGCCTTAACAAGAGCATCAACTGTAACAACATCGCCTTCAATTAACGTCAATTCGTTCAAACGAATCTCTGCAGTCTTACCTGCAAGACGAGAATTAAAACCGAATTTTGGTAAGCGACGCTGTAAAGGCATTTGACCGCCTTCAAAACCAGCTTTAACTGAACCACCAGAACGTGATTTCAAGCCTTTATGGCCACGTCCACAAGTTTTGCCTAAGCCAGAACCAATTCCACGACCAACACGCTTTGGCGCATGAGTAGAACCTTCTGCTGGGCTTAATTTATTCAAATACATTTGCTTACCCCTCAACCACGCGCACTAAGTAGTGCACTTTGTTGATCATACCGCGTACAGCGGGAGTGTCTTCAAGCTCGCGTACCTGATTCATTTTGGTTAGACCCAAACCTTTAACCGATGCACGGTGTTTAGGCTGAGCACCAATCGGGCTGCGGAACAATTGAACTTTTACTGTTTTCTTAGCCATGGTGTTTACCCCAGAATCTCGTCTACAGACAGACCACGCTTAGCAGCGATATCTTCAGGTGAACGCATCATGGACAAACCTTTAACAGTCGCGCGAACGATGTTAGCTGGGTTTGTAGAACCATAACACTTAGCCAAGATGTTGTGTACGCCTGCAACTTCAAGAACAGCACGCATAGCGCCGCCTGCAATTACACCAGTACCTTCAGAGGCTGGTTGCATGAACACCTTAGAACCACCATGTCGAGCCGTTACAGCGTACTGTACCGTGCCGTCTACAATGTTAACTTCAACCATGTTACGACGCGCTGCGTCCATGGCTTTTTGGATTGCGACAGGGACTTCTTTCGCTTTACCGCGACCGAAACCAACTTTACCTTCGCCATCACCTACTACCGTTAAAGCTGTGAAACCGAAAATACGGCCACCTTTAACTACTTTTGCTACACGGTTGACCTGTACTAACTTTTCTTGCAGATCGCCGCCAGCTTGAACTTGATCATTATTCGCCATCATTCACACCTTAGAATTTCAGGCCGCCTTCACGGGCCGCGTCTGCCAATGCTTTCATACGACCGTGGTATTTAAAACCAGATCTGTCGAAAGCTACGTTTTCAATACCAGCTTCTTTAGCGCGCTCTGCAATCAGAGTGCCTACTTTAGCGGCTGCTTCAATATTACCAGTTGCATCAGAACGCAATGTTTTATCCAAAGTAGAAGCACTTGCTAAAATCTTGCTGCCATCTTCTGAGATAATCTGCGCATAAATGTGCTGATTTGACCGATTTACGCTTAAGCGATTCGTACACAATTCGCGCATTTTTGCACGACTGCGACGAGCACGGCGTAAACGGGAAATTTTCTTTTCGCTCATGACCTATGCCCTTACTTTTTCTTAGCTTCTTTACGACGAACGTATTCGTCAGCGTAGCGTACACCCTTGCCTTTATATGGCTCTGGCGGACGGAATGCACGAATCTCTGCTGCGGCTTGACCAAGCTGTTGCTTGTTCGCGCCTTTCAATACGATTTCCGTATTGCTAGGAGTTTCGGCTGTCACACCTTCAGGTAATACGTAATCAACAGGGTGAGAGAAACCCAACGTTAAATTAAGTGTTTTACCTGCTGCTTTCGCACGGTAACCAACACCATTTAAGATTAGCTTCTTTTCAAAACCCGCTGAAACACCAACAACCATGTTGCTGACTAACGCGCGCATTGTGCCAGACATTGCACGTGAAATTTTACCACCATCACGTGCCGCAAAAGTAAGAGTGTCACCTTCTTTCTTAACTTCAACAGAAGGGTGCATCGCTTGCGATAACGTTACTTTTCCGCCTTTAACAGTAATAGATTCACTGTCAAGTTTAACTTCAACACCGGCAGGAACCGTCACTGGGGAATTTGCTATTCGAGACATCGCTAGTTCACTCCTTAGAAAACTTCACAGATGACTTCACCACCAACGCTTGCAGCACGTGCTGCGCGGTCAGTCATGACGCCTTTAGAAGTAGAAATGATCGCGATTCCCAAACCACCAGATACTTTAGGCAAATTAGTTGCACTGCAGTATTGACGTAAACCAGGGCGGGATACACGCTGAATTGATTCGATAACAGGCTTGCCTTCGAAATACTTAAGCTCGATTGTCATAACTTTTTTAGCTTCACCTTCAACGGTGTAACCAGCTACGAAACCTTCTGCCTTTAGTACATCTGCAATAGCTGTCTTCTGCTTAGAAGATGGCATTGCAACAGCAGCATGACCTGATCGCTGTGCATTACGAATACGTGTGAACATATCCGCAAGCGTATCTTGCATACTCATTAGATATAACCTCTATAATCAGCTTAAACGCGGTAGCCGGGGTGACATACCCCGGCCCAGACCGTTTAGCTTACCAACTTGCTTTTTTAAGACCGGGAATGTTGCCTAACATGGCTTGTTCACGGAGTACGTTACGAGACAGGCCAAACTTACGGTATACACCGTGTGGTCGACCCGTTACTTGGCAACGGCGCTGCATTCTAACAGGACTTGCGTCTCTTGGCAGCTTTTGTAGTGCAATTTGTGCTTCCCATACATCTTCAGCTGAAGATTCTGGGTTTTTTATGGTCGCTTTTAGCGCCGCTCGCTTCTCTGCATACTTAGCAACTAGCTTGGTACGCTTCGCTTCGCGAGCTTTCATACTCTCTTTAGCCATGAACCTATCCCCTTAGCTCTTGAACGGGAAGGACAACGCTTTTAATAGAGCGCGGCCTTCATCATTGGTGTTTGCAGTTGTGGTGATGGTGATATCCATACCGCGTAATTTATCAACCTTGTCATACTCGATTTCAGGGAAGATAATTTGCTCTTTAACACCCATGCTGTAGTTACCACGACCATCAAATGACTTAGGGTTAATACCCCGGAAGTCACGTACACGAGGTAAAGAAATATCGACTAGGCGGTCCAAAAAGTCCCACATGCGTTCTTTACGTAAAGTTACCTTTACACCAATTGGCCAACCTTCACGAATTTTGAAGCCAGCAACTGATTTACGTGCATTTGTTACAACAACCTTTTGACCAGAAATTGCTTCAAGATCACGCACTGCGTTTTCTATCTGCTTCTTGTCACCGATTGCTTCGCCCACGCCCATGTTAAGGGTGATCTTTGTGATTCGTGGGACTTCCATAACGTTCTTGTAGCCGAACTCTTTTTGGAGCGCAGACACAACGTCAGATTTGTATAGATCTTTTAGTCTAGACATAGTTGTATCCCTTATTCACCAATCACTTTTTTCGTGGACTTAAAGATGCGTACTTTCTTACCATCTTCTACTTTGAAGCCAACTCGGTCGCCCTTGTTAGTTTCTGGGTTGAAGATTGCAACATTAGATACAGCAATAGGCGCTTCCTTCTCAATGATGCCACCTTGGACACCAGCTTGAGGATTAGGCTTTTGGTTTTTCTTGACAAGGTTAATGCCAGATACCAAAAACTTATCGCCTTTCTTCTCATCAAAGATCACAGCAGAAATCTTGCCGCGCTTACCTTTGTCTTTACCAGCAATAACAATTACGTCATCGCCTTTTATTAGCTTTTGCATTTTTTACTCCACCTCCTGCTACCGTCTCATAAAATAAGCCCCGAAGGGGCTTATAGTACTTCCGGCGCCAGGGAAATGATTTTCATGAATTTTTCAGTACGCAATTCGCGAGTCACAGGCCCGAAAATACGGGTACCGATTGGCGCATTGTTTGCGTTCAGCAGAACAGCTGAGTTTACATCAAAACGGATAACAGAGCCATCCGGTCGACGAACACCTTTTTTGGTGCGCACTACTACCGCGTTCATAACTTGACCTTTCTTAACTTTACCGCGAGGAATTGCTTCCTTCACAGAAACTTTAATCAAGTCACCGATATGAGCGTAACGGCGGTGTGAGCCACCCAAAACTTTAATACATTGGACGCGTTTAGCACCGCTGTTGTCAGCTACATCCAATACGGATTCTGTTTGGATCATGGATCAAACTCCCGAATTAAACGCGAACTGCGCGTTCGTCGATACTAACCAACCGCCATGTCTTTGTTTTAGACATAGGACGGCACTCTTCAACAGTCACGGTATCGCCTAAGCCACACTCATTCTTTTCATCATGAGCCTGGATCTTAGTAGAACGCTTAACGTATTTCCCATAAATAGGGTGTTTTACTTTGCGCTCTAGCAATACAGTGATTGTCTTATCAGCTTTATCGCTGACTACGTGACCAGTTACGGTACGAGCTGTGTTTTCAGACATATCAAGCACCTGCCTTCTCGTTCAATACAGTTTTCACACGTGCAATGTCCTTGCGGACCTGCCCAAGCAAATTCGTCTGGCTCAACTGACCAGTCGTCTTTTGCATGCGATATTTAAATTGATCGCGTAGCAAGTCCAACAGAGTGTTGTTCAGCTCTTCAACAGACTTTTCACGAAGATCTTTAGTGTTCATCACATCACCTGTCGTTTAACGAATGTAGTAGCAATAGGAATCTTTGCAGCCGCTAAAGCAAATGCTTCGCGTGCAATCTCTTCACTAACGCCTTCCATTTCGTATAGAACTTTACCTGGTTGAATCTGGCATACCCAGTATTCAACGTTACCCTTACCTTTACCCTGACGAACCTCTAGAGGCTTCTGAGTAATCGGCTTATCTGGGAATACACGAATCCAGATTTTACCACCACGTTTAATATGACGAGTCATAGCACGACGTGCGGCTTCAATCTGACGGGCAGTAATACGACCACGGCCAGTTGCTTTAAGTGCATATTCTCCAAAGCTTACTTTGCTTCCGCGAAGTGCAAGACCGCGATTACGGCCCTTCATCATCTTGCGGAATTTCGTACGTTTAGGCATTAACATTGAACGTACTCCTTATCGCTTCGCGTTTTTCTTAGGTGCTGCTTTTGCTTTCGCATTGGCGCGTACTTCTTCAATACCGCCTAAAACTTCACCTTTGAAAATCCAAACTTTAATACCGATAATACCGTAAGTGGTATTAGCTTCGGCAGTAGCATAATCAATATCAGCACGTAAGGTATGCAAAGGTACGCGACCTTCCATGTACCACTCTGCACGAGCAATTTCAGCACCGCCTAAACGGCCGCTTACTTGTACACGAATACCTTGAGCACCGCCTCGCATAGCGTTCTGCATAACGCGCTTCATCGCACGGCGGAACATTACACGGCGCTCTAGCTGACCCGCAATAGAGTGGGCAACTAACTTACTGTCAAGATCTGGCTTACGAATCTCTTCGATGTTGATGTGGACAGGAATGCCCATCATTGCTGTCAATTCTTGACGCAATACTTCAACATCTTCACCTTTCTTACCGATCACAATACCTGGACGAGCGGTATGAATTGAGATTTTCGCATTCTGAGCAGGTCGTTCAATAACGATCTTGCTTACAGAAGCCTTTTCTAATTTCTTCTCTAAAAAGCTACGAACTTCAATGTCGTTCAATAGTTTCTTCGAGTACGTATCACTTCCCGCATACCAGACCGAGTTATGGTCTTTAGTGATGCCGAGTCGGATACCAGTCGGATGAACCTTTTGACCCATTTGAACTCTCTCCTATTAATTCTGCTCGGCAACTTTAACCGTGATGTGACAAGATCTTTTTAAGATCCGGTCTGCACGGCCTTTAGCACGCGGACGAATACGTTTCATAGTCATGCCTTCATCAACGAAGACAGTAGAGACGTTTAGTTCGTCAACATCTGCACCATTATTGTGTTCAGCGTTTGCAACTGCAGACTCAAGAACTTTCTTTACTAAGTCAGCACCCTTTTTAGGGCTAAACGTTAGAATGTCTAAAGCTTCAGCAACCGACTTACCACGGATTAAATCCGCAATAAGACGACCTTTCTGAGCAGACAGACGCGCACCGCGCATTACAGCTTGTGTTTCCATCATATCTACCCCTTACCTAGCTTTCTTGTCCGCAGCATGGCCTTTATAAGTACGAGTAAGTGCAAACTCACCCAACTTGTGTCCAACCATATCTTCGGTTACAAACACAGGCACATGTTGACGGCCATTATGGACTGCAAAGGTCAACCCAACAAATTCTGGGAAGATTGTGGAGCGACGAGACCAAGTTTTGATAGGTCGCTTTTCGCCCGCTTCCAGTGCAGCCTCTACCTTTTTCATCAAGTGCAGGTCTACAAATGGACCTTTCTTAAGTGAACGTGGCACAGCCTTTTCCTCTTAAATTAAATTACTTAGAACGACGACGGACAATATATTGATCCGTGCGCTTGTTCTTACGTGTTTTGTAACCCTTAGTTGGAACGCCCCAAGGAGTAACTGGATGACGACCGCCCGAAGTACGACCTTCACCACCACCATGCGGGTGATCTACCGGGTTCATGGCAACACCACGAACAGTCGGACGAACACCGCGCCAGCGTGAAGCACCTGCTTTACCGAGCTGACGCAAGCTATGTTCTGAGTTGCTCACTTCACCTAAAGTGGCGCGGCAATCAGAAAGAACTTTACGCATTTCACCTGAACGCAAACGTAGAGTTGCATAAGCACCTTCACGAGCGACCAACTGAACTGAAGTACCGGCTGAACGAGCGATTTGACCGCCTTTGCCTGGCTTCATCTCAATATTATGCACAACAGAACCAACAGGCATGCTGCGCAAAGGCATTGTATTACCAACCTTGATTGGCGCGTGGTCGCCAGAAATAACCTGATCACCAGCTTTCAAACCGCCTGGAGCCAAGATATAACGACGCTCACCGTCTGCGTAGCAAACTAATGCAATGTGCGCAGAACGGTTTGGATCGTATTCCAAACGCTCGACTTTCGCAGCAATACCGTCTTTGTTGCGCTTAAAGTCAACTAAACGATAATGGTGCTTATGACCACCACCGATGTGGCGAGTAGTGATACGACCGTTGTTGTTACGACCACCTGATTTAGATTTCTTCTCAACTAAAGGAGCGTACGGAGAACCTTTATGAAGCTCTTCGTGTACTATTTTAGTTAGGTGACGACGACCCGCTGAGGTCGGTTTTGCTTTGACAATAGCCATTGCTCGAAACCCCTACCTTATTCTGCGCCCAGGAAATCAATTTCCTGACCGTCAGCTAATCGTACGTAAGCTTTCTTAACATCAACACGTTTACCCATGCCACGCTGTGTGCGCTTGGTTTTACCCTTTTGGATAAGTGTACGTACTGAGTCAACCTTAACTTCGAACAACTGCTCGACAGCCTTTTTGATTTCAGGCTTAGTTGCATCTTTAGCCACACGGAAAACGTATTGACTATTCCCTTCCGCTACGATCGTCGCTTTTTCAGAGATGTGCGGACCTAAAACGACCTGATAGATACGTTCCTGGTTCATGCGTAAACCTCCTCAAGCTTCTTAAGCGCGGCTACAGTTACCAACACCTTCTTGTAAGCTACAAGGTTAACTGGGTTTACACCAGCAACGTCACTTACTTCAATGTGTGGAACGTTACGAGAAGAAAGATGCAGGTTTTGATCTACTTCATCAGCGATGATCAAAGCACTTGTTACATCGATTTCTTTCATTTTTGCCAAGAATAATTTAGTTTTTGGTTGTTCAAATTTAAGATCTTCAACAACAACTAAACGGTCCTGACGAACTAACTCAGACAATATAGATTTAACCGCACCACGATACATTTTACGGTTAACTTTCTGAGACCAGTCTTGTGGAGTACGAGCAAAAGCGTGACCACCACCAACCCAGATTGGGCTGCGGATAGTACCAGCACGAGCACGACCCGTACCTTTTTGACGCCATGGCTTAGCACCACCACCAGCAACTTGAGAACGAGTCTTAGTTGCACGACTACCTTGACGAGCACCAGCCAAGTAAGCATTCACTACTTGATGTACTAGCGCTTCATTATATTCATTACCAAAGGTGGCTTCGCTTAGCTCAACCTTGGTACTAGCATTACCAGCAACTTGAATATCCATTGCTACCTCCTAGCCTTTAACCGCAGGTTGAACAACAACACGACCACCGGTTGCACCCGGTACCGCACCTTTAATGAGCAGCAAGTTACGCTCAGCATCTACACGTACAACCTCTAGAGATTGAACAGTATTGCGAACGGCACCCATGTGACCTGCCATTTTCTTACCTTTCCAAACACGACCTGGTGTTTGACACTGACCGATAGAACCGGGAGCACGGTGAGAAAGGGAGTTACCATGAGTTGCGTCTTGCATAGAGAAGTTGTGACGCTTGATCGCGCCAGCGAAGCCTTTACCTTTAGAGGTTCCGGTCACATCAACTTTCTGACCCGCTTCGAACAATTCAACAGTTAGCTCTTTACCTGCTTCGTATTCTGAAGCATCAGCAACTGTGAATTCACGAGTAGAATCACCCATTTCAACGTTAGCTTTAGCAAAATGACCTGCCTCTGCCTTGCTAACCTTGTTTGCGCGCTTGTTACCAGCTGTAAGCTGAACAGCGACATAGCCGTCGGTTTCTTTCGTTTTCACTTGAGAAACGCGATTAGGCTCAACTTCAACGACCGTTACAGGGATAGAAACGCCATCTTCTGTGAAGATGCGAGTCATACCTTGCTTTCGGCCAATTAAACCAATTGACATTACTTTATTCCTCTATGTACGGGGCTAAAACCCGCTATGGCCGCCCCAACTTTACCTTTCGGTATTACTAGGGCCGTTACAGTAGAGCATCTACTTTATTTACTAGCCTAAGCTAATCTGAATATCCACACCTGCTGCCAAATCCAACTTACGCAGTGCATCCACTGTCTTTTCAGTTGGTTCAACAATATCTAGCATGCGCTTGTGAGTACGAATCTCGTACTGATCACGCGCATCCTTGTTCACGTGCGGAGAGATCAGCACAGTGAAACGCTCTTTACGAGTAGGTAGCGGAATAGGGCCGCGCACCTGCGCGCCTGTACGTTTCGCCGTATCGACAATTTCTTGAGTCGACGCATCGATCAATCTATGATCGAAAGCTTTCAAGCGAATTCTGATCTTTTGGTTCTGCATGTGACCAAAGCTCCAAAGATGTTAAACAGCAGTTAATTTCCCCCAAATTCGAGGGACGCGTATTGTATGTATCTTGGCCAGAAGTGTCAATCTAAGATTAGATCTGGTTTTCATTATAGAAATCATACACTTACCTTTGGGTGTAGCGTTTTTTTACAAAAGGTTACATTGGTTGGAGCATGATTACTGGCTGTTCGGCCACTTAAGAAGATTTGAGTTACAAAATATAACTAACTAGATGCTTACTCCGTTGCAGATTTGACACAACAAGCCGATACCTTTGTTGGGCAAACAAACCTAGGGCGTTAGCGGTCTCACGTCTCGCGGAATCTTAAATTTGTGATAGACTTCATACATTAATGTACAGGTAGATGTTCAATGTGATCCAGTCACCTAAGCAGATCAACGACAGCACGCTTGCCTTGCCAGTCAGGTTACTGGAAAAGGGTATGTTTGTGTGTCGATTAGATCGGCCATGGCTTGGAACACCCTTTTTAATGCAAGGGTTTTTGCTTCAGTCTGGCGAAGACATCGCTACGCTGCAAAACCTGTGTGAATTTGTTTATGTTGATACCCATAAAAGCATCTACACATTCAAACAAAAGAAGAAAACCACCCTCTTTAAAAAACCCTCAAAGGCATTTGCCTCTGAAATCCCTGCTTCCATAGATAGAGATCTGGCTAAAACCGGACTGCGCACAGTGCTGCCTGTGTACACAGAATCCATAAAATCTTTACGGACTTGCTATAAGCAGTTTTCCATACATCAAGAATTTGATGCTAAAAAGCTCACCTCACAAGTTGAGCATTGCTTGGATTCTATTTTGCAAAATACCTCGGCCATGTCTTGGCTTTCGAGAGTGAAGTC
Organism: Reinekea marina; assembly: GCF_030409715.1. Lineage (NCBI taxonomy): Bacteria > Pseudomonadati > Pseudomonadota > Gammaproteobacteria > Oceanospirillales > Saccharospirillaceae > Reinekea > Reinekea marina. Next base: position 3,392,815 of record NZ_JAUFQI010000001.1, read on the forward strand.
ACACCAAAACTATGGCTTTGAACATGCCATGCACGTTAGCATCTTAGCCATGGTTTTTGCTGTCCATTGTGGCTGGACCCGTGCGGAGGCAAAAACTGCAGGTCTTGCTGGGTTACTGTTTGACATAGGCAACATTAAAATACCCCAAGCTATCTTAAACAAACCAGGCCCCTTAACTGAGTCTGAGTGGCAATTAATTCAATCGCACCCTAAATGGACTCGTTACTTTCTAGAAAAATCTGGATTTGATCAAGCCGTGGTAGAAGCAGGTTACTACCACCATGAACGGGCAGACGGGAATGGTTATCCTGCGAGGCGCTTAAGCAGCCACACCAACCAATATGCTCGATTGATTCACATCTTAGATGCCTTTGATGCCATGACCAGTTTTAGGCCCTACGCTGAGCAACGTACCGTATTTGAAGCCTGTCGTATTCTTTATCGCGGGCGAGGGTCTGACTTCGACAGCTACTTAGTTGATCAATTTATCGCCATGATGGGCACCTATCCTATCGGCACCCTTGTTGAATTGAGCAGTGGTGAGGTGGGTGTCGTTATCGGGCAAAACAATAATGCCCGCCTTTTGCCAAAGCTCTCCATCATTCGTGATCAAAATAAAAATGAAATGCCAGAAACCATCGTCAACTTGCGCAATGTTGTCGACAAACAAGGTAATCCTCGAGTGCGAATTAAAACGATGCTGCACGATGGTAGTTATGGTGTTTTTATGCACGACTATACCCGGCAACTGCTCACGAGCTAACCTGCCTTTTAGGTTACGCTTACAATATCGCCCGATTCGATTTATCCTAACCGCATTAGGAATTCCGCAAGAGAACCGCTATGCCCACTGAGTTTTTCGTTACACTGATGGCCAGTACTTATGCCTTAGTTTTATTCGGTCTCAGTTTTCGTATTTTGCTGAGGCGTCGCCCGGTGGGCGTAACTCTAGCTTGGCTCTTATTTATTTATATTCTTCCTGGTATGGGCATGGCGCTCTACTTGCTATTTGGCGAACGCTATTTAGGCAGCCTTAGAGCGAAGCGTGCTGCTGAGCAGTTTAAACACTACTCGCAATGGTTACATTCTTTGCAAGTACCCACCTTTTTGCCCGACGCCGCACCAAAAGTTATGAAGTTAGTTCACCAAGCCATTGGTGCACCCGCATTAAATGTAGAGCGCTGGAAAGTTTTAAGCCAATCTGATGAGCTATACAGCACATTACTCGACGATATTAATCGTGCAGAAAAAGTTATTTTTGCTGAATTTTATATTATTGAGGTTAAGGGCAATGTTCACCGTGTTGTCGATGCACTGATTGCAGCCGCAAAACGCGGTGTGCACGTTCACCTCATGTTTGACAGCGTTGGGTCAAGCCGATTTTTTCGCAGTGACCATGTAAAAAACATGCGCAGCCAAGGCATTCAAATCATAGATTCACTCCATGCTAATTTGTTAAGGATGACGTTACGCCGGCAAGACCTGCGCATGCACCGCAAGCTGATCAGTATAGATGGCAACGTAGCTTATACCGGCTCAATGAATTTAGTGGATCCTAAGTATTTCAAAACCGATGCCGGCGTAGGTGAGTGGATTGATATTATGGTGCGTCTTGAAGGCGGAATATCGCACTTTATTCAAAGCACACTGGTGTTTGATTGGGAGTTAGAAACGGGCATCCGTCTCGAAAAACACCTTTGCTGGCCAACACAAAACACACATACATCGGAACAAATGCAATTATTACCCAGCGGCCCAGCGTTGGATGACGAGCTATTATTACAAGTATTGCTAACCGCCATTCACAGCGCGCAGCATCGCGTGATTATTACGACGCCTTACTTTGTCCCAGATGAATCGCTATTGCAGGCGTTAAAAACCGCTGCAAAACGCAACGTTGAAGTTATCATTTTACTGCCACGATTAAATGACAGTAAGCTAGCCCAATACGCAGGCCGATCTTTCTTCGAAGAGCTTTTGCTTTCTGGGGTAGACATTCGCCGCTTTGAAGGCGGGCTGCTACACACTAAGTCGGTTGTGATTGATGATTCATTAACCTTGGTCGGCTCGGTTAATTTAGATATGCGAAGCATCTGGCTTAATTTTGAATCGACACTGATTGTAGAAGATGTTCAATTTAATGCGGCCATTATGGCAGTGATCAAAAGCTATTTGTCTGACTCAAAATCACTGACATTGGCGCAATGGCGAGCGCGATCCTTACCTAAAAAGGTATTTGAAAGCATCGCTCAGCTCGCCAGCCCTTTGCTCTAATGACTATAGCTCGAACGCTTCGAATTCGTTCGTATTCACTTCGGTATTAACTGCGCCTACTAGGTAACTCGATATCTCAACTTCTTGCGGAGCGACTTGTACCGCCTCACTCGACACCCAGTGGTCCATCCAAGGCAGAGGATTATCGGTGCGATTAAACAACGGTGCTTGCTTAAGCGCCTGCAGTCGCTCATCGGTTAAGAACTCAATATAGTGGTGCAGAATATCTGCGTTTATACCCATCATTGATCCTTGTGCAAACAGGTAGTTTGCCCAGGCTTTTTCTTGATCTGCGGCATCTTTAAAAATACCCATCAGCTCGCCCTGACACTCTTTTGCTATATCAGCCATTTCTGGATCGTCTTTGCCTTCGGCCCAAGTATTAATAATGAACTCTGTACCGCTAAGATGCAGCGCCTCATCGCGTGCGATAAGCTTCACTACTTTTGCATTACCCTCCATTTTAGCATTTTCTGCAAACGCAAAACTGCAGGCAAAACTGACATAAAAGCGAATGGCCTCCAATACATTAACCGTCACCATTGTCAGGTACAGCAATCGCTTTATTTCGCGTTGCTTAGCCGATGTTTGTTCATTCGGAGCCAGTAAGTGCCATTGCTGAACAGCATAAATCAGCTGATCGTAGTAATCTGTGATGGATTCAGCCCGCTCGACTATTTCCGGTGTATTCACAATGTCGTCAAAGATGACGCTGGGATCAGACACAATATTACGAATAATATGCGTGTATGAGCGCGAATGAATCGTCTCACTAAACGCCCAGGTTTCTATCCAAGTTTCTAACTCAGGCAAACTGACTATCGGCAAGAAGGCAATATTAGGTGAGCGCCCTTGCACGCTGTCTAACAAAGTCTGATATTTTAAATTACTTAAGAAAATATGCTTTTCATGCTCACTCAGTGCTAAAAAGTCTTTTCTATCTTGAGATAAATCTACTTCTTCCGGGCGCCAAAAAAAGGACAGTTGTTTTTCTATCAATTGTTCAAACATGGGATAACGTTGTTGATCAAATCGTGCAACATTGACGGACTCTCCCATAAACATCGGTTGAGTTAACGGGTTAAATTGCTTTTGATTAAACGATAAAAAACTCATCTCACACTCCTTAAATTAAATGGCACACGCGCCAGATTCACAACCCACTTCTTGCTGCACACTTTGTTCGTGCTTATTGCTAGAGCCATCGTGAGTGTTGTGGTAGTAAAGTGTTTTTAAGCCCAACTTATAACTGGTTAATAAATCTTGCATCAGCAGCTGCATGGGTACTTTGCGCTCGGCAAACTGTTCTGGCTGATAACTGGTGTTGGCTGAAATCGCTTGATCGACAAATTTCTGCATAATGGCGACGAGTTGCAAATAGCCTTTGTTGTTGGGTTGCTGCCACAGCAGTTCGTAACTATTCGCCAGTGTTTTAATATCGGGTACGACTTGTTTTAAAATACCGTCTTTAGAAGCCTTAACAGAAACCAACGCACGAGGTGGTTCAATGCCATTCGTTGCATTAGCCACTTGAGAAGAAGTCTCTGAGGGCATTAATGCCGTGAGCGTTGAATTGCGTAAACCGTGAGACAGAATTTTTGTTCTCAACGCCTCCCAATCGTATTGCAAGGGAGTATCGACAAGCTTATCGATTTCCTGCTTATAACGATCGATCGGCAATGACCCTTGCGAGTATTTAGTTTCAACAAAACCAGGGCATGCACCTTGCTCTTGAGCTAAATCGGCTGAGGCATTTAACAATTCATACTGCAGCGCTTCAAAAAGTTGGTGGGTTAAATTGTTGGCTGATCCATCGCTATAACGTACCGAGCTTTTAACTAAATAATTTGCATAGTTGATCACCCCAACACCCAAAGGACGGCGCTTCATCGTTGCCCGCTTAGCGGCGGCTACAGGGTAATCTTGGTAATCTAACAACGCATCGAGCGCTCGAACTAAAATTCGGCTTAAGCTCGCCAGTTCGTGCAGGCCTTCAATTTTACCCAGATTAACAGCGGCGAGTGTACAGAGTGCAATTTCACCGTTCTCATCATCGACACGGGTTAAAGGTGACGTTGGCAGCGCGATTTCCATGCACAAATTGCTTTGTAATATCGGCGCTACGCTGGCAATAAAAGGTCCGTGATCGTTGCACAAATCTACATTCTGAATGTAAATTCGACCGGTAGATGCACGCTCTTGCAGCAAGAGCGAAAACAAATCGGTGGCTTTGATGGTTTTTTTGCGAATCCCCTCATCGGATTCGTATTTAAGGTAAAGCGCTTCAAACTCAGCTTGGTCTGCAAAAAAAGCATCATAAAGATCTGGAACATCAGAAGGTGAAAACAAACTTATATGGCTGTTTTCGATCAGGCGCTTATACATAAGCTTATTTAATTGAACGCCATAATCTAAGTGACGGACGCGGTTTTCTTCAACTCCTCGGTTATTTTTAAGAACCAACAAGTCTTCTACTTCTAAGTGCCATAACGGGTAAAACAAGGTTGCCGCACCACCTCGAACGCCGCCTTGAGAGCAGGATTTAACCGCTGTTTGGAAGTGTTTATAAAAGGGAATACAGCCTGTGTGGTAGGCTTCTCCATTGCGAATGGGTGAGCCAATCGCTCTTATTTTTCCTACGTTAACGCCAATACCTGCACGCGCAGAAACATAATTTACAATTGAGGCTGAAGTGGCATTTATTGAATCTAAACTATCATCGCAATCGATCAACACGCACGATGAAAATTGCCGAGTGGGTGTACGTACACCCGACATAATAGGCGTTGGTAGCGATACTTTGTGGGTTGAGCTGGCTTCATAAAACTCAGCAACCATAGCCAACCGTTTATCATGCGGGTAATGGGCAAATAAGCAGGCACCGATTAATAAATAGAGAAACTGAGGTGACTCGAACAGTTTCCCAGTGACTCTGTCTTGCACTAAGTATTTCGCCTGCAGCTGCTTAACGCCTGCATAAGCAAATTCTAAATCTCGATGATGCTGAATAATACTATCGAGCTGTTGCCAGTCTTCCTCAGAATACTGCGATAGCAATTCTTTATCGTAGCGGCCTTGAGCAACTAGATTTTTCACATGGGTTGCCAACGGCGGCGGCGTAAATTGACCATAGGCCTGCTTACGAATATGAAAAATTGCTAAACGTGCTGCAAAGAATTGGTAGTCGGGTGTATCAGTTGATATTAGGTCTGCTGCGGCCTTTATCAGTGTCTCATGAATTTCAAATGTAGAGATACCATCGTAAAAGCGAATCTTGGCATTGAGCTCAACTTCAGATACAGAAACTTTTTCTAGCCCTTGAGATGCCCAATCTAATACGCGATGGATTTTGTCGAGGTCGATCGCTTCTAAACGACCATTTCGTTTTTTAATTTGCACTTTGCCAATCTCCAATCATGACAAAGCGGGGAAGCCGTCACACAACAACACCCAGAAAAACAGCTGGTGAATGTTGATGTACATGCTTTATTAAACAAGTGATTACTTGTCATCGGTTCGCCCCGCCCGAGTTAGTGTTTGAATAATCGTCATGGCCGGTCTCCTGGCTTAGGGATCAACATCTGCATTCCCTTCCCAAGACATTGTCTCAGTGGGATTACAATACAGGCTTCTCCATTACAGTTGCGGGGGCAGCATCGGATTCTCACCGATTTCCCAAGAGGCTGTGAAGTGTTCAACAGCCGTCAAAGTTGTTACCAATCTGATTTGCTTTTTAAGCAAAGCACAAGATATAGAGATAGAAATGGCTTGTCAAACCATATATAGATATTATTTGAAAAGATGATCCGCTACAAAAGGGTTAGATTGGCGCTCGGCTCCAAAGGTAGACTCTGGGCCGAGGCTATGAATAAATTACAATTAATTCTATGATAGATTAGTGCCTGAAAGGTATAGCTTTAAGGAGCTAGCTTTTATCAGCTAAACCGCTCCATTATCTTATTGTTTAAAAATGACCTAATAATCACCCGAGTTTTAAAAAATGAATAAGACAGCAAGTCGCATTATGGATATCGCGGAGTCACTCCTACGTACGAAAGGCTTTCAGGGTTTTGCATTTCGAGAAATTGCAAATGAGATTGGAATTAAGAGCGCAAGCGTCCACTATCACTTTGCTACAAAAGGAGAGTTGGTTGAAGCCATCTTAGTACGATACATTGAAAATTTTGAAGCAGCCTTATTAGAGGCTGAGCAGAAGCTTGACAGCCCATCTGATCGCCTTGAACACTACATCAAGATGTATCGAACAGAATTCATGGACAACAAGTATACTTCTCTGTGCATTATGCTAGGGGCAGACATCGACATTTTACCAGAGCCTGTTGTTCAGCAGTTGAGCAGTTTTTATAGATTAAACTTAGAATGGATCAGCTCTCAAATAGAACATGCACCAAACAACTTAACTGCTAATGAGATCAAGCAAAATTCCGCCCATATACAGGCCAGCCTCAACGGTGCATTAATGGGTGCGCGTTCAATGGAAGATGCAAAGTACTTTGACTTGGTGGTAGACAAAGTTCGACAACAATATAGATTGATGCTCAAAGCATGATTTTTTCACGAACCAAAGAATGACTTTCGTTAAAAACCTTAAAAGCTACATATTTCGATTCATAATTTAACCACAAATAATTAACCAAAGATTCTTCACCCCGTAATGAAGATATCTTTGGTTACTGTAGCTAAATTCTATTTCTCCTTGATGCTCATAAAGTAGGCTCTTCTGTTGATATTGAATCTTCATCGCCAGTTGTTGTAGATATTAAAAGAAAGGCTAGCACTGAGCAGACTACAGCAACAATACCAATAGTATGAACCCTGTATTTAGCTAACAAACCGGCTGAAGCTAACGTTATGATGAATGCCAACAAAGAACTTATTAGATTCATTCCGCTTGAACAGGCACCTGAAATATCCCTGTGAATACTCATAACAAGGGAAGTGCCAGTGGGTATGGTTATGCCAATAGATAATGTGACCAACATAAAGGGCACAAACAATTGATATGCAGCCGTTAGTGGAGCAATACTGATAGATATTATAAGTACAGCAGAGCCAGTTAATAATCCGAACACGCCAATTTTTGTAACTGCCAACTCCGAGTACTGTGCACATAGTGATTTTCCTACGCCTCCACCTAAACCGAAGGCAGCCGCGATAGGGATAAATGTAAGCCCTATATATACCGGTGACATATCAAGTGATTCAAGAAGAAATGGAGTCAATGTAAGATACGCCATATACACTCCAATGCAGAGACCCAAGGTTATTGCAATTACAATAAATATACGGCTACCTGTAAGTTCTCTATAACTTGCTAATACACTGCCTTTCATTTTATTCACATCAGTTTTTAATGACTCTTTAAAAATAAACATCGTCCAGAGGACCAAAATAAAATTCAAAAGAAGGAGGAAAATAAAAATCGAGCGCCAACTGAAAACCTCTGTTAATCCACCGCCAAATAGCGGTCCTAATGCGGGAGAAATGCCCAGAAATGGCATAACTATCGAGAATATTTTCTGTACATCTTTTTCAGGATATATGTCAACCACCATGGGTTGCCAAAGTACATACGCAGAGCATACTCCCATTGCCTGAAAAAACCTGGCTACAAGAAACTCTTCAATAGTTGTTGAAAAGAAGCACCCAAAACTACCCGCTGCAAATATAGTCAAGCCAACCATTAATACAGGCTTTCTACCAAACCTGTCAGACATCGGGCCGTAGATTGGCAGTGTGAGTATCGAGCCGATAAAGAAAATACTTAAAGACCATCCCACCAGCATTTCGCTGGTTGCAAAACTCTCCTTAATATCCGGAAATGCGGATACGTAAACATCTGAAGTTAACAGGTTGACCATTGCAAGCATTATTGCAAAGAACACAAATCCAAATTGCTTTTGTTGAGCCATACTATTATCCCTAAATTAGAGTGTGTATTTTAATTTCCTAACGTGTATTTCAAATGAGCTCATCGGCATAAAAAGTCAAATCAGAATCTGAACCCCCAACTGAATCAAAGAATATATAACCAATACAACATAGGCTCACGACAACCTACCTACCAGTAGATAGATAAAGTGAGTTTAAGTTCATTGGAAATAGGTGTCAAACAGGATTTCGGAAATATTTTGGTCGGCATGTAAATATGTTTAGGCTTACAATAGCCTTAAAGAGCCGCTCTAGCGTGTGGGAGGTTTAAAAAAAGGGCCAGCTCGTTTAAAAGCGAGCCAATTGCACCTTATCAATATACAATTATAAGACAAAAGATCGGTCGCAGCCTGCTGTCCTCCTGTTAAGATTACAATGGCTTGTCAAACCATATATAGATATTATTTGAAAAGATGATCCGCTACAAAAGGGTTAGATTGGCGCTCGGCTCCAAAGGTAGACTCTGGGCCGTGACCGGGAATAAAGTTAACATTATCTCCCAGTGGCCACAGGTTTTGAGTAATAGAATTAATCAATGTTTGGTAATCGCCTTTTGGAAAGTCGGTTCGGCCTATGCCGCCAGCAAAAATAACATCGCCGACCCAGGCGAGTTGTTGCTTGGGGTGATGAAGAATAACGTGGCCGGGTGTATGTCCAGGCGCGGCGATAACATCCAAGGTTTCATTACCTACTTGCAGTGAATCGCCATGAGTTAACCAGCGATCAGGAATTACATTGCGTAACCCCGGCAAGCCATACATTTGCGCTTGTTGCTCTATCCCTTCTAACCAAAACTCATCTTCTTTACTCGGCCCAATTACGGGCACTTGAGTTCGCTCTCTAATATCTTGAGAGCCACCTGCGTGATCTAGATGTCCATGCGTTAGCCATATGGCCGTTAAGTTCAAACCTTTTTGCTTAATTGCATCAAGCAGCCTATCGGCTTCACCCCCGGCATCCACTAACACTGCATCGTTTGTTTCATCACACCAAAGTAATGAACAATTCTGTGCAAAGGCTGTTACGGGCATGATTTCATATTTTAGCAAAAGGCGTCTCGCTCTAGGGTGGTTGGCTTGAAAGGTAATTTCGAGCTCAAGATACCAATGACAGTACGTTTAAGCTCGGTCTTAACAATTTTATTAGATATCGACCCAAGGCGGCAACTGGAATACCCGTTTACTTTGCCTGCGACAGTATAAACTGACTGACTTTTTCTACGGCGTTTTGTAAATGCTGCTCGTGAGTATAGCCACTGGATTTTCTTGGCTTTAAATCATGATCTCCATCTTGAAACCATTCGATCTGCATCTTTTCAGCCAAACGATACTGAGCTACATCTTCTGCGTTACCCATATTGTCTCGTTCGCCTTGGCAAAGCATGACAGGGCACTTCAACGCAGGGAAATGATCAATACGAACTTTTTCCGGCTTACCCAACGCATGAAAGGGATAACCAAATACTACGACACCATCAACGTCTATCTGGGTCGCCAACACTGAAGCCATTCGCCCTCCCATCGATTTCCCACCAATAAAACAGGGTTCGGTAATAGCAAGACGATCGATAACATCTTTGAAGTGTTCGAGAAGCTTAGGCTGACGATCGGGCGGTCGTCTTTTCCCAGTTAACAACTGTTGCTGCATATATTGAAAGTTAAACCGAATGACTCGAACACCTAGCAAAGACAACTCAGTTGATACATATTGCATGAAGTCAGACTCCATACCAGCACCTGCTCCGTGTGCAAAAACTAGCGTTGGGCATCCTGCATCGCCATTAATTAGAAATTCGCTCACTAATTTCTTCCTAGTTATTTGTTTTAATTACTCAAGCAGACGTATTGGACCTAACCTACTCTTTTCTCGACCATGCGCACAAAAAATGTGACGAAGTCGACATTTCGAACAATGTTAAAACTAATATTACGATAACACAAGCTCGCGATTTTTAATGACCCCCTTTATCATGTCTATACGACCTTACAGAGTTCACATCAGTTTATGAACAATTTCATCTCAAAAAAACTTGTCACCGTGACGCTCTTCTCATTATGGTTTATTACAGGTTGTGCAAGCGTACCTTTAAGCAGCACAGAGCCCGATAAACTAACCGTTAATGTGTCCGTCGTCGCTGAAGAAGACCGGCAAACCATCGACATTTTCCTTAAGCGCGGCTTTTGGGGTCAGCCCGTTAGGCTAGATTCAGCAGACGACGCCTTACTAACCGTCAACTCTGGAGAAACAAAAACACTCGTGGCAGCCAGAAAAGATGGGCGTTACGGATTAAAACTGAAGCAAGGTAGTTTCGCGCAGAGACTCGACATTACGGGTGTCGGGGGTGTTAATGTGCCGCCGTTACCGCAAGTCGTTTTGACCGATAAGGAGACGCTTGAGAATCAAGTGTTTTTTAAATCGGATCAATTGATACTTCGCTTAAATGAATCAAGCGCCGATAAAAGACATTTAGCTTTTTCTGTGAAGTGTGGCCGCATTATATCGAGCACCAACATAGATATTAGCAAGAGTGCACGCACCTACAGTTTATCGATGGCGGATATCATGCGACGCCTAAACAATAGTGCCGAAGCGGATCTAACCGGTATGCTACCTATTAAAATGTCGTTAGTAGAATCGGCTATTGTGAATTGGCCGCCACCTTTTGTGGCCCAGCAGCTTATTGCAAAAGACAGCACCGACTTCTTTATCGATACGTCGGGCTTTAAATTCACTGGCAGCATCACCATAAAGCCCAGCAGCGCCGTCTCCTTATTGCTGACTAACCGAAAATGGCCAGTCACCTATTGTTACTAGGTTAAACAAAAGGCAGCGGCATCTCCGCTGCCAGATGTTATACGACAATAGCTCTAACGATGAGCCAAATAATCCAAATGGTGAAAATCACTGGAGCCAAGCTTAACACCAAACCCAGCAAGCCAAAAAACACACCAAACAAGGCGCCGACTATCCACATGCCACCGGTTGCTGCGCCTGCAATAAGTAAAAATACCAGAAAGACTTTAGCGCAGGTGCGCGCAATTGAAGAACTTTTTCGGCTGGGCGGGTACATGTTATCAATATAGTAATCAGATTTAGACACGGTTCTCTCCTTAAGGTCATTTACTTACCCTATTACAGGAACCGTGCCAACTTGATACCCCTTGTTTTAAAGGGTTTCAGGCCACCCACAACAAACATCTAGCAGTTTCGGCTAAACTTTTTAGCCATTTAACTCATAAGCCGCCGACAATTGTTGAGTGAACCTGTCGGCCTTAATTAAGTCGGCCGCTTTTTCAGCAATGGCCATCGTCGGTGCATTGGTATTGCCTCCAATAATGGTCGGCATAACTGATGCATCGACCACACGTAACCCCTCTAAACCGTGAACTTTCAACTCTGAATTCACCACTGAGCATTCATCGCTACCCATTTTACAGCTGCCCAATGGGTGGTAAACCGTATCAGTTCTATTGCGTATAGCCGCTTTTAGTTCAGCGTCACTTAGCTTTAATAACGAATGGGTTTCGGTGCTGCAAAAATCTGCCAAGGCTGGTGACTCCAGTATTTTTTGCGTTTCACGAATGCCATTGAAAAGCGTGTCTACATCTTCTTGCTCCGCTAAAAAGTTGGGGTTAATCAACGGCGCATCAAATGGATTCGCTGACGCTAGTTTCACCCAGCCTCGGCTTTTAGGTCGCAATGCACATACGTGGCAACTGACACCATGAAAAGGCGATGGTTTACGTAAATGATCCTGTAAAATACCCACCACAAAATGCAATTGAACATCGGGCTTTTCTTTATTCGGTTCACTTTTTATAAACCCACCAGCCTCAGCGCCATTCGATGACACTACACTTTGGTAATTGCCTCGATAGAACTTCCAAAGCCCATTCGCAATATCATACAGGCCTTTAGGCGATGGCCCTAAAGTCGCTTTATTCTTACTTTTAAACGTAAGCACCACATCGGGGTGGTCCATAAGATTGTAACCAACGCCAGGCAATTCATGCTGAACCTTGATACCAACAGATCGTAAATCATCTGGGTGACCAATACCCGATAACTGGAGAATTTGTGGAGAATTTAAACCACCTGCCGAAACAATGACTTCTTTTTTAGCCGTGACGGTATGCGCTTTGCCTCGCCAATATAAATGCACGCCGGTGCAACGCTTTTTGTCGAGGGTTAGGCGCAATACTTTTGCTTTGGTTAAAACCGTTAAATTGGGGCGATGCATAACGGGCGTTAAATAAGCTCTCGCCGCGCTGCATCGATGGCCATCAATTTGGGTAACCTGATACGCACCAATGCCTTCTTGTTCTGGGCCATTAAAATCATCATTTTGCACAAAACCGGCTTCTACCCCTGCTGCGACAAAAGCATCTCGAGCTGCACTGGGGCTTTGTAATTCACTGACGTTTAATGGCCCACCTTGGCCATGCAGTTCGGTATTGAGGCGCTCGTTATGCTCTGATTTTTTAAAGTAGGGCAACAGGTCATCAAACCCCCAGCCCTCATTACCAAGAGCCGCCCATTCATCGTAATCAGAGCGATGACCGCGCACATAAATCATTGCGTTTATAGCACTTGAGCCGCCTAAGGTTTTACCTCGTGGCTGGTAACCTTGACGACCATTCAAACCGCTTTGAGGTACTGTCTTATAGGCATAATTTAAATATGAAGTCGGCACTGTTGTTGTCATACCAAATGGAATGTGAACCGCTGGTGAGGTATCAGCAGCGCCAAACTCCAGTAAGGCCACTGAAACGTCTGAGTCTTCCGACAATCGATTCGCGAGCACGCACCCAGCTGAGCCGCCTCCGATAATGATGTAATCGTATTCCACACTGAATCCTTATAATTATTGTTGATCGTGCAATCACCACAGATTACCGCGAGCCCGCCGCTATAGGTAGTCATGAAGGTATTTTTTAAGCTATTGTTTGGCAAATAGCACGAAGATAAGGAACGAATATGGCATTTTCGATGGTAGGCGGTGTAATGCTGCTGTTAGTGCTTATTTTCTATTTTAGAATGGTTGATAACCGCAACAGTGCGCGTCAACGAAAGTCACAGGTGCAACATTGGTTGGAAAAGGCCGAAGTGTTTGAATCGGTTGCCGATGATAAAAATGCGCTGAAAACACTAGAACAAGCGTTAGCAGCGCATCCAGAAGAGCCAGACCTGTTAGAAAAAGCTAAGTCTGTTCGATTAAGATTGGCCCAAGAAGATCACTAAAAATCGTAATCGCCGGACTCTTGAATACTCAATTTAGCGGCCTGACCACTTAAGTGGTTTGAATCGGTTTCTTGATCAAGTTTAATCATGAGACGCAAATCATTCGCAGAATCGGCATAAGCAAGCGCATCTTCATAGGTAATTTCCCCTTTGCTATAGGCTTTGAAGAGCGCCTGGTCAAAGGTTTGCATACCCTGCTCACTCGATTTACTCATTAAATCTTTCAATAAGTGAACTTCACCTTTTCGGATATGATCCGATACCAATGGGGAGTTCAACAACACTTCAATAATGGCTTTTCGACCCTGCCCATCGGGAGTTGGCACCAATTGCTGCGCCACAATACCTCGAAGGTTCAGCGATAAATCCATCCACAACTGACGCTGACGCTCGTGCGGGAAAAAGTGCATGATTCGATCGAGCGCCTGGTTGGCGTTATTCGCATGCAACGTCGCCAAACATAGGTGGCCCGTTTCTGCAAATGCTAACGCATATTCCATGGTTTCACGCGAACGAACCTCACCAATCATGATGACATCAGGGGCCTGACGCAGGGTGTTTTTTAACGCAATTTCAAAGCTATCGGTATCAATGCCCACTTCACGCTGCGTAACAATACTGCCTTCGTGTTGGTGAATAAACTCGATTGGGTCTTCGATCGAAATAATATGCCCTTTAGAGTTCCGGTTTCGGTGACCAATCATGGCCGCCAAACTGGTCGATTTACCGGTACCGGTTGCGCCCACAAAAATCACTAAACCACGACGCGTCATGGCCAGCTTTTTAATGACATCGGGTAAGCCCAACTCTTCAATACGGGGAATGCGAGTTTCAATGCGACGCAAGACCATGCCAGCTAAGTTTCTTTGATGGAAGGCACTGCAACGGAATCGTCCTATTCCGCGTGCAGATACGGCAAAGTTACACTCTTGAGATTCGTTAAACTCAATACGTTGTTTTTCTGACATTACCGAGAGAACCAGCTCTCTGGTTTTTTCAGGGCTTAAGGGCGACTTAGTCACGGGAAGAACCGAGCCGTTCACTTTCATGCTGGGTGGCACACCTGCGGTTATGAAAAGGTCAGACGCACCTTTTTCAACCATTAGACGTAATAATTTATCGAATTCCATGGTACTTCCTATTTAGAAGTTATCGGGTTGCTTGGCTTTTTCCCGAGCAACTTCTCGTGAGATCATGCCTTTTTGTACCAAGTTTTGCAGACATTGATCAAGTGTTTGCATGCCATACTGTGAGCCAGTTTGAATAGCGGAGTACATTTGCGCTACTTTGTCTTCACGTATGAGGTTTCGAATGGCTGGTGTGCCAATCATAATTTCATGAGCTGCGACTCGCCCGCCGCCGTTTTTCTTCAATAAGGTTTGCGAAATTACCGCCATTAACGACTCTGATAGCATCGAACGAACCATTGATTTTTCGGTAGCCGGGAAAACGTCGACAATACGGTCAATCGTTTTTGCAGCAGACTGAGTGTGTAAAGTACCAAAAACCATGTGACCCGTTTCGGCTGCTTCGAGCGCTAAACGAATGGTTTCTAAATCTCGCATCTCACCCACGAGAATAATATCGGGGTCTTCACGTAAGGCCGAACGCAAGGCTTCGCTAAACCCTAACGTATCACGGTGAACCTCACGCTGGTTCACCAAACACTTTTTAGATTCGTGAACAAATTCAATCGGGTCTTCAATGGTTAAAATATGCTCATATTTTGTTTCATTGATGTAGTTAATCATTGCCGCAAGGGTAGTAGATTTACCAGAACCCGTCGGCCCGGTGACTAGGCATATACCACGAGCTGTGTCTGAAATGTCTTTAAAGACTTGCCCCATGCCAAGGTCTTCCATCGTTAATACTTTCGATGGAATGGTACGAAATACAGCACCTGCGCCTCTGTTATGGTTGTACGCATTCACACGGAAACGAGCAACGCCAGGTACTTCAAACGAGAAGTCGGTTTCCCAAAACTCCTCGTAATCTTTGCGCTGTTTATCGTTCATGATGTCATAAATTAAAGAATGCACTTCTTTATGTGGCATCGGGGGAAGGTTAATACGACGCACGTCACCATCGACTCGAATCATCGGTGGAAGGCCTGCCGATAGGTGTAAATCTGAGGCACCTTGTTTGGCACTAAAGGCAAGTAGTTCGGTAATGTCCATGCAAAACTCCGATCAGGGGGCTTATATTCGTCGAATAGTCGACACAGAAATAAATTTAGTGTCGTTCAGCTTAGCACAGCCAGTTATAATGCAGACAATAGTGAACAAAAAAAATGAGATTATCATGACGAACTTGCTACTTAGTTCACGACTTAAAGCCGTTAATGAACGAATTATAGCCAGCGCGGGCGCTTCTGGGCGACCGATCCATGAAGTTAGGCTACTGGCTGTCAGTAAAACCAAGCCTTTGGAGCAATTAGAACAAGCTTATCAGGCAGGCCAGCGTCATTTTGCTGAAAATTACGCCCAAGAAGCCGTAGAAAAGCGCACTTCATGGCCACATTCGGGTTGCGAATGGCACTTTATTGGCCCTTTGCAGAGCAATAAAACCCGTGCGATTGCAGAACACTACGATTGGGTGCATACCGTAGACCGGTTTAAAATTGCCAAACGTTTAAACGATCAGCGCCCTTCTAAACGAGCGCCACTTAAAGTGTTGATTCAGGTGAATATCAGTAATGATCCCGCAAAGTCGGGCGTTTTAACCGAAGAAGTCTACGCATTAGCCAAGCAATTGCTTACACTACCTGCTCTTGAGTTTAAGGGCTTAATGACGATAACCGCAGCCAACTTATCAAAAGACGATTTAAAAGCTCAATTTTTGCAATTGAAATCATTGCGAGACACCCTCATTCAAGACTTTTCAAGCTGCACAGAATTGTCTATGGGCATGAGCGCGGATTTTGAGCTCGCCATAGAATGCGGTGCGACCATGGTTCGCGTTGGCAGTGAAATTTTTGGGGCAAGACCCACAACAACGGAGTAACACGATGTCCATGAACACCATAGGCTTTTTAGGTGCCGGCAATATGGCAGGCGCTATTATCAAAGGGTTAATCGCCAGTGGGTTTGAGGCCAAGAGCATTTGGGTGTTTGATCGCAATCAAGATAAGCGCGATGGCTGGGCCGCCTTAGGGTTAAGCATCGCCAAAAACGCCGATGATTTAGTGATCCACAGTGATGCATTGGTGTTGTCGGTAAAACCTCAAGGTTTAAAAGAAACCTGTGAAAGCATTGCCAGTGCCGTGGCGGATCATAAGCCCCTAATTCTTAGTGTGGTTGCAGCGATTCCAGCGCAAAGCATTGCGCAATGGTTGTCTGCCTCCTTACCAATCATCCGTGTCATGCCCAACACGCCTTCATTGGTGCAAGCTGGTGCCAGCGGACTTTTCGCGAACAACCTATGTTTACCAGAGCATAAAGCCTTCGCCGAAACGGTTTTCCGCGCGGTCGGCCGTATTAGCTGGGTAGAAGATGAACAATTAATTCACAGTGTCACGGCTGCGGCTGGCAGCGCACCTGCTTATTTCTTTCGTTTTGCCGAAGCCATGTCTAAAACAGCGCTCGAACAAGGTTTAACGGAACAACAAGCCCGCACCCTAATTGGCCAAACCATGCTCGGCGCGGCAAAAATGATTCTCGAAACCAATGAAGACATTGGGCAAATGCGTAAAAATGTATGCTCTCCCAATGGCACCACTGAACGTGCGATTTTTAGTTTTAACGATGACCAGATTGATACGGTCGTGAATAATGCGATGAAAGCTTGCTTTGATCGATCTGTAGAATTGACTGACCTATTGTCACAATAAATAAGGAGTAACACATGCTCGGCGAATTAGCGGTACTGATTATACGAACGGCCTTTAGCATTGTACTAATTGCGCTCGTGGCGCGTTTTTTAGCGCAAATAGCGAGAGCCAACTTTAACAACCCTCTAGCCCACACTGTTATTAAAATTACGACGCCATTTTTGAACCCAGCGCGTCGCGTTATTCCCAGTGTAGGCGGGCTAGATTTCGCTGCGCTAGTGGTGGTTTTTCTAGGTCAGCTAATATTAGCCAACCTAGTGATTGCTTTGTTAGGCGTTAACCCTATTCCGTACCTTAGCCAACTCGTAATTTGGGCCATTGTCAGTGTGGCTGGATTAATTTTAGTGGTCTTACAATGGAGCATGATTATCAGCGCTGTAGGTGGCTTGCTGACGATGGGGCAATACAACCCATTCTTGGCATTCTTACAAGAAATTGTCGAGCCATTTGTTGGACCGTTGCGCAAATTAAACATGCAAGTTGGCATGCTCGATTTATCTTATTTAGTCGGCTTTTTAATTATTATTATTCTGCGCGATTTCATTATCGGCGGCGCGATTCTCAGCTCGACGGGGTATTATAATTTTGTGATGGGCCTTAAAGGCTTGCATCCGTTTTTTGGACTTTAAGGAAAACCAATGCCAAGGGATATCCCAGCAGATAGCGTCGGTATTGTCACACCAAACCTAGCGTCTTTCGAGCAACCTTTGCCATTACGCAGCGGCCGCTCTTTGCCACGCTACGATTTAATGTATGAGACCTATGGCGAACTCAACGCAGATAAATCGAATGCAATTCTCATTTGTCATGCCCTCAGCGGCCATCATCATGCCGCCGGGTATCATAGCGAACAAGATGATAAACCTGGTTGGTGGGATGCCTGTATTGGTCCAGGAAAGGCGATAGACACGCAGCGTTACTTTGTGGTGTCTCTAAATAACCTAGGGGGCTGTCATGGCTCAACCGGCCCTACGTCAATAGACCCTGAAACGGGTGAACGATACGGCCCTAACTTTCCTATTATGGCCGTGCGAGACTGGGTGAAAAGCCAAGCACGTTTAGCCGATTATTTAGGCATTGATTGCTGGCATGCCGTTGTTGGCGGGTCTTTAGGAGGCATGCAGGCACTGCGCTGGTCTATTGACTACCCAGCCCGACTAAAAAAATGCGTGGTCATCGCCTCGGCGCCAAAATTGACGGCGCAAAATATTGGTTTTAACGAGGTGGCACGCCAAGCCATTACCAGCGATCCCGATTTTCATCAGGGGTATTATTATCAACACAACACCCTTCCAAAACGTGGCTTATCTTTAGCCAGAATGTTGGGCCACATTACCTATTTATCGGATGATTCAATGCGCGATAAATTTGGCCGAGATCTAAAAACTGGAAAACTGAGTTTTGATTATGGGGTCGATTTTGAAGTCGAAAGTTACTTGCGATATCAAGGTGAAATTTTCTCCGATAAGTTCGATGCCAATAGTTACTTGTTAATGACCAAGGCATTAGACTACTTTGACCCGGCCGCTGACCACGGTGATGACTTAAGCCGATGTTTAAACCAAAGCCAATGTGATTTTTTGGTGGTTTCGTTTTCTACCGATTGGCGTTTTAACCCCAGTCGCAGCAAAGAAATTGTGGATGCATTAGTGCGAGGTCAAAAGTCGGTGTCTTATTTAGAAATTGATGCCCCTCAAGGTCACGATGCCTTTTTGTTTCCAATACCTGAATACGTTGGCATCGTATCTGGATTTTTAGCTAAACCAAGTCAGGGGCTGAGCTCATGAGAACCGATTTGCAAGCGATCAGCCAATGGATCACTCCAGGTGAACGAGTACTCGATTTAGGTTGTGGTGATGGTGAATTATTAGCCTACCTTAAGAAAGAAAAACAAGTTACGGGCTATGGCATGGAAATTGACACGCAAAAAATTGTCAGCTGTGTCGAGAAAGGCGTAGAGGTGATTCATCAAGACTTAAATGACAGCTTAGACTACATTGATGATCAAAGTTTTGATACCGTCCTCATGACTCAATCGCTACAACAAACCAATGCGCCCGATAAAATTGTCGATGACATGTTACGTATCGGTAAACGCGCCATTGTGACGTTCCCAAACTTTGGTCATTGGACGACTCGAATTTACTTAGGTTTACGAGGCATGATGCCAATGTCCGATGCCCTTCCCTTTCGATGGTACGATACTCCTAACATTCACTTTTGTACCTTTAAAGATTTTGAAGTGCTCTGCAAAGAACACAATATCGATATTCTGATGCGTACCGTGGTAGACAGCGAACATGAAGCCAACTGGAAAATTAAAATGCTGCCTAATATGTTAGGTGAAGTGGCTTTGTATCACCTTGGCAAAAAATAATTATTTCAGTAGCCTTAAGGAAATAACATAATGAAAAAACTACTGTTTTCCATCGCGATCGTCTGTGCGGCTCTACAAAGTTTCGTGCACGCTGAGCAAAAGGTCGAGTTTAATGGCTATGAGCTTCACTATATCGTGCTAAACACAACAGAGCTCAGCCCAGAAATAGCAAAGCGCTACGACATCAGCCGTTCGGGCAAACGTGCGTTTGTGAATTTATCCGTTCTGAAACAAGACCAAGACAGCATACCTTTTGCCGTAGAAGCCAAGGTGACGGCATTGCAACGCAATTTAATGGGGCAGCGCGGAGACATTGCCTTGCGCACTTTCAAAGAAGGCAAAGCCATATATCACATTGGTGATTTTCTAATTTTTGACAAAGAAACTATTTGGCTCGATATCACCGTCGACATCGAAGGTGAAGACACCTTTGAATTTACATTTCCACAACAAGTATGGCGAAACTGATTATGAACCAACCTCAACAATGGGTGTTAGCATCGAATAATGCCGGCAAATTAAAAGAATTTTCCGAATTGTTAACGCCTCTCGATATCTCCATTAAACCGCAAAAGGAATTTGGCGTAGAAGATGCCATTGAAGACGGTTTGAGTTTTGTTGAAAACGCCATCATCAAAGCTCGGCACGCGGCTAGTATTACTGGCCTGCCCGCTTTGGCTGACGATTCAGGATTAGAAATAGATGCTTTAAATGGAGCGCCAGGTATCTACAGCGCACGTTTCAGTGCCATGCATGGCGGTGAAAAATCTGACCAAGCTAATTTACAATTGGCACTTGAACGATTAAAAGACACCCCGACTGAACATCGATCCGCAAGATTTCAATGCGTGCTTGCGTTTATGCGGCACGCAGAAGACCCAACCCCTTTAATAATTCAACGAAGTTGGGAAGGCCAAATTTTAAATGAGCCTCGGGGTGAAAATGGGTTTGGATATGATCCGATTTTTTGGGTAGAGGCCCATCAATGTAGCAGTGCTGAGCTCACTAAAGAACAAAAGAATGCATTAAGCCATCGTGGTCAAGCGGTAAAAGCATTTGCCGAGCAAATCAAACAGCGATTAGGCCGATAGTTGAGTATTTTGCCCCCGTTATCGGTGTATGTGCATGTACCTTGGTGCATTCGAAAATGCCCTTATTGTGATTTTAATTCTCATGCTTCAAAAGCTGAGGACATCCCAGAACACGATTTTATTCAGCAGCTCATTGCCGACATAAAGCAAGATGCACCACTAGCGCAAGGGCGCTTAATCTCCACAGTATTTTTTGGCGGCGGCACGCCAAGTTTGTTATCCGATAAAGCCATTGCCACCATTATAGATGCGCTCAACGACACCATCGGCTTTGAAGATCATGCCGAGATCACTCTAGAAGCTAACCCCGGGACAGCTGAAGCCAATAAGTTTAAAGGCTTCGCGAAAGCTGGCGTGAATCGGTTATCGATTGGCGTGCAAAGTTTTAATAATCAACGATTAACCGCTCTCGGGCGAATTCATAATCGAGACGAAGCGAAAAGAGCCGCACAATTTGCCCACGATGCCGGCTTAAGCAATTTCAATATCGACCTTATGCACGGATTGCCAAACCAATCTGAGGCCGAGGCACTCGATGACATTGACCAAGCGCTCGCTTTATCGCCACAGCACATAAGCTGGTATCAACTCACCATTGAAGCCAATACAGAGTTTTATCGCGCGCCACCCACGCTGCCTGAAGATGATGTCTTATGGGCTATACAGAAAGCAGGCCAAGCTCATTTGGCCGCCAACGGCTTTGGCCAATATGAAGTCTCGGCCTATTGTAAGCCTGGCAAAGAAAGTCGGCACAATCTGAACTATTGGCGTTACGGTGATTATCTCGGCGTAGGTCCGGGTGCCCATGGTAAAATTACCCAGACTTTGCCCAATTTTACGATCAGGCGCACACGAAAAACTCGGCTTCCCAAAGATTACCTAAGAACCGATCGATTATTGGTACGGCATGAAGAGTACGTCGACCCCACTGATCGACCCTTTGACTATTTTATTAATACCCTTAGATTACGAGAAGCGACCTCCATTGGGCACTTTGAACAGTTTACTGGGTTAAATGCTGAGACGATAAAGCCCACACTTCAAGCCCTCATTGAAAAGGGCTGGCTTGAAAAAAATTCAGAATTCATTAAAACAACCGATTTAGGTTATCTATACTTAAACGACGTGTTAGCCCATTGGTTAGATTAACATGCACCCTAAAATAGCTTTATTTTTATATTCAATGTTGTGGTGGCCCGTAGCCACTTTGGCCTTAATTCGCCTATATTTAAAAAGTTTAAAACAACCCAGCTATCGCAAACGAATCAAAGAACGTTTTGGTGTTTGGCCCAGCATGCCCACCGGCAGTTTTTGGGTACATGCGGTAAGCGTAGGCGAAGTTATTGCCTGCAAAGAGCTGGTAGAACAGTGGATGCTAAAGCACCCTAATACGCCTGTACTGATCACCACGATGACCCCTACTGGTTCAGACACTGTTAAAAAGCTATTTGCAGGGCGAGTGTTTCATGCCTATTTACCTTGGGATTTTCAAAGCACGCAACGCCGGTTAGTGCAGCAATTAAAGCCTTGTTCTTTAACCATCATGGAAACGGAACTCTGGCCCAATTTAATTCATGCTTGCTACGCAGAACAAGTGCCCGTGATTGTTGCGAACGCCCGCTTATCTGAGCGATCTTTTCGCGGCTACCGTCGGTTCTCTGCGTTAACTCAACCCATGCTACAAAGAGTTTCTGGCATCGCAGCACAACATGCCCCCGACGCTGAACGCTTTGCTAAACTCGGAGTGCATTCAAAATGCCTGCAAGTGACAGGCTCTATTAAGTTTGACATTGCCCCCAACGATGCACTGCAGGCCGATATTAAACGATGGAAACAATCACTCAATGGTCGCCCAACTTGGATTGCGGCTAGCACGCACCCTGGTGAAGAGGCCATTTTGTTAGAAGTTCACCAGCACATCGTAAAGCAAATACCGAATGCTTTACTCCTGTTAGTGCCTCGACACATTGAGCGTTCAGATAAAATATCCGAGCTCATTCGCCAGCAAGGCTTTCAATTTTCAAAGCGCTCAGTCGATACTCACTGTGCCGACCGAGACTCTGTATTTTTAGTTGATACATTAGGTGAATTAATGCTGTTCTACGGCATAGCCGATGCCGCCTTTATAGGAAATTCTTTAAACAACGGTGGCGGACACAACCCAATCGAACCCGCTTCGCTGGCCGTGCCAGTTATCAGCGGCAACAGCTACATAAACTTTCAAACCATTTTCGATGCCATGAAACTCGATAATGCCGCGATCATAGTTGATACTCCAGAGCAACTCACGCAGCGTATTCTCGGACTGTTTAAATCAAGAGATTTAAGAGACACTTTCGGACAAAAGGCTTTTCAGTTTTACCAGCAACAGCAAGGCGCACTGGGTAGGCTCATTACTTGGGTTGAAGTACTCACCAGAACAAAAAAGTTATCTGCAAAGCAACCCAAAGAAACGCTTTAAATATTTGATAGGAGTAACATCTATGGCTAAACCAGCCAACCTTGCTTGTGCTAGGCATATATTAGTGAAGCAAAAAGACCAAGCCGAAAAAATATTAGCGGAACTTAAAAAAGGGGCAGACTTCGGTAAACTCGCTAAAAAGCACTCCACTTGCCCATCGGCAAAAAAAGGCGGTGACTTAGGCGAATTCCGCCGTGGTCAAATGGTAAAAGCCTTTGATGACATTGTATTTAAAAAAGAGGTGCTCGCCATTCATGGCCCAGTAAAAACAAAATTTGGATTTCACATAATTCAAACTATTTACCGCCAATGAACCGCATACAACATATAATATGGGATTTTAACGGCACCTTACTCGATGATGTCGAGCTATGTATCAACATTATGAATAGGCTGCTAATCAAGCGAGGTCTGCCTTTGTTAGACCGAGCGAGATATTCAGAGGTTTTTCAGTTTCCGGTCATTCATTATTACCAGGCTCTAGGGTTTGATTTTCAACAAGATCCTTTTAAAAATCTTGCGCAAGAATATATAACACCCTACAACAAATCAGTTCGACACTGCTCACTGTATCCTGGTGCGTTCAATACACTGGCTTACTTTAAAGAAGGCGGTATAAAACAGTATATTCTTTCGGCTTTTGAGCACGACGAGCTAATGCAGGTATTGAAACATTTAGACATATTGCATTATTTTGACGATGTAACTGGTTTAGACAACCAACACGCCGCCAGCAAACTTCAACAAGGTAGCCAACTACTAAAAGCTAACGCCATTAACCCGGAAACTGCGTTAATTATAGGAGACACTCACCACGACTATGATGTAGCCAACGAACTTAATACCCATTGCCTACTCATAGACCACGGCCATCAGTCTAGGCAAAAGTTAATGGCTTTAACTCAACAGGTTGTGAGTGATTTTGAGCAAATTTACCCCTTTGTACAATCATTTGAGCTCAGCCAGGCTTCCGTTTAAGCTTTTAAATTCGAAACAATAAAATCAACCGCCGTCTTAATTTTTGGCACTAAGTAGCGCTGTTTTTGATACAACAAAAACACGCCAAAATCCGGTTGCTGAGTTATGTTAACCGGGGTGTCAAAGTGGATTTCTTGTAGCGCACCCGACTCTAGATAAGGCTGAGTCACCCACTTCGGTAGCATCAAAATCCCCTCGCCTTTCACAGCCCGATCGACTAACCAATGCCCACTATTAGATATCAATACCGGCGTCCCTGAGACATCGTGCCATTGATTTTCGACAAAACATAACCAGGGCGTTGGTCCGGTGGGTGATTGAAAAAATAAGCCTCGATGAGCTTTTAAATCGAAAGGATGTTTAGGTGTACCGGCACTGTCTAAATAAGCCTGTGCGGCTACAGGGTAGAAATCGTTTTGCATGAGCTTTACCGCTACAACTCGCTCGTTGGGTGCATAGCCTCCTCGTATTGCAATGTCGACATCATCGCGATCGAATGCAGAAAGTTGATCGCTGAGCGTAAGGTCGAGCATGACTTTAGGGTATTGCACTGAGAATTGGTCCAACAACGGAATGAGCACCTGCTCACCAAAGCCCACCATAGAACTGATCTTAAGTCGCCCCATCGGTTCTGAATGGTAACTGCGCACCGACTCATCGGATTGCTCTAAGGCACGAATAATTGCATCGACCTGTAAATAATAATTTCGGCCAACTTCCGTTAACTTCACCACCCGAGTAGTCCGCTTCAGCAAAGTAGCCCCTAAACTCGCCTCTAGATCAGCCACTCGTCTAGACAATGAAGAAGGAGGTACATTGAAGCGCGCAGCCGCTTGCGTAAAGCTACCTGTTTGAGCCACCGCAACAAAATATTTTAACGCCCGTAATTGATCCATAGAACCTGACTAATACTTTTGAAATAAGAAAAAACTCAAACACACCAATTTACAAATTAACCTTTAATAAACTTACTCAGCTAAAGGCCGAATACACTGTATTTCAGTCTGATCTTCTGCCGTAAAGGCCATAAACTTTTTACCAATTTTAGCGAGTTTAAAAGTAACGGTTTTTTGTTGCAGGATATCTTGCTTAAATGAGCTGGCAACGCCGTTTAACAGTGGGTAAGGTGAAATAATATCGCCTGACAACTGGCTAACAACTAGCTGGTTATTCACAAAGGTCCACTTCGCTTTCAGACTAGCAGCTAATGGCACCTCCGTATTTAACCTTGGATAAAAAAACAACAGGTTGCCTGATCCAAGCAAATGACCATTATCGTTTATGCTTAAATCCCCTATCGCAAGCGTATCACCATATTGGGTGTGTACACTGCTTTGGCATTGCCACTCCCCAAGTATGTATGGTCGGTAGTCGGTCGCGGCAAAAACGAATTGGCCAGCAAACACCAGAAATAGCACAACGAGTAAACGCATATCAAAGAGCCGTTCATGGAAAATAGCAGTTTAGCGCTGCGCATTGGGAGTGTATATAGGTTTTGGGCTGCGGGCTGCGGGCTGCGTGTTTAAAGACTAAAACACACCGCTGAACAAAGCTTTGGTGGGGAATTCACCTAGCTCGGGAATCTGAGCCATGGATGGCGAACTTTAGCGACACATGGATGTGCTTGAGCGACCGAGATAGGTTGATTTTCCGCCGAAGCCACCTTTGATGCTGAACGGTTAAATAGACTAAAACACACTGCAGTACAAAGCTTTGGTGGGAAATTAACTTAGCTCGGGAATCTGAGCCATGGATGGCGAAGTTTAGCGGCACATGGATGTGCTTGAGCGACCGAGATAGGTTGATTTTCCGCCGAAGCCACCTTTGATGCTGAACGGTTAAATAGACTAAAACACACTGCAGTACAAAGCTTTGGTGGGAAATTAACTTAGCTCGGGAATCTGAGCCATGGATGGCGAAGTTTAGCGGCACACGGATGTGCTTGAGCGACCGAGATAGGTTGATTTTCCGCCGAAGCGACCTTTGACGCTGAACGATAAATAAAAGCTAGAACGCGCTTCGTTTATCTTGAAAAACCCTATTATTGTCATAAAAACAATAAAGATACGTAAAATCCACCCTATATGAAGCCATTTTAATAAATAAAAATCACCCCATATTATCAATGTCGAAACAACAACCTTATTTTGGAATCCTAAATGCCTACTTATAAAGCCATCAATCTGATTAAACGCCCTACGGGTCCTAGCAGCCCAGAATTGTTTGAAATTGTTGAAAAAGAAGTACCTAACATTAAAAGTGGTGAGTTTTTAATTAAACAGAATCACATGTCATTAGACCCAGCTATGTTTGGTTGGATGTCGCCTGACACAGAAAGCTACATTCCACCCGTGGAACTGGGAACAGTAATGCGCTCTTCTGGTGTAGGTGAAGTGATTGAATCACAACACCCAGACTTCGCCGTTGGCGACAAAGTGAATGGCATGTTTGGCTGGACTGAAATGCTGGTCAGCGATGGTACTGGCGTAAATAAATTAGATAAGAGCTTATCTGATGAAATGATACTCTCGGTTTTTGCACTACCGGGTTTAACGGCTACAAAAGGCTTATACAGTTTTGGTAAGCCTAAAGAAGGCGAGACAATTGTCGTGACTGGCGCTGCAGGCTCTGTTGGTTCAATTGTGGGTCAGCTGGCAAAAGCGGATGGCTTGCGTGTTATTGGTGTAGCCGGTAGTGAAGAAAAATGCGCTTGGTTGACCGATGAATTAGGTTTTGATGGTGCCATTAACTATAAGTCTGACGATATTTCAGCTCAATTAAATGAGCTGACGCCAAATGGTATTGATGTTTACTTTGAAAATACCGGCGGTCCAATTCAAAAGCTGGTCTTTGACCGCATGAACGCCCATGGCCGATTAATCGTTTGCGGCATGATTGCAGATTACGTGGGCGGCGAACCTGCACCAGGTCCTAGCTGGATGAATGCCATTCGTAAGCGCTTGACCATTCAAGGCTTCACCATGCCAGATCACTTTCATGAAACCCCTCAACTACTTGAGAAGTTAACCCCTTATGTGATGGCGGGCAAAATCAAATACCGTAGCCACACCCTAGAAGGTTTAGAGTCAGCTATTGAAGGCTTGAACTTATTCTTTACCGGTGGAAACAAAGGTAAGTTGATCGTTAAGCTTTAAGTTTTAAGTTTTAAGTTTTTTTAACTTATATTTAATGCCAGCGTTGGTCGACTTTCGCTGGCATTTTTGTATTTAAAAGAGGTTATTGCATGGAGCTTAACCCAATAAGATTACCTTCAGTATCCATACAGACACTCACATAGCCAAACTCACCGATCTACATTTTGGGGTTAATTATGGTCCCTCTAAGTGCGCTTTTAAATTATCTAAAATATTTTGCCAACCCTGCTATTGCAATTCAGCGCTGTTAGAGCCTGCTGCATAGTACTCGCTAAAAAGTTTGCCTTTATGCAGCATTGAGACCAGCAAAAGTCTATTCAACTAGACACCCTTTCACACCTCTTCATTCTAAAAAATAGAACATATTGTGCCAAATAATCAATTATACAGAACCAAACCCACCCTCTAGACTGTGATTAACAAATGGATCATCAGATCAAAACCTTGCGATCGTCTACACTGATCAACCTGATCAATAGGCCTCCATATAACAACCAAAAGGTAGAATGCTATGAGCAATGAAAATGTAGGAAAGTGCCCTGTAATGCACGGCGGCAATACTAAGTTGGCAAACAGCGGTACCCAAAACGTAGATTGGTGGCCAAATCAACTGAACTTAAAAATATTGCATCAAAACGATACTAAGTCTGACCCTTTAGATGCAAACTTTGATTATGCAAAGGCCTTTCAGGCACTGAACTTAAAAGACGTAAAAGCGACGATCGAAACGGTTTTAACGGACTCCAAGGATTGGTGGCCGGCCGATTACAATCACTATGGTCCATTTATGGTACGTATGGCTTGGCACTCGGCGGGCACTTACCGGACTGCGGACGGTCGCGGCGGAGCTGGTAGTGGCAGTCAGCGTTTTGCACCGCTCAACAGCTGGCCAGACAACGGCAATCTAGACAAAGCTCGTCGATTGCTTTGGCCAGTAAAGAAAAAATACGGCCGAGCGTTATCGTGGGCCGATTTATTTATTTTAGCCGGCAACGTATCAATAGAGTCTATGGGGTTAAAAACCTATGGTTTTAGTGGCGGCCGCGAGGACATCTGGGAACCAGAAGAGGATATCTACTGGGGTGCAGAAAAAGAATGGCTTGGCGATAACCGTTACTCGGGTGATCGCGAACTTGAAGCGCCACTTGCTGCGGTACAAATGGGTTTAATCTACGTGAACCCAGAAGGCCCTAATGGCAACCCATACCCATTGGCCTCTGGACGCGACGTACGAGACACCTTTGCCCGAATGGGTATGGACGACTATGAAACAGTCGCCCTTGTCGCTGGCGGTCATACCTTTGGTAAAGCACACGGCGCCGGCGATGCAAGCTTAGTTGGCGCTGAGCCTGAAGCCGCGGCTATAGAAGAAATGGGTTTCGGTTGGAAAAGCCAATTCGGTAAAGGCCATGGTCGTGACACCATCACCAGTGGCATCGAAGGCGCTTGGACACCGACACCAACTCAATGGGACAACAGCTATTTTGAAGTACTTCTTGGGTATGAATGGGAACTGACTAAAAGCCCTGCTGGCGCGCATCAATGGAAAGCCGTCGGACTGGCTGAGAGTGACCATGCGCCCGATGCTGAAGACGCCAATATCCCAGTCGGCCTGATGATGACGACCGCTGATATGTCTTTGAAGCTCGATCCTGAGTATCGAAAAATTTCAGAGCACTTTCAGAAAAACCCAAATGAATTTGCCGATGCCTTTGCAAAAGCATGGTTTAAGTTAACCCACCGAGACATGGGACCTAAATCTCGATACATCGGTGAAGAAGTACCGGCCGAAGATTTAATTTGGCAAGATCCGATTCCTACGGTGGATCATCCTTTGGTTAATGAAACTGATATCGCCGAATTAAAGAAATCGGTATTGTCTTCGGGTCTTTCCACGGCAGAGATTATTTATACGGCTTGGTCGTCGGCCTCAACTTTTCGAGGATCGGATTTCCGTGGCGGGGCTAATGGAGCTCGTATTCGATTAGCACCGCAAAAAGATTGGGCGGTGAACAAGCCCGAACAATTGCAAAAGGTACTATCTGTATACGAACAAATTCAAAGTGCGTTTAACGGTGCACAAAGTGACGGCAAAAAAATATCTATGGCCGATTTAATTGTACTCGCTGGCTGTGCGGCGATAGAGCAGGCAACGCGTGAAGCGGGGAATGAGAGAGTCGTACCTTTTACTCCGGGTCGAACCGATGCCAGCCAAGCGCAAACCGATGTTGAATCGTTTGCAGCACTTGAACCCGTGGCCGATGGTTTCCGTAATTACTGCCCGCGACAATACAACATATCAATGGAAGAGCTACTGTTGGATAGAGCACAGCTGCTAACGTTAACAGCACCGGAAATGACTGTATTATTGGGCGGCCTACGCGCCCTAAATGTAACGGTGAACGACGATTCGACCGGGGTGCTTACTCAAACACCCGGAGCATTGAATCATAATTTTTTCGTGAATATTACAGATATGGACATTAACTGGATACCGACTGATGACGATGCTCAAACCTTTTACGGAATTGATCGAACTCGTGGCAAGAAAAAATGGACGGCCAGCCGAGCAGACTTAGTCTTTGGCTCGAACTCGCAGCTAAGAGCATTGGCAGAGTTTTATGCAAGCGATGATGCCAATGATCAGTTCACCACTGATTTTATTAGCGCCTGGGTTAAGGTTATGAATGCGGATCGATTTGAACTGCGTCTCAATCAATAACGTTAATTCACACAACTCCTAATTACACGGCCTTTAAGCTTGAAGGCCGTGCTTTATATGGAGCGATGCTCTATCCAAATCGACACACCAAAATTTTCAACCATGTTTTAGTGCAAATTCGATAGCACTTTGAACTGCCACTGCTTGTGCTAAATTGCATTGCTCAGGAGTAGCTTTAAGGCTATCCGGGTACACCTCTGTTGTGGTTTTAAATGTCGCAGGTGTCATTCCCGCACATAAACCCAGTGCTTTTAGTGGGTAGCGAATCACACCTTTATCCGTAATCGGCGAACCAATTAACTCACCTTTTGAATCGGCTGGAGCTATATGAGTCACTTTCTCAACGGCTTCAATGATTGCTTTTTGAAACGCAGGCTGTGGATGTTCAGTATCATCTACTAGGTAAAAGCCATCGGGAATAATATGAGGGCCACTGAATTTTCCATCTCGTGCGGCTAACGCAGGGCGAAACTCTGTTTCATCGGTGTCCGTTGTTTCATGAAGGTCAATGTGCAACAAAATACGCTTTTGAATTGGCTCAACCAGACGAATTAAGGCGGCTGCTTCTTCGGCAGGACTGTTGTCTCTAAAAGAACGATTAGGGTCTATAGCGTTAGCATTCCAGCGGTGAATGCGTTCATAGCCCCAAGGGCTGACACAAGGTGCAATGAGCAAGTTCACTTTTTTACTGAAGCGTTCAGCATGTTCTTCTACAAACTTTAAAGCGCCATGCACGCCACTGGTTTCATAGCCATGCACACCGCCGGTCACTAATACCACCGGCAAATTCGCTTGCCAATTGCGAGTTCGAATGGCATAAAGTGGGTACTGATCAGCGCCATAATTTAACTGGCCATAAGTTTCCACATCAAACCGTTCCGCCAGTGCCTCAACTTTGCTAATCACATCTTTCTTATAACTTCGATGCTTAACCTGCTGCGACAGCCATTGTAATTTTTCGACGTCGCCCCACGGTTGTCCAGGCGTTCCTATCGGGTAGTGTTCTGTCGCAGTGGTCATTTTTGCCTCCAAATAATGTTGGATTAATATTAAATATTTTCTTCAAACGTAGCCTAAAACCCGCCTAATTGAATTTGGTATTCCAAGCTTACAGCGCCGCTATTTGGCTGAAAGTACAATGATAGACTGGGCTTAAGTTTAAGATTTGTATTTCTTAACACATTGACGTTGGGCGCAACACCCAACCCAAAGGCTAGCTCATTCGAATCGCCCACTTGCTGACTCAGCAAACTGAAATTTACTTCCGTATTACGCCAATACATCAGTGGCGTGAACGACCGACCAACTGGGCCTAAGTTAATTCGGTAATTGGCTTCCATTTGAGCGCTGTACCCAAGTTGATCTATCGGACTAAAAATACGCGGTTGGCTTAACATTGATTGCGGGGTATTAAGGTGCTGTAACGACAACGCAAAATCTACAGATTGCTTCTCATTAAAGCCTTCCATCGTTAACTTAGAGCTCGACAACCAGTTGATTGTTTGTTCGGCAAGGTAGAACTGGCCATCAATACTCTGCTCAAAGCCTGATGGTGTTTCTATTGCTTGAAAAGCACGCTCTTTTATTCGTTGATAACGAGTGCCATAAATTAATCGCGTCAACGAATCACCTTGATTGAATGCTTGACGCTCAACTCCAATGTATGGCTGCCACGTAGATTGATACACACCGAAATATTTTTCAATGGGTTGCTGAGCTAAAATACTCACGCTTGATTCCACTTGATCATTTTCGTTTATCATTTTTTCTATACGGGTTCGATAAAAAGGCCCCGCATCTGATCGATATTGTGCATTAATGCTACCGAACCAATCTTCTGCGCTGTCATCATACCCACTCGTGAGCTGGACATTCACTTTATCCATCACATCGTCTGAAAATATCGAAGCGCTTAATTGATCGCCATCGAATAACAATTTCCAACTGTGAGGATTCCATAAGTGCCGAACCGGCGAGTAAGGCTCGCTCTCAAAGGTAACTTGAGTAATTTCAACCTCGGTGATCGGCAGGTGCTGCTCTAGCGCTTCCATAAATATCGGTGCGGAACGCGGCTGTGCATCCACCGGCTTCCAGTGAGTCGGAGCTTGAGGTAAATCTTTAAATTCAACCGCTACGACTTGCTGACCTTGCGCCGTATAATCAGCCATCACTACCCGTTGGTTAACTTTATCCCAATGTAAAAAATAACTGCCATAAGGGCGTGTTGCTACCTGATATGTTTTGTCGGATGCACGTGAACGGGCGTAAACTTGATCTATGCCAGAAACATCGGAACTATAAAGTAGCCAATGCTCTGTTAATATAGGAGATCGCAACGTTTCATGCGAGTTAGGTTTAAGTAAAGTTGTATTTTCTAGCTCGCGGTCAATATGATACACGCCATCGGATTCGCCCCCAGACAAGACGTAAACCCAGCCATCTTGAACAGGCCGAATATCGTAAGCAATACTGTAGTTCGGTAAAGGTACAACTTTCAATAAACCGCCTTTTTTATCTAACAAAACAAATTCACTGCTTCTGTCTTCATTAAAACGATTGACTAAAAACTGATGATGGTTACTACCCACATAAGTAAAGCGCTCTCCAACTGAGAGTTGTTGCTCTCCTTCATCTTGGCTCCAGCAATACAAATCCGCAGTGTCTCGAAAGGGCTTTTTGGCATGGGGCTTTTCTTCGATCCAACACCATTGATGGTTATGCGCGACAACCGACATTGTTTTTGATCCGCCATAGTAACTGCGAGCGGCCCGATTTGTTAACGGTTGAATAAGTCGGTCGCGCCCCTCTTCAATGACCACAATCGATGAGCCCAACTTGGCGTCAACCTTAACGGCAAATACTTGTTGATCCACAACGTTAATGGGGTAAAAACTTTGCCAATGCTCTCCTTGTTGCCCCTTAATTAAGTCAACCCTGGAAACATCCAATGTGCTTTGTTGATGCTGCCAATAGCTTTGTAATGACGACACCATGTGTTGGTAGTGTTTACTTAAAGTTAACCCAGTTTCTTTTTTTAACGCACTGTCTAAGTTAAAACCCGACGGTGTCGCTAATCGGTTAATAATGCGATCGAACAGGTCGCTACCATACTCGCTACGCAAATAGGCCGTTAAATAGCGACCTAAAACATAAGGGCTGTGTCTCGGTGTGCGATCAAAGCCTGTACCTAGCATGGCTCTCTCGTATGAGTAGGGCGCGCGCTCCTGTAAATCTGTGCGATACCACAGATCGAACGAAGCTGTGCGACCCCGGCCGCCTTCAGTCATCAGTGTTTCACTTACTACGGCGTCACCTTCAAAAAACCAAGCAGGCAAAAATAGCGCTGAAAAAGCACCCGAGCCTAATTCACCGAGCGCAAAACTCATCGCCTTTGCCACTAGGTTGTCGCTCATTTGGTTATATTGAACAATGTGCCTACCTTCATGTACGGCAAGCGCGTCAAACCATTCTAACTGTGCAAAGGGGGCTGGCTTATTAAACCAAAGAGACCGGTAAGGCATTAGGCCAACATTGCCATTCGATGTATGCGCTCTTGTATAAAGAACAATTGGAATGGGCTTCATGGCTCGTGTCAGCGGCATTTCATTTAGGTGCTGATTCAAATAATAGTTTAGCTGAACCGCGACTCTTTGCGCATGTGAATGAATATTTGCTTCGTAGATCAAGCTAAACATGGGTTCGTGAATCACCCGCCATTGCGGCTTAGTGTCTATAGCACCCGCTAAAGGGATGCATGCACATAGAAACAACATTCTCAAAAAACGTTTGAAGATAGTCATTATTTTTTTTTGTATGCACTGCGACATAACACGCCTATAGTAAGTGGTGAACTCAATGATATGACCTTTTGGTAATTTGGCTTGTCGATTGAGGTTAACCGATTCCTACTAAAAACAAAATCTCAAGGAGATAGCTATGTCACAATATGTAATGGTTTATATCGGTGGCGATACCCCGAAAACACCTGAGGAAGGCAAAAAGCACTTTGCCGACTATATGCAGTGGATTCAATCGCTCGGCGATGCCGCTGTAAGCCCGATGAACCCTCTCAAAGGAACGGTAACAGTCAACCCAGATGGCAGTGTTTCGCAAGGCGGATCTTCTCAAATGTCTGGTTACACCATTGTAGAAGCCGAATCGATGGAAGCGGCTTTAGAGATGGCAAAAACGTGCCCATTTTTGACAATCAACGGCCAACTTGAAGTGTCTGAACGAATAGAAATGCCAAGCTAGCTCACACCAATGACCGGCCGCGTGCACATCTCAAATGAAAGACCGTTACTCACAGAAACTGTGGATAACTCTTGGGATAAACATTTGAGAAGTCACGCTGAGCCCCGAATTTAAAGGGATCTATAAACTTGAGTCAAAAACACTCAGATCCATTCTATTTCTGAAAAGCTCAATAAAATCAACACTTTAATTTAATTAATCGGCTTTATTAGTTGAATATCGGGGTTGACAATACGCTTTTGCTTTCCAGTTCATCGAAGGTGGATAAGTGTATCCGTCTTTACAATCGATCGACTCATCAGCCTAAAAAATACACGATAGTGATGCATTTTTCACAATTGACGCTATAGTATTTTCATTAGTGAACAAAATAATAATAAACCCTAAGCATTAAGTAGATGGATCTATGGTGATCGTAATCGCTTTACTTGTATTATTCAGTGCAGTAGCCGCGGTATTTGGCTGGCTACTTGCTGTGCCTGCGCTCTTCCAATTAACGCCCACAATTGCGCCCATGCAATTTAATTCGGCGTTAGGGTTGGCCTTAAGTGCTTTAGCCCTTCTCCTTTATGAAAAGCAGTACCATCGAACCGCTTTAGCAATGTGCTCCGTACCTGTCGTTATCGGTTTGCTCACATTACTTGAATACATTTTTCAGACTAACTTACGCATTGACGAGTTGTTCATATCATCTGAAATCATGGTGGGCACCTCACACCCAGGGCGAATGGGGCCTAACAGCGCGTTAAGCTTTATTGTTTTAGGGTTGGCCATCGTAGGTCTGAACCATTGTAAGCATCACGTCGCCAGCCAATTTATAGCACTAGCGCTAGTACTAACACTGTTGGCATTGTCTATTGAACCATTAATTGGTTACCTACTGGGCGTGGAAGCGGCCTATGGTTGGGGTCAGTTTACTCAAATAGCACCACAAACATCCTTCAGCTTCCTATTGTTATCGTTAGCCTTAGCTTATCAAGGTACGGCTCAATACGAAGGTCGCAAATATTTATTCTTTACTCTGTTTTTGTTTTTTTCCGTATTCGCACTAGACATGATAATGCCACTGGGCGTTGCCGTTGGCGTTTCTTATGTGCCGTTGGTGTTAAGCTGTTTATGGTTTAAACAAAAATCAGCACCTTGGTTGAGTGCGATACTGGCCTCGATTTTAATAATTTTAGGGTACTTTGTTTCACCGCCGCCTATTTCTACGCTTGAATACGCCCTCATCAATCGAATGCTCTCTATTATCGCCGTTTGGGTGATTGCAGCCTCGGTTTTCCTATTTTTAAAGAAAGAACGAGAATCTGTAGAAATTAAAGAGCACCTCGAAATGGCGTTAGAAGGGGCGGCTTTAAGTCCATGGAAATGGGATCTAGTGAGTGATGAGATAACATTTTCCAACACTCTGATAACCATGCTGGGCTATAACGTCCATTCATTTCCTAGCAAAGAGGCCGAGTGGTATAACCTTATCCACCCAGGCGATCGCGATGCCACCAAAGCGGTCATTACGGACTGCTTAACAGGTGACAAATCGACCTTTGAATTAGAGTTTCGTGTGCAACACAAGCAAGGGCAATGGCTAACGCTTCGTTCCTTAGGCAAAGTTTCAAAGCGATCTGTTATTGGTCAGCCCCTGCAAGTATCGGGCATCCATGAAAACATCACCGAACGCATTCAAAAAGATGAACAATTGCGTCTACTTGAAGCGGCCATTAATAATTCCAAAGATGCGCTACTAATAACCAATGCAAACATTGAAGACCCTTCGATTGTTTTTGCCAGCGCGTCTAATATAGCGTTGTCGGGTTATCAACCTGAAGAGCTGCTAGGAAAAAACCCCAATATTTTACAAGACCGTCAGTGCTCTATGGGCGAGCAACTGGAGCAACGCCAGCGCATTAAAGAGGCTTTAGCAAACAACAAAGTATTCACGGGTGAAATGATCAATGTAACAAAAGATGGTCGTGAATATTGGGTTCGACTGACAATTTTCCCTGTACAAAATACCGATGGCGTAACGACGCACTTTGGGTCGTTGGGCAGTGATATTTCAGCCGAGCGCCAAGTACAACAACTGTTAAAATTAGAACAAGAACAATTTCAAACCGCAATGGAATCATCACCCATCGGCATTGCATTAGTCTCACTTGAAGGCGAGTGGATTAGAGTGAACCGGGCGATGTGCGAACTGCTTGAATACCCAGAAGCGGAACTCATCACCCGTAACTTTAAAGAGCTCACGCACCCAGACGATATTGAGCTGGATTTGCCCTATATAGAGCCCATGTTTAACGGTGAAATCAACAGTTATGAAATAGAAAAAAGGTACAAAGCAAAATCGGGAAGAATATTCTGGGCGCTGCTGACCGTATCTTTAATCCGAGATAAAAACAATAACCCAATGCATTTTATTTCCCAAGTTCAAGACATTAACGAGAGAAAGGTTCAAGAGGCACAGGTGTCGCAATATTTAGAGGCGTTGGAAATCAGTAATCAAGAATTAGACGACTTTGCCTATATTGCCTCACATGATCTAAAGGAACCATTAAGAGGCATTAACAACCATGCTCATTCACTGCTAAAACTGTACCACGATAAATTCGATGAAAGAGGACAACGAAAGCTAAACCGAATGGCCGTTCTGGCCGAAAAAATGGAGCAACTCATCAGCGATTTACTCTATTTTTCTCGCATTGGACGGGCAGAAGACGCCAAAGAAACATTCTCGGTCGAAGAACTGATCAATAGTGAAGTTCAATTGCTAGGGAAACTAATCAGTGAATCAAATGGACGTGTAGAAATAAGCGCTCCGCTACCGGAGTTATACGCCAATCGTTTTAAAGTTTCGATAATCTTCCGAAATTTAATTTCAAACGCCTTAAAATATAACGACAACGAGCAAAAACTGATAAACATCCGTTTTGATAAGCACTTTAAACACGATACTAAAACGCTTAATAATGTATTTCATGTGCAAGACAATGGCATTGGCATTGACCCTATGTTCCATGACAATATTTTTAGAATGTTTAAAAGACTGAACAGTGAAAAAAGCTATGGTTCGGGCACAGGTGCCGGTTTAGCCTTTGTAGCAAAGATTATTAAACAAGTAGGCGGACAGATCTGGGTTGATTCTGAACTTGGAAAAGGGTCGACCTTCCATTTCACGTTAGAAGGAGTTACTCATGAGCCGAATTAAGGCGAATCAACTAATATTGGTCGTTGAAGACAGTGAGGATGACTATGAAGTCATGATGGACGCTTTTGAACTTTCCGATAGCTTACGCAACCCAATTTATCGTTGCGAAGATGGTCAATCGGCGTTGAATTACCTTCAACAGAAACCGCCGTTTAATGACGAAGAAAAATACCCACCACCGGCCATTATTTTGCTAGATCTGAATATGCCAGGGATCGACGGCCGCCAAGTGCTTAAAACCGTCAAGGCAGACGAAACTTTACGAAAAATCCCAGTAATAGTACTGACCACCTCAAACGATGAACGCGACATTGAAGACTGTTACGAACTCGGTGCCAACAGCTACATTAAAAAGCCAGTCGATTTAGATAATTTCTTAGACGCGATCAAGCAGCTTAGAGAATATTGGTTTGAAGTTTCTATTTTGCCAAAAGGTGATCTATGAAAGAAAAGAAGCGCGTGCTCATCGTTGACGACATTGAAGACGATGTTGAATACTGCATTGAATCTCTTGCCAATGATCCCCAACACGAGTGGGAAGCATTATCCACCGATAATGGAAAGGATGCCCTTAATATTATTCGAGTAAATCGCTTTGATTGCATGCTCCTAGATTATTCCTTGCCGGCGTTAAATGGCATAGAAGTGCTGCAGCAATTAAGGGAAAATAATATTGAATTGCCCGTCATTATGTTAACCGGTCAAGGTAGCGAGCGCATTGCCGTAGAATCAATGAAATACGGCGCCCAAGACTATCTAACTAAAGATGAAATAAAATACCCCAATATTGTCAATGTGATGCTTCAGGGTATCGAAAGAAAAAAGCGCGAACTCACCATTTTCCAACGGGCTAACTATGATCACTTAACTGGACTGGCAGGGAGAGCCCTATATCAAGATCGTATCAATAGTGCGATCGAAAGATGCTTGCGATTGGATAGCCATTTTATGTTGATCTTTCTGGATCTGGATAAGTTTAAAGGTGTCAATGATGTGCACGGCCACAAAGCAGGAGATCTTATGCTCAAAGAAGTGGCCGTTCGGTTGGAGTCTTGCGTCAGAAAAAGTGATACTGTGGCTCGATTGGGCGGTGATGAGTACGCCATCATCGTGGAAAACATTGACAGCAAGAATTCCCGATCGATTGAAAAGTTGCTTACAAAAATACATTCGGCCATTACCTCGCAACCCATCTATTACAAAAACGTATCGCTCGATTTCAATGCCAGTATTGGTGCAGCGATTTACCCCGATTCAGCCAAAACTTGCGACGAATTAGAAGCGCTGGCCGATAAAGCCATGTACAAGAGCAAGCAAGACTGCGAGAAAAAGTTCAATTATATTCGTTAGCGATATAACCATGGGCTACACTTTTTTAATGCCTGTGCAGCGTCCTTCGAAGCAAGGTTAGAAGCTTCTTTTATTTTGAATGCGTATTTTTTTAAGATCATCAATCGTTTATTTTAGCGACTTTCACCTAGTTTAGTATTCAGAAATCATAGAAAATTATTTTTATTCACCAAAAAAAAGGGCTCCTAAAATAGGAGCCCTTTTATACAGTTATTTTATGAGCGTTATTGTCTCACTAAATCAACTTGTACTGTACCAAGGTTACCAGCGTTCGCTGCATCAGTCCCCACAGAGAAAGATCCATAGAAGCGATCTCCAGATACAGAACCCGGTAGGTTGAAGTTCAAGGTAGCATCGAACGGTACACCACCGGCTTGTACGGTTGGCATATCAACTGACAGATTCATTTCATCTCCAGTAACCACGGCCGCATGCACTGTGTAGTCTTGTGCATCTACGTGACCAGGCTCCCAGTTTTGAACCACAATCCACATTTGACCAGCAGGCGGGTTAGCGATGTTAACGTATTCGAATGATCCGCCAGCAGCACTGTAACCAGCTAGTGTGCCAAAGCCAGGAGTAGAACCAATACCAACAAATAGATCTAAATCGCCAGACATTGATTCGGTGATTTCAGCAACAAATCGAGTTGCTCCAGCCGGTACATCGACGATGAATACTTCTTGGCCATTAACAGCAGGATCGAACCCACCATCGAACGGATCTCCATTTGACGGATCAGAAACCACAGCACCGGTATAAGCTTCAGACTTCGCTAGGCCTGTAATTTCAACCATTGCGTTAGTAATCTCTACCGCCTTCAAGCCTGGTAATACAACCGAATCGGTTTCGAATGCCGCTGTAACATCAACCGAACCAGGTAGGTTAGATAATGCCGACAATGCAGCTACTGGGAAGTGGGCATCTGGAACGTGACGAGTCTTCGACTTAATCACAACCTGATCAAACAACCAATCACCAATACTTGTGCGAGAGGCATCCGCTGTAAAGGTAAGCGTTTGGCTTTCACCTGGCGCTAAACGGAAGTGCTTCGGAGCAACAGAAACGTGATCAGTCGATTGAGACTTCCAACGTGTTGATTTATCCGACACGTTAGTCACCGTACGAGTCCAAGTACAGCTAACCACACACGCGTCTTCGCCCAAGCCAGTTAGGTTCAACTCAGAAGGCTTACCACCAATGAACGGATCTTTAGCTAAGAAGTTATCCAGTGTCTCATCAAGAACCAACGCTGCGTTTGCAGCCGCAACTAGATCGATACGACCAGCACCCATATCAAATGGATCGGCTTGCGTTACACCATCTTCTTTTACATGGTTTAGATTCGCCGTCGTCATCATCGCCGATTGAATCTGCATGGGTGTCCAATCTGGGTGAAGCGCGGTTAACAACGCACCTGCGCCTGCAATATGCGGGCTAGACATCGATGTACCTTGAATGATGTTGTAGTCTTGCTCTGCTTCGCTGTAACCTTCATGGAAAGCGGCAAAGATAGCACGACCCGGAGCGGTAATGTTTGGCTTAACAATAGATGGCACGCTTGGGTTAACGCCACGTGAACTGAAGTAAGCCATTACATCGGCATATTCAGACGCTAATACAGCTTCGGTGCCTGTAATAGTTCCGACATGTCCTGAACCAGTTTTTAACCATTCGCGAATAGTCGTGAAATCGGTGAAGGTAATTTGAGTTGCTGGCACGGTGTGCGCATCTGTTTCAAAGTAACCAGAACCGTCTGGCGTACGAGGAGGTCGAGCAACAATAACTGCAGAGCCACCATTGGCCGCTACATTCGTACCTTTAGCGACACGAGCAATAGCACCCAATTCACACAGTACAATTTCACCTTCAAACTTGCTGGTGAATTGACCTTCTAAACATAGTGGGTTGCCGTAATCGGCTGCATCAACAATAGCCGCTGGTCCAAAGCCTGGAGCGATCGATTGACCGATCATTTCTGGCAATGAATCACCTTGGTCATTGGTTAGACCTGTCACTGAATTCTTATACAGGTAATCATGTGAGCTTGCGGCTACCGTTGTAATCCACGGTGCATCGCCTGGGCTACCTACTGTCGCAAATTCAGGACCAGAGTTACCAGCAGAGGTTGCAACAAAGATACCGGCATCCATTGCGGCTAAGAAAGACAATGAATCGTTATCGGCCCACGGGTCAGAAGAACCGCCACCAATTGAGTAGTTAATAACATCAACGCCATCTAAAATAGCTTGGTTGATGGCAAACAAAATAGCACTCAAGTAACAGCCTGCATCACCACAAACGGTATACGCAATCACGTTAGAACGTGGCGAAACACCCGAAATGGTTTTGCTGATTTCAAAGCCTGTCGGCGCTGATACCGTTGCGTTGTAAACCAAGTTACCAGCCGAAGTACCGGCCGTGTGAGAGCCGTGACCGTCTTGATCTCGCGGGCTACCTTCGTTAATGAACGGTACACCCCACGCCCCAATTAACTTGTCGTTACATGGGAAGGTTGCATCGTAGACTTCACTGGCAGGATCACACACACCAAAGTACTGGCCTTTTGGGTTAGAGTGACGATAACCATCGCCCGCAACTTCAGCAAATGAATCTGAAATTGGGTTAATACCTGTATCGATCACACCGACCACAACGCCTTCGCCACGGGTCGGCTCTAAGCCGGCTGTGCCGTGCCAAATTTGTGGAGCACCAATCCACTGGAAGCCGCCTTCATAAAAGCAGCCAGCCATACCGAAAGAAGCGGCAATGGCAACAAAGGTAGCCGACTTACGGCCAACCCAGCCACGACGCCAAGCAAATACAGTTAGGCCAAACATGAGCACCAAAGTAAAGGCCGTAATGGCCCATACTGAAGCATTCGCATTGTCTACTGGTACCGCATAGCCGGTGAGAGACTCTGTGCTTTCTAACTGGAATAGCTGATCTTTTTGAACTTTACGAACACCCTGAATAGAGGCAGCTTTTTGCGCTTCGGCTTCAGTAAGCTCAATAATAAGTACGTTAGAAGCTAATTGAAGCTGCTCAAGCGGAGTCACCATACGGCCCACTTGTGTAGACAGTTGCGCTAAGAACTTGTCTTGAGTGGTTTCTAAGTAATTCGCATAGTTTTGAACATGCGGCGCATTGACTTCTAGCTTCGATTTACCTTCCGTACTGGTGGCCTCATAGCCATTGATACCACCACGGTAACGAGCCACGGATGGATCTCTTAATGAAATAATGTATCGCTCTGTTGGCTCTGCAACAGCAAACGACATCATGCGGCTTTGAACACCAAAGGCTTTAAAGCCTGTGCTTGGCGTCTGCTTGATGGTTTTTTCAATAACGGGTCGTTCAGTTTTAACCGCGCCTGTTGTTACACTTGATTGTGCAAAGGCTTGGCTAGATATAATGGCTGTACCAAGAGTCACCGCAAGAACGGCCGACTTTAAACCAGTACGAACAACATTATGAGCTCTAGACTGACTCATATTCACTTCCTTCTTTTGAGGTTGCCCCCTTCAATGCACAGTAATCCCATTTATTACGGGCGCAAAAAACCCACCGCCTACACTGTGTAAGGTTAAGGGTAATCATTACTTGCTATGTGATGAGGCTTTATTATTAAGTTGACTCAGCCAAAGCTCACTGGGTAAGTGAACCACTGACTGGACTGTTGGGACTGGAATATGTTGAATGAATACAATACCTTTTAAGTAACTATTCAGCGTATCCGAAAACACCCATAGTACGAGTAAGAAGATTGAATCTTCAATCAGCTAAGTTACGGTGTTTACAGATAACCGACAAGCAAACAGTGTAAAAAAAATTTGTTTTTTGTGAACTGCGTCAAAAATATCAACGCAATATTTCACCTAGCGCAAC
This sequence comes from Reinekea marina, assembly GCF_030409715.1. Lineage (NCBI taxonomy): Bacteria > Pseudomonadati > Pseudomonadota > Gammaproteobacteria > Oceanospirillales > Saccharospirillaceae > Reinekea > Reinekea marina. The sequence continues at coordinate 3,435,592 of NZ_JAUFQI010000001.1, forward strand.
AAAAGGATCAATTCAGCAATCATCATTGCAAAATATAAACCTTCTCAACTGTGCCTAAGGTTGGCATTATTCACTTTTATTCAATAGAGCCTATCCCTTGTCAAAATCTAACGCGTCTTACAATTCGTATATCGGCATAGCCTTAACAAACCCCAAAAGCCCAACCAACGTCGGCGCGGTGTTACGAGCCGCGGGTTGCTTTAATGCCAATCAGGTTCTCTACACGGGTAATCGGTTTGATATTGCCAAAAAGTTTCAAACCGACACCAAGCAAGCCAATCATAGTATTGGGCTTACAAAGGTTGAGTGTTTTGATGGTGAAAAGCCGACACAGGCAAAGTTAGTATGCGTTGATCTTGTTGAAGGTGCGATTCCACTGATGGATTTTGAACACCCTGAGCAGGCACTCTATGTATTTGGCCCTGAAGATGGCTCTATAAACCAAGAAACCATTTCTAAAGCGGATGCCGTTGTGTATATCCCAACCACTGGCTGTTTAAATTTGGCCGCATCTGTCAACGTGCTTTTGTACGACCGACTGGCTAAAAGCACGCACATAGACCGAAGCAACGAATTAATCATTCGCTCTAGAGACAGAAACAACCAAACACGCGTTACAGACTCTGAATAAAGCGCTCAGGGCTTTCTTGGTATTTGCTTAGGCATACAGAGCATATGCAGTGTTTATTTATTTGCTGTGGCGGCACAAGCGCGACAAGTTCGTTGGGAATACTTACGTTAAAGCACCAACAAGGTTCTTTGCTTTGTGCAGAACAGCTATTGTCTTGCTGGCAAAAAGGGCAAGTGTTTTCAGGCTTATTTACGCTATCTGTCAAATGAAATTTCCTTCGAGGTTAGAGGCCTAAATTGGCCCGCTGGTAACTGATCATCTAAGACAATTGGCCCAATCTGAGTGCGATGAATCGACATTACCGGGTTCCGAAATCGCCCAAACATGCGCTTTATTTGGTGATATCGGCCTTCAGTTAACTTAACTTGGGCTTGGCAAAGCGCTAAACGGGTTAGCTTGGCGGGGCGGGTGACGATGCCTTCATAATCGAAATACAACCCTTGAGCAAAGGCGTCAACGCATTCATCGCTGATAGGATCCCTTACGGTAACTAGGTAGGTTTTTTCACAACCATATTGAGCGCCGCTTAATTGCTCGCTCCAGCGTGCATCATTGCTCAGGATTAACAATCCGGTGGAGTTTTTATCGAGCCGCCCAGCAATGTGTAACGCTTGGGCATTGGTTGGATCAATACTGTCCATGACCGTTGTTTGGTTATTGTCTTTTGTAGCGCTCAATACACCCGCGGGTTTATTGAACATAATATAAGTACGCTCTAACCCTACTTTTTGTTGCTCGGCACAGATGACCGTTGAGAATTGATCGACTATCTGTTGAGGGTCGTTTACCACTTTGCCATCAACGCTGACTTGTTGAGCGGCCAACAATTGCTGGGCTTGTCGCTTGCTCATTTGAAAATGGTGACACAAAAAACGATCCAACCTGAAGCGTTTAGATTTCATATATTTGCCATGCCCTGTTGACTCGCCCCTTACGTCAGGGTTTAGGATGCTTTCATTATATCGCAACAGGGTTAAAGAGGCACTTTCAACTATGCAAACGCAACCCCCCAAAACGATAGGTGAGGCTGCAAAGTTTTGCCACGTCAGTGTTAAAACACTGCGCCACTACGATGCCATTGGGCTATTAAAGCCCAGTGTTAGATCGCAGGCAAATTACAGACTTTACACTCAATCCGATCTCGAGAAACTGCATAGCATTTTGGTGTATCGAGCCTTGGGTTTAAGTTTAAAACAAGTCAGTGAAATCTTGGCGGCCGATGGTTTGTCTAAGATTGCACTACTTCAGCAGCAATACAGCGATTTAGAGCAACACATCGACCGACTCACGCACATAAAGTCGACCGTTAAAGAGATGATCCAAAAGGAGACGACCCCAATGAAAAACAAACAGTTTGATGCCTTTAAAGGTTTTGATCCCGATCTGTATGAAGCAGAGACAAGAGAGAAATGGGGTCACACTGAGGCTTACAAAGAATCTAAAAAAAGAACACAGCACTACAGCAAGGACGATTGGGAGCAATACAATAAAAAAGTAGATGCATTAAACCAAACATTGGCCGAGCATTTAAAGCAAGGCTTGCCGAGTGATGACTCGCAGGTTATTGAGACAGCCGAAAATATGCGGCTGTTAATAGATCAATGGTTTTACCCTTGCTCAAAAGAAATGCACGCCAATCTTGGGCAAATGTATACCATGGATGAGCGCTTTACGGCGTACTATGAAAGCATTCACCCTGGTTTAGCCAATTACTTAATGCATGCGACCCAAGCCAATCTTCAACACTCGCCCGAGTAGTCTTTATACACTAGGGTGCCAATGCAAACTCTACGGCCATTTGCGCATGAATGGCTGTAGTATCATAAAGTTTTACGGGTGTATGGCTTTGGTTGACCAGCATGGCTATTTCTGTGCAGCCTTCTATAACGCATTGTGCACCTTGATCGGCCAACGCTTGAATAATTCGTATATATTGCTCGCGAGATTGATCATTTATTTGCCCTAAGCAGAGCTCTTCATAGATTACTTTATGCACCAACTCGCGATCGGTTTTATTGGGTGTTATCACCGTTAATCCGTATTTTTCTTTTAACCGACCGATATAAAAATCATCTTCCATTGAAAACTTGGTGCCTAAAAAGCCAACTGTAGTATGACCATCGTTAATAATGGCCTGCGCAGTGGCATCGGCTAAATGCAGTAGTGGGATACCGACCGCAGCGTCGACCTCTGGAGCCACTTTGTGCATCGTGTTTGTGCAAATCAAAATAAAATCGGCCCCTGCCCTTTCGATATTTTTAGCACTTTCGACCAACACATCAGCGGTACCTTGCCAGTTATTTTGATGTTGCATTTCCATCACTGGGTGAAAATCTAAGCTGTCTAATACTAATCGAGCACTGTGGTGCCCGCCTAAGGCTTGCTTGGTCAACTCGTTTATTTGCCGGTAATACAATTCAGTGGATTCCCAACTCATGCCACCGATTAAGCCAATTTTTTTCATCACAAAGCATCCTTTCATCTCAAAGCGCTAAGATAACCCATGCGGATTTTATTTAGCAATTCATTTTGATTCTAATAATAGTTTCGCTATGATGAATTAATCCCCATTCTCAAAAGGTTCTTTATGACTCCCCTTAGAAACATCACTCGCATCATTGCGGTTAGTGCCTTCATAGCATTATTGGCTGGTTGCGCGTCTATTCCACCGGTCTCTAACGAAACGGGTATGCTACTGATCCCAATACACTATCAAAAAGAGGTTCCCGGAAAGCCGTTTATTAAGTATCGCGTCGTATTTAGTGATGGGACCGTGACTTATTTGCACGCGGATAAAAGCTATGGTCTTGTCAAAAACCTAGCGCCTGGTCACTACAAGGTTGATTACATGGAAGCCATGTATATTCAAAGCGGTCGACTCACGGAAGACTATACAACAAACTTGTCCTTTACTATTGAACCGGGAAAAATTACTACCTCTGATAACTGGTTAAGAGTTCGGTTATATAAAAAGCCAAACGCCTATTATCAACAAGGTTACTTTGAACGCATGACCCAAACTGAAAAGCAATCGAAAATGAAAGAGTTTTCAGCGAACAATGACCTTTCTGGCTGGGTGCTCCAATAAATAATAAATGGCTAATCTTGCTTAAGAATCGTTGAGATTAGCCAAGCTGACATCAGCAAAAACAAAGCCATCACGTTCGACTACGTCACCAACCTCAACCTCAATAGTTTGTTGAAACATAGGTCCTTGATAGACAAAGGTATGAAATTCACCGTTCTCTCCACATGGGTCTACACCATTGGGTAAGTCAGCTATGAATTGATGATTGTACTCTCGCCCTACAAAGCGTTTATCTAACACTTTAGGGTCAATACAGGTCACAATCGCTTTTACACCGCCTTGAATCATCTCGTTCGCCAATTCAGAGGTATCTTTTTGCCACAAGGGAAAAACAGGGTTAATGCCCGTGTTTTTTAAATTATCAATCCGATACTGCCGAACATCTTCTAAAAATAAATCACCAAAGCATAAATACTCAACGCCTTTTTCAACTAACGCATCGTTTGCTTTTTGCATAATCTCTAGGTATTGCTCGTTATTGCATGGGTAAGGAATTTCTAACAGTTGAAGCGGCAAATTCAACGCAGCAGCTTGACGTTGTAACAGATCAATACGAACGGCATGCATGGCTGTGCGCTTAAACTGAGCATTCACCGTACATAAAATGCCTTTTATCGACACACTTGAATCTTGTTGCAACTGGTAGGTTGCCCATGCCGAATCTTTACCGGTACTCCATGAAATGTACGTAGGCTTTTGCATGATGAAGTTTCCTTTAGTTTTTTTGCCTAGCTGGTCTAGTTTATCTACTAGAGATTCGAATTGAATAGCATAAAAGCCCAATGCCAGATAATCGACACTGTTTCGCCTAAGTGGCGATTATTTAACGTCAATTTAAGATAATACGCCAACATATCAACACCATAAAGCCACCATGGTATAAATTTTTTGACCTACCTTTAAAGACGGAGGCTCCACTAAGCAAATGCCTAACAAGTTTTACCTCTATAGGGGTGTAGGCGTTTAACACATGAGCCGATTTTAAAAATGGTATTAAAAAGGCTAAGCCTATGAAACTTGTAAAAACGTTAGGAATGATTTCTTCTGCTTCAATTTTAGTTGCTTGTGGCGGCGGTAGCGGAAGCGGGGGCGATGTCAGCGATGTCGTCTCTATTGCATTAACTGGCAGCGCCGCGCTGCCGAATCAAATGGCTTTGGTGACGCCATCTGATGACAGTGAACGATCGCTGCAGCGATCTTTAGCGCAGCGTGAAGTTTATAATACGTCGAATTATGCAGGTAGCAGCGACTACGCTAAATCACATCAAAACCTTTACGTTTGGCTCGATGCCGTTGAACCCATTTCATTTATTGATGATTTCTTATGTTTTACTGGGCAAACAAAACCCTTAGCTATGTTGGGCGAGGGTGACTATGTTGCTTGGGCCGATGCTGGCCGTTGCTTTGATGAAAACGATGGCTCCGATCAGCAGCAAGGCAGTGGTAGCTCAGATCAGGTGCCTAGCTACGTTACCATCGTCGCAAATTCTAGCCAAAATAGCGCAACGGATCCTTTAGTACTCAACGCTTGGATAGAAGATTACAGCGGCCAGTCAGGGGAAGGTGAAGGCGGAGGCCCCGATGCTATTAAACTTTTAGGTACCGTTTCTAAGACACCAACCGATGACAATCCGTTTGGTGTGTTTTCATTGACCTATGGTTTGCTTCCAAGCTTAAACAGTACTCAATCAGACAGTACGGGTTATGGCGAAGTGACTTCATCTGAAACCAGCGATGGTGGCGCGTCTTTTACGCTTTATCAATTAGATACCCAACAACAGCAAAGCCAAAGTATTGAATGTACAACCACCGCGTCTGTTGATTACAACGATGCTACCGAAGAAGGCTTAGCTCGAACTGCTCGTCAATGCTATATCGAAAATACCAACACGTTAGTTGCTGATCGCAGCGGTGCGTTTGCGCTAGCGGTCAATGATACTTATGTTCATATGGCAAAGGCTTCGACCACGGCGGGCTTATCGTCGCCGGATGAAGAAACTTGCTTGTTACGAAACGAATTTAACGAAGTGGCTTGGAACTACGGTTTGTTCAACAAAACCAGCGGTGCGGAAGTCGCCATTAATTCAGGCATGCAACTCAAAGTAGACGCCGATGGCGATGGTTCAGGTAACGATGCAAACGGTTTTGAATCTTGGGGGCATATTGGCTATCACGGCAGCTGGCGTGAAGATGGCCAAGCGTTTGCGAACAATGAAAACGTACAACGCGCAACTTGGGATGGCAGCACAGGCGAGCAGTACACGGTGAAAGTTGCTCCGGGTCGCTTAGTGAAAAACACGGTAGAGTCTGTAAATTTATCGGCTTTAGCAGGAGTCTCTTTTAATACGCATATTTATGAAGGCGATACTCACTTGCTTGCATCTGCTACAGACTTTAATGGCGATTCTGACACAACCGACAGTCTAGAACTTGTCATTGAGGTAAACGGAGCTAGTAATGGATTTGAAGTCGTTGGCATTCAAGATGGCTGGGGAGATAGCGGCCCTCAGATTACCAATGTTAGCCCTGCGGTTGCAATCAACTTAAATGCAGATCGTATGCTGTATCTTTGGTCTAACCAGTTAGGCGGCAACGTTAAATACAAATCTAACTCTACCTCATTAAAACTGTTTGCTCGCTCTTACGTAAACGGCAGTGAAACAGGGTCTGGTGAATTATTTGACAGCACAGCCTCAGCTGATTTGGTGTGTGTAGAGCGCTGCTTAAAAGCGGATGTGTCTAAGGCCGATTTAGCGGGTGATTGGGACGCCGTTTTTGATACAGATGCACAAACCGTTGTTAATTATGATTTCACGCAAAGTGGCTTAACCTTAGTATCAAATGGTGGCACGAACGCCATTGGTTATGCTTCGGATGTGACTTCTTCAGACGTTCAAAGCAGCCAAAATTGGCAGTGGGGCTTAGAGACAGGACCGATGGTACCTGCAGGCTCAATAAACACTGCATCCGATTTTTACGCTGGTTTAGAAAATGGGGACATAACCGAATTCTACCACTGGGAAACTGGCATGAATGCTTGGCAACAGCAAGTTGTACTCGTTGACCAAAACAGCGAAGCGGTTGCTTTTGACCAACCAATTGCGTTCAAATACACCCACGAACAAGCCAACGATCGTAACAATAGCTCTGCGCACAACGGCGCCGTATTCTTCCTAGAGTATGGTGGCAAGGGTCAACTTCATGGCTTACCGTGGGAGGGCTCAGAAAATGGCTGGAACCCTATCTTAAGCCTTGCTGATGGCACAATCATGGGCGGCAATGACCAATACGTTATTAAAGCGTTGGATGTAGAGCAGAAGATGGCCACCACGGCGTTGTCGAATTGTTCTGCACTGCCTTTGACTGAACCGTCACAAGCGGTACCTACTAGCATTGCCCAAGCCGTCTTTAACATTGGCGCTATGCCGAATGTTGGTGATCAACCACCGGCAGTGATCGACGGAGAAGTTGTCGAATAACCCGAAAACTACTTTTTAATAAAGCCAGCGCCGCTTGAGAAAGCCGCGCTGGCTTTTTTTTGTTTTGGTTCTCACTTTAGAATCAGGTTCGATTCAGGCTCGAATCTGCTAAACTACCGTGGATTATTCTAATAGGTTGTATTCATGACATTTGCTTCATTTGGCTTAGCACCTGCACTGTTAAAAGCAGTTGAGGCTAAGGGCTACCAACAGCCAACGCCCATTCAATCGGCTGCCATTCCTGAGATTTTAAACAAACACGATGTGATGGCCGGAGCACAAACAGGTACCGGTAAAACGGCCGCCTTCGCCCTGCCCATTTTACATCGGCTGCACGAGACCAACAGCGACCAGCCCTTGGTTAAAGCCTTGGTGCTTGCGCCCACTCGCGAGCTGGCTCAACAAGTGAGCCAAAGCTTTTCATTTTATGGCCAACATACCCATCATAAAGTAGTTATGGCTTATGGTGGCGTTAGTATCAACAATCAGTTAAGCGCCCTCGAACAAGGCGTCGATATACTTGTAGCCACGCCTGGGCGATTGTTAGATTTGCTTTCTCGAAAGGCCGTAGATTTATCGGCGCTTGAATTTTTAGTGTTAGATGAAGCCGACCGGATGCTCGACATGGGTTTTATAGACGATATAAAACGCATCTTAAAATCAGTACCCAGCACCCGACAAACTCTCCTATTTTCGGCCACCTTTGATGATGCGATCTTTAAATTAAGCCAAGGGTTACTGCAAGACCCAAAACTCATTGAAGTGGACCAGCGAAATGCCGCAGCGAGCCAAGTAGAGCAAATAGCCTACGAAGTTGATAAACATAAAAAGCGTGAAATAACCTCTTACTTAATTGGTTCCAACAACTGGCAACAAGTTTTAATTTTTACACGCACGAAAGTAGGTGCCGATACGCTAGCGAAAGAAATGTGCAAAGACGGTTTAAAAACCCAATCTATACACGGAGATAAATCCCAAGGGGCTCGTGAACGCGCCTTAGCCGATTTTAAAAATGGCAGCATCCGTGCGCTGGTTGCAACTGATGTCGCCAGCCGAGGTTTAGATATTGCTCAACTTAAATATGTTATTAACTACGAGTTGCCTCACAATGCTGAAGACTATATTCATCGAATCGGTCGCACGGGTCGTGCCGGCGAAACAGGTAAAGCGATTACCTTGTTAAGTGCCGATGAAAAATGGTTGCTCGATGAAGTTCATAAAATTTTAGATACTCGATTACTTCAGCAATGGCTACCCGGGTACGAGCCAGATTTAGATCAAAACTTTTCGCCCGAAAAGCCCAAAAAATCTAAACGCGGCAATAGCGGAAGCCATCGAAAATCAAGAAGACCACGTCGATAAGGCACTTGGAGGCCATATGAAAACCATCTTTCTCATTTTATTAATATCCTTGAGCATGGCTGCGCATGCCGAACCGCTGGGTAACTTAGCCTCAGTTGAAGATGGTTTAGACTCAACAAACCTTGATAATGTTTCTGATGATTATATAAGGCTGACGTTAAATGTGGCCTCTTACCAAACCGCAAGCGCTATAAAAAATGCGGTTGAATCCTGGTTAGGTCCCGACATGGTGATAGTAGAAAGCGCTTCCTTGTTAAAAATTCAAGCACCGAGAGACAGTACTGCGAGAGTAGAATTTTTGAGTGCGTTATTGAACTTGGATATTCAATAACGCTATAAAGATGCTTTATTCTTGCGCGCTGCTGAGTTCTTCTTCAGTTTGCTCAGGCTGCTCTTTGGGTAGACTGATTATAAAAGTAGTGCCTTCGCCTTCGACACTGTCAACTTCAACATTACCATTGTGACGCTCAATAATCGATTGAGTAATGGCTAAACCAATACCCGTTCCTTTTCCAATGCCCTTGGTGGTGAAGAAAGGGTCAAAAATTTTACGTTTCACTTCTTCGCTCATCCCCTTACCATTATCCGAAATAGAGACAACGATGTTGTCAGCATCGGCGGTAGTCTTAACGCCTATACGACCAAACTCCTCAATGGCATGGCAAGCATTGACGATTATGTTCACAAACACTTGCCCTAACTGCGAAGCAATACATTCCACGGTTGCATCGTTGGCCAAATCAAATTCGACTTCGGCCTTATATTTAATCTCATTGCGCAGTAAATTCACTGACGACTCAAGAAGGTGGTTAATATCGGAATGTTCAAACTTAACTTCACCGATATGAGAATACTCTTTTAAATCTTTCACGATATCACGAACCCGTACAAGGCCATCTTTTGATTCGCCGGTTATTTCTTCTAAGCTTTCCATATACATTGGGATTTTGGTTTTCGCCGACCAAGTAGCATATAGAAGTGTGCCTGCACCTGTTGGGTCTTGTTCACAGTGTTCCTTTAATGCCTCTAATTCTTCATTTATTTTACCCACGTAACGACCAATGAGATTCATATTGGAAGAAACAAAGCCAATGGGATTGTTTATTTCATGCGCCACGCCGGCGGCCAGTTGACCTAGCGCCGCCAACTTCTCTGATTGGATTAACTGATCTTGGGTTGCATTAATTTGCTCCGTTTGCTCCCTTAACCTCAATTGGATAGCGATTCGATTCAGCAAAATTTCAGGGTGAATCGGTTTGGTTACAAAATCTGTCGCGCCGCAACTGAGCAATTCAGACTCGACCGAGCGTTCGCTGTCAGCGGTTAATATCATCACAGGAATATTCTTAGCCTTAAAATACTCAACCACATCTCGGCCTGTGGTGTCTTTCATGTGTAAATCGGATAAAACCATATCCCAACGAGTGCCAGCTTGGTAGGCATTGAACAGCTCTTCGCCCGAACTGAACAGTTCTGAGTCATAGGTTTCAGAAACCACTTTTTGAATAATCAAACGACTGGATTTTTGATCATCAACAATTGCGACTCTATTCATTGACAACCACCTCCTTTGGAAAAAGCATCGTAAACTCAGTACTTTCATTCAAGACACTTTTTGCTTTCACCGCACCATTCACCATTTTCAATAAATTCTCACTTAAGGCTAACCCTAACCCGACTCCTTCACCCACTGGCTTAGTGGTGAAAAACGCATTAAATATATTAGGTAAGTCTTCTTCAGTAATGCCGACGCCGTTATCTAACACGCTGACACCAAAATTTAATTCGTCTTTAAAATAGTACACACTGATTTTAGGGTTTGCTTTGTCTTTAACGGCGTATACGGCATTTCTGACGATATTATCAAGAGCTAGGGTAAACACCTGCAAAGGTAAGCAAACCGAAATTGGTTCATCGGGTAATATTAAATCAACGTACTCAGAGCCTTCTTCCAAACTCATGATGTAAAATTCAATAGAGCTTTTCACATCAAATACTTGCGGTTCTTCATCGGCCAGTTTATTCAATGGTTGTAAGAGCGACACGATATCTGAGACTCGATCCAAGCCTTCAACAGATTCATCGATGACTTGATCGACTTCTTTCAACATTTGACTGGGCTTATTCAAACTATCTAAATTTAACGCTTCAATAGACTCTAAAACTTTAGAGCTTACTTTGCCGATGTAGGATAAATTACTTTTTATGAAACTAATGGGGTTATTAATTTCATGAGCAACACCCGCGGTAAAATGGCTCAAGGCGTTAGCTTTCTCAGTATCGACCAATTCACTTTGGGTACTCGACAAGCTATCGATGGTCGCCTGAAGCTCGCTGGTTTTTTCATAAATTTGTTGTTCGAGCGTGTCGGTCAGCTCATGCAATTCCATTTCCGTTCGTTTACGGATGTACCACTGCCCAAAAATGGTGCCGAAAACCGCTATGACATCCTTTAGGTGCGCGGTCATGGGTGCTCCTTTAATAAGGTTATCACACGCAAACCAGCCAATCGGTTTTTCACCATGCCAGATAGAGACAATTGCGTTCCAACCGGTTCCCACTTCTTTGTCGTAACTTGTGAGGGGTATGTTTTCTTTTACAATTAATGCACCTTTTTGTTCAAGCGAGTCTTTCATCCAGTGATTATCGTAAAGCGACATTTCTAAATCATGCTCGTCTTTAATTTGCCCGTTTTTGTCTGTTCCCCAGGTCCCTTTCACCTTTGTTTGATCATCGGACAGCAAAAGTATGCCTGCCCGATCAATACATAAGACATTTAAGGATATTTGCACCGCTTCATGGCAAATGTCGTCTAAATTTTTACAGTGTGCGAAAGCATGTTCAGCTTCCGATAATAACCAATGTAGATCTACAGATGGCTGTTCGGATGAGTTCAGTTGCATTGTTTCTCCACGCTCAAACGGGCCTAAATTCGGCCGCCCTACTTAAGACTTTAGCAGAGAATTAGAACTTCATTAGAAATCTTTGCGAAAGGTTAACCCCTGTCTATACTGCCATTAGATTACCTAAAGAAGATGCCTAGAGGATATATGGCTAAGATACTCGTAGTAGACGATGAAGCGAACGTTGCTAAGTCTGTGATGCGCCTTTTAGAAGAGCAGGGATTTCAAGTATTTACCGCTGAAAATGGCAAAAACGCACTCGACATACTTAATAGTGAAAGCGACATCAGCGTGGTCATTTCTGACCAGCGAATGCCGGTGATGACGGGGGCTGATCTGTTTAAGCAAATGCAACTCGATCACCCACTGGTGAAACGAGTATTGCTCACAGGTTACACTGAAATGGAGACGTTGCGAAAAGCCATCAACCAAGGGTCCATATTTAGATTATTGCTAAAACCCTGGGATGACAGTGAGCTCATAAATTGCATCCAAGAAGCCGTTGCTGCCTTCAATTTAGAACGTGAGAACAGATCGATCAAAGAAAAATTAACCAAGCTCAATATAAATTTAGAGCGATCGGTAGATCAGAAAAATCGTGAATTGAGTATGAATATTCATTCACTAGAGCGCTATGAGTTAATTATTTCTCAATTACCTATCGGAATAATTTGCCTTAGCGATGAAGGGATGATCGTGCTCGCCAATAAGCAATTTTACCATGACTTTAACATTGACCATGCTATTGAAGGCTTACCGTTCAATAGAATTCTACCAGCTGAGATGAACAACCTTATAGAGAATTTTGAAGACGGTCGCCACCACACTATTGAAACAGACACCGCCAAATTTGATGTCACCTCTAACTTTTTACGAGACAATAACCATGTATTTGGGAAAACGCTCTCAATAAGGGTTTTAACTAAATGAATATACAGATTACGGAAGCCGTAGGCCGAACCACATCTTTGGCCATTGTGAACAGTCGCGGGGCGGTTTTAATTCCAGCCGGTTTTGAGTTGTCTGAAAAAGTTATTGAAGCCTTAATTAAGCAAGGGATTGAATCGGTAGAAGTTTTAGAAAGCAATGAAAACGACGTCATTGCAGAAATCATGCAAAAAAAGATTGATCGAATTGAACACCTTTTTTATCCATACGATTCACTAAAAATGAATGAGCTAAAAACATGCTTGATCAATCAAACCCTGAACTCTTAGAGTGGCTAACGAGCCTTGAAAAGCTCGATCAAACTAAAATCATAAGCTCTGAAACCCAGAAGCTACTAGATGAACTCGGCAGTGAAGATTTAAACATTGCTCGAGTGAGCCAGCTGCTTGAGTCCGAGCCCATTCTTTGTGCCAGAATTTTGATGATTGCCAACAGTCCATTTTTTGGTTTTGCCCGACAAATTGACCGCATTGAAGAAGCCGTCGTCATCATCGGCAGTAAAACACTGACCTCATTGATTTACACCAGTACACTGCTAAAAAGCACCAGTAACCCTTCTGTATTGCCTTATGCAAAGCATTCGCTGACCACAGCCTTGTTCGGCAAAGCGCTGGCTGAAGCTACTAACGAAGACAAAGACCAAGCTTACTTAGGCGGCTTGTTGCATCTACTACCGGTTATTGCCAACTATCACCCGAAATTAGAAGGCCAGCTCAGCAATGAATTATTGCAGGCGGCGGCTTCCACCTTATTGGTAAAAATAGGCATGCCAGAGTCGACATGCCACAATATAACCAACTTATACAGTGACAACCCCAACAATAGCCAATCTAAAATATTGAAATTGGCTAACGCCATGGCGATTATTCTTACCACTGAGGATTGTCCATTCTCATCGATTCCCAATTTAGAAACATTGCTTTCTGAGTTATCCATTAAGCCTTCTGAGCTGGCGACTATGTGTGCCCGCGTTGAATCAGAACAGCACAGTTTATTCAGGTTACTAGGTTAAAATATGACGGAAATTTCGAGTGATCAAATAAAAATATTATTTGTAGACGATGAAGAAAACATTTTAAAAACCCTTAAACGCTTAATGAGTTTTGAGGACTACGAATGTTTTTTTGCCTCTAACGGAAAAGAAGGGTTAGAGCTACTTCAACAAACACCCATTGATATCATTATTTCTGATATGCGTATGCCGGAAATGAATGGCGATGATTTTTTAGCCGCCGCGCGTGAGATTTGCCCAAATTCAATGCGATTTATTTTGTCGGGTTACTCCGACTTTACCTCCATGATTAAGGCTCTGAACGAAGGCGGTGTACATCAATTTATCTCCAAGCCCTGGGATGATGAAGCCCTCCTTCAAAAAATTCACGATGCCGCTGAGTCTGTAAAAATAAGAAGCGAGCGCGATAGACTACGAGAGCTTACAGAGCGACAAGCTCAAGAGCTCAAAGATGCCAACCAAGGTTTAGAAGCAAAAGTTAAGGCACGTACCAACGAACTGGAACAAACTTCCGACATGCTCGATTTAAGCTTTCAAGAGCTTAAAGCCAGTTATGGCGTTTTTATTGATGTGATTGCGCAGGTGCTGAGCCTTCGTTCGGTTGCGCCTAAAGATTACCTTAATGATATTGCCGATACGGCAAAAGCCTTAGCGGCCGCTAAGGGCATGAACGAAGATCAGCAAGATCATGTTTATAAAGCTGCAAAACTGCACGAGCTAGGGAAAATCAGAATACCTGAAAACATTCTAAAAAAACCATTAACACAAATGTCAACTCAAGAGCTTAAAGAATACAAAACCTACCCAATGCAAGGTTATGCGCTGTTAGCAAGCTTGGATAACCTAGGCGAAGTTGCGAACTATATCCAGGCGCACAGCGAGCACTTTAATGGCAAAGGTTTTCCAAACCGACTCAGTGAAGGCCAAATTCCGCTCGGCTCTCGAATCATTTCGATTTGCATGTATTACTTCATGTATCGGAACGGGCTCATCGATGGCAACAGCCACGATGAAGACGAATCGGAGAAGTTTATTCGACAAAAGGCCGGTCAATGGGTCGACCCTGATTTAGTGGAAGCATTTTTAGAATGTGCGGAAGAAGAGTTAGCCAAAAAAGGTCAGTTTGAAAGCCGTATCGCACTGTCACAAGCTCAACCAGGCATAGTGTTATCGCGTGATTTATTTAACGTACGTGGTGTCATCATGCTAACGAAAGGCACCATGGTTACGCTGAAAACATTGGAAAAACTCAGATACATCGCTGAGAAGGACTCCACCGACTACACACTCTATATTGAAGTCACGAATACGTTACCAACAGAAGGTGACGCTTAGTTTTTGTTTAAGACTCATGCACAATTAGAAGTGCATGAGTCTATTTTGAGATTACTTTAATGTCATCATCATTGTCATTGGTGATTCTAAGAATTGCTTCCAGCGATTATTAAAGCGAGCAATGGTGCCACCATCGAGTACACGGTGATCGCCCGACCAGCTGGTTTGAATGATCTCTCGTGCCACGACTTGACCGCTGCTGTCAAAGCGAGGCAATGACTGTATTCGGCCAATGCCAACAATAGCGACTTCAGGCGCATTGACAATGGGAGTTGTCACCGTGCCACCAATAGACCCAATGTTCGAAATAGTTACCGTGCCGCCTTTTAAATCGGCTGGCGATAAACGGCCCGCGCGCCCGGCTTTTGTCAGCCGCTTAATTTCGGCTGATACTTCCGCTAACGACATCCGATTCACGCCTTTAATATTTGGCACCATTAACCCCATTGGGGAATCGACTGCCATGCCAATGTTATGATCAGAGAACTGGTGTATCTCTGTTCCAGCATCATTTACATGGCTGTTAATGATCGGAAATTCTTTCAGCGCCAGCGATAAACTTTTTACTAAAATGGCCATCAAGGTTAACTTTTGCTCACTGTCTTCCGATGCCTCATTCAAGGTACGACGCATTTCGTTGGCGGCGGTAATATCCACTTCTTCAGCAAAGGTGAAATGCGGAATGGTGGAGACACTGTGCAACATTTGTTTTGCCATCGCCGCACGAATGCCTTTAATAGGAATAATATCTACGGCCGATTCAGCTGCGGGCGTTGCGTTGGCAGAGACAGCTGGCTGGCCGCCTTCGACAAAGTTAAGCATATCTTCTTTTAGCACTCGGCCATTTGGCCCTGTGCCTGGAACCTGCGCAATGTCGACATCTTGCTCTCTAGCAATGCGCCTTACCGCAGGCGTAGCCAATACTTTACGGCTGGTGCTTGGTTCAGTTTTTAAGCTTTGCGTTACGGCTTCTACTTTGCTTGGCTTGGTCTCTTGCTTTTCTTCAGCCGCAGGTTCTGCTTCGGTACTACCGGCTGAAGCAGATAACTCTATTTGGAACAATGGCGCATGCACTTTAGCAATCTCACCTTCTTTCACATAGTGTTTTACTAAAACGCCAGCGTGCTTGGCAGGAATCTGCACCAACGCTTTATCGGTTTGAACATCGGCAATGGCCTGATCTTCTTCGATCACATCGCCTTCTTGTGCTAACCATTCAACCAGCTCACACTCCACAATGCCTTCGCCGATATCCGGTAAAATAAAATCTTCTTTCATGGTCGGCTCCTTAATAATTCATGCTGTGTTTAATGGCTTCAAATACTTTACTGGCATCAGGAATGTATTCGGCTTCATGCGATAACGGGTAAGGGACATCCATTCCGCACACGCGTAATATTGGCGACTCTAAGTGCAAGAATGCATGTTCTTGAACCGTCGCAGCCACTTCAGCACCAAAACCATTTGTCAGGGTCGCTTCGTGGGAAATGATCAGTCGGCCAGTCTTTTTCACTGAGTTAACGATGGTCTCGACATCCCAAGGTACAATGGTTCTTAAATCGACCACTTCACAAGAGATGCCCTCTTCTTGCGCTAGCTTGGCGGCTTCAGTAATGATCTCCATCTGAGCACCCCAGGCTAACAAGGTGATGTCAGTACCTTCTTCAACGACCTCAGCCACACCCAAAGGAATTTCATAATCTTCTTCGGGTACTTCACCTACAGAGGCGCGATACAAGCGTTTCGGCTCAAAGAAAATTACAGGATTATCGTCTCGAATAGAGGCCAACAATAAACCTTTTGCTTGATGAGGATTGCGAGGCACCACAACTTTTAAGCCTGGCGTATGGGCGAAATAGGCCTCGGGCGATTGTGAGTGATAATGCCCACCATGAATGCCACCACCGTATGGTGTTCTAACGGTAAGACCACCAACATTAAATTCATTACCACTGCGGTAACGAAATTTAGCCGTTTCATTAACGATCTGATCAAAGGCTGGGAATATGTAATCGGCGAATTGGATTTCTGCAACGGCTTTAAATCCGTTGGCTGCCATGCCATTGGCAAACCCTAAAATGCCTTGCTCCACTAATGGAGTGTTAAACACGCGATCTTTGCCAAACTTTTCTTGCAAGTGGCTGGTTGCTCTGAAAACGCCGCCAAAGTGGCCGACATCTTCACCAAAACAAACGCACTTTTCGTCTTCACGCATGGCCGTTTCTAAAGCGCTGTTTACGGCCTGAAGGAGATTGATTTTACTCATGAGTCTAACCTCCCAGAAGTTTTCGGATAAGCCGACGGGTACTTTCTAATGTGTGATTTAAGATCGGCCAACTGGCTTTCTAAAATAGCTGAAGGTTCATCAAATACGTCGGTGATGATGTCATCAATTTTATTCACTGGACGTTTTTCAGCTTCTTTCATTTGCGCAAGAATTTCTTCGCGGTATTCGGCATAGAGCGCGTTTTCTTGCTCATCGTCCCACCAGCCTTTTTTGGTCAGCCAATGCTTATAGCGTAAAACTGGGTCTTTAGTGGCCCATTTAGCTTCTTCTTCTTTTGAGCGATAACCAGTAGGATCATCTGACGTAGAATGCGCACCTAAGCGATAACTCATGGCTTCGATTAACACAGGCGCATTGTGCTCGATGGCATACTCACGAGCGACTCGTGTGGCCTCATAAACTGCGAGCAAATCGTTACCATCTATACGAATGGTTTTTATCCCATAACCTACGCCTCGGCTTGCAATGCCGTCGCCAATGTATTGTTCTGAGGCAGGGGTTGAAATGGCATAACCATTATTTCGACAGAAGAATATGGTTGGGCATTTAAGTACGGCCGCCATGTTTAAGCCAGCATGAAAATCACCTTCACTTGCGGCGCCTTCACCAAAGTAACAAATAGTACAGGCTTTGTTACCTTCTAATTTTTGACTGTAGGCGTATCCCGAGGCTTGCGGAATTTGCGTACCCAAAGGTGAGGAGATGGTCATGTAGTTCAATTCGCTAGAACCATAATGAATAGGCATCTGACGACCTTTACCCAGATCGCGCTCATTTGAAAAACACTGATCCATGAACTGCTCGGTACTAAAGCCACGATAACGCAAGGTGCCCTGCTCACGATATTGAGCAAACACCATATCTTTGGCTTCTAACGCTGCTGCCGAACCAATCGACGCGGCTTCTTCACCTAAGCAAGGCATATAGAATGAAATACGACCTTGACGTTGGGCGCTGACCATTCGTTCGTCAAACACCCGAATAAAGGCCAGGTCGCGATATATTTTAAGTGCAAATTCTTTCGACATCTCAGGTTCGACAGCCTTGGGGTACAAGGTGCCATCTTGCTTCAACACTTTAAAGATGGGTATTTCTAAAGCGTCGCCTGAGATAAATGTAGGTTTATGAATGGTCTTACTCATAAAAACCTCCTCTCGTGTTATTTTAATTAGACGTGGTTAGCCCAAGAATCATTCTGATAAACTTAGACAGCCTTTTTCGAACTGAACTTGTGTTACTTTTTATTATTATTTTCATTTTTAATATTTTAATTTTAGTTTGGCGCTTTTAATTTAAGAACCAATTAGGTTTTCGTTTTTCAAGAAAAGCACTCAACCCTTCTTGGCCTTCATCTGAAACACGTTGATTAGCAATTCGCCAAGCTAAGTTTTCCATCAATGTTTCATCTATCGTTCGAGTGCTGACATCTCGAACCAGCTTTTTAATTTTTCGATGCGAATTTGGTCCGCCGGCACACAAGTGATTCTCGAGCGTTGAAAGCGTTTCATCGATTTCATCAGAAGCAACTACCTCGTGTACGAGCCCCAAGCTTAGCGCTTTTTCGGCACTGAAACGTTCACCTGTTAGCATATAACGTTTAGCTTGTCTGGCGCCCAATGCCTTGACGACAAATGGGGAAATAGTGGCCGGGCTTAATCCTAACCGTGTTTCAGACAACGCGAAAAAGGTTTGCTGTTCAGCAATAACTATGTCGGCACAGGCGGTTAAACCAACACCGCCACCCATTACAGCCCCATGAACAATGGCAATAACAGGCTTTCGACAATGCGCGAGATTAAACATGAGATCGGCCAATTGCTTCGCATCGGCTACGTTGTCTTCCATGCTGACAGCTTTCATGCCCTTCATCCAATTCAAATCGGCACCGGCACTAAAGTGCTTGCCATTTCCGCGCAAAACAATGGCACGAATATCCTCTGAATCTTGAGCGTTCTCTATGTGCCCATTCAACGTGTTGATTAACTCGTTATTAAAAGCATTAGAAACGTCTGGTCTGTTCAGACGTAAGGTTAAAATGTGATTTTCTAGTTCGGCTATTACGGTCATTGAGACTTACCTATTAACTGAATCGTTTTTCAATGTCGCGCGCAATGATCATTTTTTGGATGTCACTGGTGCCTTCATAAATTTTTGCCACACGAACATCTCGATAAATTTGTTCTAATGGGAAGTCATTTAGGTAACCGTAACCACCTAACACTTGCATGGCCTCTGAAACGACCGATTCCGCCATTTCACTGGCCATCAGTTTGGCCATCGCCGCTTCTCTCAGTGCGGCTTCACCTCGATCTTTTTTACATGCCGCCAACCAAACCAACTGTCGCGCTGCTTCTATTTTGGTGTCCATATCGGCCAATCTAAACGCAATGGCCTGATGTTCCATTAACGGCTTATCAAAACTTTGTCGTTCAAGGGCGTAGTTTGCAGCAATATCAAAGGCGGCTTGAGCCATGCCGACACATTGTGCCGCGATACCAATACGACCACCTTCTAAATTAGCTAAGGCAATTGCGTAGCCTTGGCCTTCCTTACCTAATAAAGCATCACTAGGTACAATTACATCGTTGAAATGCAATTGAGCCGTATCAGAGGCATGTTGACCCATTTTCTTTTCAATGTTGGTCACTTCAAACCCAGGCAGTTCAGAGGGCACTAAAAACGCACTCATGCCTTTTTTGCCTAATTCTGGGTTTGTTACGGCGAATATAATAGCAACATCGCAGATTGAGCCATTGGTGATGAATTGCTTAGTTCCACTGATTCGCCAACCACCGTCTACTTTGGTGGCTTTGGTTTTTAACGCCGCGGCATCTGACCCGGCTTGTGGTTCCGTTAAACAAAATGCACCCAGTTTTTCGCCAGTCGCTAATGGGGTTAGCCATTGCTCTTTCTGTTGGTCTGAGCCAAATGCATTTACTGGTCCGCAAACAACCGAATTCATAACCGAAGTCACTGTGGATAAAGCACCATCGCCTTTGGCAATTTCTTCCACCACGAGCGCTAGAGATAAATAGCCTGCGTCACTTCCACCGTAAGACTCGGGTACTAACATACCGTAAAAGCCCATTTCACCCAGCTCTCGAATGGTATCAACGGGGATTTCGCTGCTTTTGTCCCAGAGTGCACTGTTCGGTTTTAGTGCATTAATAGAAAAATCTGAGGCGGCATCACGCATCATGCGTTGAATGTCGTTTAGCTCTATCACAGTGACCTCTTCGGCAGTTCGCCTTGGTAAGGATAGCTTAAGTCATCCGCTCTAGGCTGTTTATACAGCTTCTTTAGACGCAGAATCCCTAAGGCTTAAATCGTTCATTTTTATTTGGGGTGTAGGCTAATTCAGGTTTACGTTAACGTCAATTCGGTGAAAATATAAATTTGTCAGTTAATGTGTACGGTTAACTCAGAAAGGCTGATAAACAGGAGGTTACAAGCAGAGTGAGTGTGTGCTCACTCACTCGAATCGGTGTTGTAAGGCAAGCCTTACTTAGAACGACATGGCATTTGATAAATCATCATCGATATCACTTGGGTTAACCACTATGGCTTCCTCTTGGCGATTTGGGAAGACCGCGACCACAACTTGATCTTCTGTTAACCCAGGCACCCAACGAGTCTGCCATGCGTTTAAATCTATCGACTGAGGTTCACAAGCTTTCCAATCTCCATGAACCCACTGCTGCGCACATTCTTTATGAGGCCAAATAGGTAAACAATCACCATCTTCACTGTTCAACAACACAAAGCCTTTGTTGTCGGACAGGATCCAAATTTCCTGCTGCTCAAGCGCCGTTTCGACAAGGTATTCATACCTTTCTTGTGAATCGAGTTGCTCTAGGTGCTGGTAAGGGTTTGGGTTACTCATAAAACTCTTCATCGTTGATATTTGAGCACAGTGTGCGGTGGTGTAACGCAAAGGTCGAGGTTTTTTATGTGAATATTTACTTTGGTATTGATAATCATTATCAACTAATGTTTAATCGCACGCAAATGATAACCATTCCCAATAGAAGAGAGTCTCCATGAAAAAGTTTCTGCTCGCCCCACTTTTTGTTTGCGGCATTGCTCAAGCCGACATTACGCCTAGCCAAGTGATTGAAGGCTATGCCGATTTAGCGCTGGCCACTTACAGTGATGCTCTACATACGGCGGAGCATCTGCATGAGCATTTAGAGAGGCTGGTTAAATCACCCTCACAGAGTGCACTAGACGAGGCAAAGGCCGCTTGGATTGCAGCGCGACCTTCATACCAACAATCTGAAGTATTTCGTTTCGGGAATAGTATTGTTGATGATTGGGAAGGCCAGTTAAATGCTTGGCCGCTCGATGAAGGCTTAATTGACTATGTCGACAACAGTGCCTATGAACATGAATTAGGTAACGATGGCAGTATGGCTAACATAGTAGCTAACAAGAAGGTTGGCGATCTAAAAGTATCACGACTTAACCCGAAAACATTAGCCAATTTGAACGAGTTTGGCGGATCAGAAGCAAACGTTGCCACCGGATACCACGCCATTGAGTTTCTACTTTGGGGTCAAGATTTAAATGGTCACGCGGCCGGTGCGGGTAATCGACCTTGGACCGATTATGCAAAAGGCAGTGAGTGTCGCGACGGTCACTGCAAGCGCCGTGGGCAATATTTATTGGCCGCCAGTGAATTGCTGATTGATGATTTAGCCTACATGGTGAATCAATGGGCACCAAACGAAGACAACTACCGAGCTGAATTATTATCGCTAGATTCAAAACAAGCGTTAAACAGAATGCTCTTTGGTATGGGCTCATTAGCCTTAGGTGAACTGGCAGGCGAACGCATAAAAGTAGCTTTAACCGCTAACTCTACCGAAGATGAACACGATTGCTTTTCTGACAATACTCACAACTCTCACTACTACAACGCTCAAGGCATCGCCAACCTTTACTTTGGCCACTACACCGATGCTAATGGTGAGACGTTGTCTGTGCCTAGTTTGCGCGACTACTTTGCAAGCCAAGGAGATTTTGAGTTTATTAACAACGCCGATGCTGCTTTTAATGCGACCGAAGCAAGCTTAATGAAAGTGGTTAAAAGCGCTGAAGCGGGCATTGCATTCGATCAACTCATCGCACCAGGTAATGCCACTGGCAAAGCCTTGTTAACAGACGCCATTAATAGTCTTGTAAATGAAACACATGTCATTGAGCGTATGGCTCAGCTTTTAGACATTGCACAACTAACACCTGACGATGCTGGACATGAATTTTAATCACCTCACCAAACGCTTAGTTGGTTTAAGTATGGCGGTGGCTGTTTATTCAGCCACCGCTTTTGCGCAACTGCCACTGACTGGCGGGCAAACCACCACACAAAAAACCGGCTCTGCGGCCTTTAGCCAACCTGCGGCCAACTTACCTTTACTCGATCAAGTCGATTTCAGCGTAGGGAACTCATTTTTTCGCAACCCTTGGGTGATTGCACCCAGCTCCACCATAGCCCGTGATGGGCTCGGGCCACTATTTAATACCAATGGCTGCCAAAACTGCCACATACGCGACGGTCGTGGTCATGCGCCCATGAATAAAGACGATACAGCGACTTCAATGCTGGTGCGACTATCGCTTGCGGCTTTGACCGCCGAAGATAAACGCCAACAACTTAAGAAGGGGCCAATAGCCGAACCTAGATACGGGCACCAATTTCAAGATGGTGCTGTACCAGGCGTGGCTCCAGAAGGTCGCATTGAAATGGCTTGGACTACCGAGTCGTTTCGTTACCCAGATGGCGAAAAAGTTACGTTAAGATCTTCGCAATTATCACTGGCCAACCTTAACTATGGCGAGCTGTCTGAACGGGTACAAACCTCAATACGAATTGCGCCCCAGATGATTGGGCTTGGGTTGCTCGAACAGGTAAGCGAACAAAGCATTCTCGCAAATGCTGACCCAGATGATGTCGACAATGATGGTATTTCTGGCCGAGCCAATTTTGTTTGGAATGTTCGGCAACAACAAACTCAGTTAGGTCGATTCGGTTGGAAAGCTGGCATGCCCACCTTAGAACAACAAAATGCTGCGGCTTTTAACGGTGATTTGGGGATAACCAGTGAGATGTTTCCTAAAGATCACTGCACAGAAATTCAACGTCAATGTCTTAGCGCCCCCAATGGCGATTCAGGTGCTGAAAAAGAATTGCAAAAAGATATACTCACCGCGGTCACTTTTTACACTCGTCATTTAGCCGTGCCTATGCAACGTAACCATGATAATAAAGAGGTTACGCAAGGAGAAGTGTTATTTAAATCGACAGGTTGCGCTGCTTGCCATACACCCACAATGAAAACACCTTATCTAGCCGATTTACCCGCGCTGTCTGAGCAAACCTTTCATCCCTTTACCGATTTATTGTTACACGATATGGGACCTAAGTTGGCTGATCATCGAGAAGAATTTTTAGCCAGTGGTCTCGAATGGCGAACGCCACCATTATGGGGGACGGGCTATGCACTTGAAGTAAATGAACAGGTGGCGTTATTGCACGACGGTCGCGCGCAAAGTGTCGAGGAAGCTATTTTGTGGCACGGTGGTGAAGCCGAACAAAGCCGACAACGTTTTATCCATTTAACGAAGCAAAAGCGAGACGCCTTAATTGCATTCGTTAACTCACTTTAAAAGGTTTATATGAAGCGCTTTCTATTTTTACTGGCCACTGGCTTCTATTCTTTGCTGGGTTCATTGAGCGCGGAAGAAAACCGTTACGACTTGGACGTTTTAAGGCAATTTAAAACCTATACAGCACAACTAGAAAATGCTGTGACCAGCCAATGCGCAACCGGATCTGGTGTTCACTTCACTCAACTATGGACAGAAACCGCATCGCAATGGTTTTTAATTAAAGGGTTAGGGTTACCCGCGCTTGAGTTTTTACAGTTAGATCATCAAGTTGTGTTTTGGCCCGATTCAAAAGATCGTTTACGGCAACAAGTAATCAATGCTCTCACCACACAACCAAGCTCATCTCAATTAGATGCCTTACCAAACTCCGTGATGAGCTTATCGGCCATTGAATACATTCAAACGCTTACGCCCAGTGATAAACATTGCCAATGGCAAAAGGCCATAATGGAAAAGCAAACTGGAGTCGCAATAAAACTGTTTGAACTTCAACAGTATTATGAGTTTTCAACCTTCGAACAAGTCACCGCGTTGCACTCGAGTGTGTTGCTTAGTCAGAGTTTATTGAAAGAAGTATTATCGAATAGCGATAAAGTTAACTGGGCTTTAGCGCCGGGGTGGCGGTCTCAATCTGGTTGGCCAATTTTACAGGCACTGAGCGCTCAAATTAACACCTTGTTTACGCAGCTCGACCCTGGTTCTGATCAGCGTGCACGAACAGAACAGTTGCTTTCTCAAGTGATTAATTCAGACTTATCTTTAACTCAATCAGAGTTAACAAACTTAAACCAACAACTCAAATCGCTTGCGCAATATATAGAAAATGATCTTGCCTCATCACTCGATGTTTATTTAGGGTTTAACAATTTTGACGGTGATTAGTCGGCGAGCGTTTTTAGGCCAAGGGTCGGCTTTGGCGTTAGCCACTCAACTTAAATCTTTAGCCTTTGCAAACGCCACGACCAATACTGACGAGCTAATCATTGGCGCGTCCAGATTAGGCAGCGACCACTTTGCCATCAGCGCGGTAAACCTCAATGGCGCGCTGCAATGGCAACTGCCTTTACCGGGCCGCGGGCATGATATTGCACTGCACCCAAGCCTAGACTTTGGTATTGCCATTGCGCGTAGACCAGGCCGCTATTTACAGTTATTTAGCTCACGAACCGGCCAAGATTTAGGGCTAGTCAGAGTTAGTAATCATTTAAAGTTAAACGGCCACGCTTGCTGGGTAAACAACAAGCTCATTGTCAGCGCCAGTCATCGAGCCAGCTCTCAAATGTGTTTACTCAGCTACAAATTAGCTGACAATAAATTGGTTGAAGTTGGCCAGCAGTTTTTTGATTATGTTGGTCCACATGAAATCGCCTCTACGCCCAATGCCATTTGGGTTGCTGTTGGCGGCTTAAAAACCAAGGGTCGAGAAGTGACCAACAAAAATAGTCTAACCTCATTTTTGCTTCAGCTATCACCCAATAACTTGACTGTTGAAAAAGAGTTCCCGGCTCCTTTTGCCGGGCTTAGTTTAAGGCACCTTGCCTGCTCTGACAGCGGAAGCCCTTATATTGCGGGCCAATACCAACTGGACCCAGGCGACAGCCCGCCACTGTTGTTTGCGCTAAAAAATGAAACGCTCACGCCACTGAAGGCACCGCCTAGCCTTTGGGCTCAACTGAAAGGCTATATTGGCAGTGTGGAAGTCAGTGAAGGAATGATTGTAGCAACCAGCCCTCGTGCTCACTGGCTAGGCTGGTTTGCAGAGCATAATTTTGAATTGACCGATCAGTTTTTACTGCCAGACGTATGCGCGCTGGCAGCAACCTCGCAAGGTTTGTTCGCAGGTTCAGGCACAGGGAGAGTCTACAACCAAGGAGATGTGATTCCGAGCAAGATACGATGGGATAACCATTTCAGCGTGACTTGAACACAAGCTAAAAGCCTGAGACTATCAGGGCATATATCACACCCGAGGTCTGTATGATTTTTCCAAACAATGATGATGGCTGTGGCTGGCTTAACCAACTCGCACCACGTACGCCTAACGTTGAACTAAAAAAAGCGATCCAATGCGATTGGCTGATCATCGGCGCGGGTTACACGGGCTTGTCTGCAGCACGACAACTTGCAGCACTGCGACCCAATGACCGTATTGTTATTGTTGATGCACAACGCGCGGGCGAAGGTGCCAGTGCCAGAAATTCTGGCTATTTAGTTGACTCAACTTTGAACGACGGCCACCTGACCGGAGAGCACCTCAGTTTATACAAGCAAAAATATGATTTAAATCGAGCCGCCTTAGAAACAGTTAAAAGATTTGTGGATGCTTATCAGGTAGATTGTGATTGGGATGACTCAGGAAAATTTCACGCAACGTCGATGCTCAAAAACGAAGCAAAGCTCACTCAATTTCATCAAACATTGGCCAGCTGTGGCATTAAAAGTTCATTGCTGGCGGGTAGCGAGTTACACGAGCGCCTTGGTACCAAATTTTATCGCATGGCGGTGCACACGGAAGGTGGAGTCATGTTACAACCGGCTAAATTAGCGCGCGCTATGATTACCGCTTTACCCAATAATGTGGCGTTATATGAGAATACGCCTGTCCACAAAATAGAATACGGCTCCAAAAAAGTATCGGTGACTACACACCAAGGTTCAGTGACGGCGAAACAAATTTTATTATGTGCTAACGGCTTTTTGCCATCGTTAGGTGCATTCACGCAACGCGCCTTTCCTTTGACGTTAACCGCTAGCTTAACCCGTACGCTTACCGAACAAGAATATTCATCAATCGGCTCGCCAAAACCTTGGGGGTTATTGTCGGCACAAGCTATGGGCGCAACCGTACGGTTAACCGAAGATAAACGCATTATGATTCGTAATACGGCTGAAGCGATCACCGGTGTTCACTTATCAACTCAAGGGTTGCAACGGCGTATTCATGTTCACAAGCAGGGCTTAGAAAAACGTTTCCCTTCTCTGCCCGATAACCTCATAGAGCACAGCTGGGCAGGCATCACCTGTATCAGCGGAAACTCAGCGAATATTTTTACTCGGGTCTCAGAAAATTGCCTTGCCGCTGGCTGCTATAACGGTGGAGGTATTGGCTTGGCTACGCACTTTGGTGAGCAGCTCGCTTATTTAGCCATCGGCGAGAACACGCCAGAAATTGAACAGATAAACCAGCGCCCACAACCGAATTGGTTGCCACCCCAACCCTTTTTACAGTGGGGAGTTAAAATGCGTTTAGCCAAAGATAGGCTGTTCGCAAAAGCCGAGCGTTGATTAAAACGCTTAAGTGAGTAGTTCTCTAAAAGTACAAAGATAAGCATTGGTGCCATTGCTGACACTTTTGTTCAAATGACATCGCCGCAAAAGCAGGGCTTGTTGATGGCAACTTGTGTGTGGCGATGTTGGCAAATACAGGCTGCTTGGCAAATACTTTTTTAAAACTGGATTCTGCTTTACCCCCGTTGAATAAAATAGCCTCCACACTTGTGTGTTGCGTTATAAAAGCATCAATGGGGTTTGCTTGTTCCGTTTGTATATTGATGGCGCTGTCTAAACTGCCTTGACGCTCTGCCCGGCCAAGCACATCCCACAAGGCTATATTTTTATCGAGTAAGCCCGCTAGGCGGTGTTCATAGTCTGACTGTTCATCTAGACCAAAATAGCGACACATGATGGACCAAAAAGCATTTCTTGGGTGCGCGTAATATTGGTGCGCGTTGAGAGAAGCAACGCCAGGAATCGAACCCAAAATTAATACTTTGGGCTCGCTCTTTGTTTCCGCATCAAAAGACTGAATGGCGTTATTCATAAACTGCTATTTTTGCTTACAACGGAATCAAGTTAGCGTATTGCAGCATGAGCACGCGCTCTTTACCTTCATCAAAGGCAACGGTAATTCGAGTTTGGGCACCTCCGCCTTCGGCGTGAACAATGGTGCCTTCGCCAAACATGGCGTGTTCGACGCGCTGCCCCATAGACAAACCTGCATCTTCTACAGCCATGTTTTGTTGCAAACCAAAATTAACTGGACGAGAGACTTGGGCGCGTAAGCGAACTTCATTTAAGTATTCATCGGGTATTTCACGTACAAAGCGTGACACACTATTAAATGTTTCATTACCGTACAACCGTCGGCTTTCTGCATAGGTCAGCGTTAACTCTTTTTTGGCACGCGTTATACCAACATAGGCGAGTCGACGCTCTTCTTGAATGCCGCCGACATCATCCATCGACATTTTATGAGGAAAAAGATTTTCTTCCATCCCGGCTAAAAATACGTGATCGAACTCGAGCCCTTTTGCACTGTGCAACGTCATTAGATTTACGCTGTCTTCAAATTCATCGGCTTGGCCGTCACCAGCATCCAACGACGCTTCCCCTAAAAATTGCGCCAGTAATTCACCTGTCGATTCAACATCGACTTCGGTTGAAAAGCTTTGTGCCGCGGTAATCAACTCGTTTAAGTTCTCTATACGAGTGCGCCCTTTTTCACCCTTTTCTTTCTCGTGGTATTCGATCATGCCTGAAGCGTCGTTTACAAACTTCACTATATCGCCCAGATCATCTTGTTCGATAACCTCAACTTCGATATCTGAAATGAGTTGCATAAAATTCTTGAGCGCATTGCCTGCGCGTGCGGCAAATACACCATTTTCTAGCGCTAGCTCTGCCGCTTGCCACAAAGAGCAGCCCTGATCGCGAGCAAATAATCGCAAAGTCTCAACCGTTTTATTACCAATGCCTCGAGGAGGAACATTGATGATTCGCTCCATAGATGCATCGTCTAATCGGTTAACCACTAAACGTAAATAAGCGACTGCATTGCGTATTTCCATTCGCTCGTAGAAGCGAACACCGCCATAAATTCGATACGGCACCTGAACCTGAATAAGCGCTTCTTCGAGTACGCGTGATTGAGCATTTGAACGGTAAAGTAAGGCTATTTCGCTCGGGTTTGTCGAGGATTCGATGAGTCGCTTCATTTCGTCTGCAATAAATCGTGCTTCATCTTGCTCGTTAAAACCCGCATATAAACGGATAGGCTGGCCATCGTCGCCTTCTGTCCAAAGTTTTTTACCTAATCGGCCGCTGTTGTTTTCTATTACCGCATTCGCGGCATTCAAAATATTGGCCGTCGAACGATAATTTTGCTCTAAACGCACAACTTCGGCATCACTTTGAACCGCCGAAAAATTTTGAATGTTTTCTACTTTCGCACCACGCCAACCGTAAATTGATTGGTCATCATCGCCTACGATCGTTAAGCTTAGCTTCTCTCCGACCAGAACACGTAACCAAGCGTATTGAATTTCGTTAATGTCTTGAAATTCGTCGACCAAGACATGCGTAAATCGGTCTTGGTAGTGGGTCAATAAATCAGGTTGATTCAGCCATAACTCGTGAGCACGCAACAACAATTCACCGAAATCGACCAAACCGCTTTGTTGGCAAAGCTCTTCGTAGCGGCTATATAAATCTTTTAATGTTTCTTGATACCAATCACCTTGGGTTTGAACATATTCCGCTCGGCGACCCTCATCTTTTTGCCCGTTAATAAACCATTGAACTTGCTTAGGCTGAACACGATCATCGGTAATATTGAGATCGGCCATGATTCGTTTAACTAATCTCAGCTGATCGTCAGAATCCATGACCGTAAAGTTTTGCGGTAGATTAGCTTGTTGCCAATGTGCTTTTAACAATCGATGCGCTAAACCATGAAATGTGCCAACCCATAAACCGTGAGAAGGCGTTTCCAATAACTCTTCAATTCGGCCTTTCATTTCTCGTGCAGCTTTATTTGTAAAGGTAACCGCTAAAACACTGTAGGGAGAGGCAAGCCCTGCTGCAACGAGCCAACCAATGCGATGCGTTAATACGCGTGTTTTACCAGAACCAGCGCCCGCTAATACGAGTAAATGCTGTGCATCGCTAGTTACCGCTGCTCTTTGTTCGGTATTAAGCAAATCTAGTTGCAGAGAATTCATGAAAAAGCCTACTGTATATAAAAACAGGCTAAGTTTATCAGAATGAAATAAAAAAGGCTTGGCCATTGAAAATTTTCAATGAAATCAAAGAAAAGCGCGTCATATCCCAAAAACTTGCTTAAAAGTATCTATAATTAATTCACAGACTATAAATGAAGATACAGATGTACTCAGAATTTGAGACTTTAAGGCACCGACGCCTACAATATTTACTGAAAAATGCACCCTATTATTGGCTCACTAGCCTTGGTTTAAGCATCCTCTGTGCAATATATGAGCTCAATTTCAAAGAAACTCTGCACCTGGGTTCTATCGCTGTATTAGTGTGTGTATCTATTGCGGGTTATTTATCAACAGTTTTCAGCCAAGTACAGGCTCGCAAAGACCCTTTGTGGAGCCCGGTGTTATGGTTTTTGGCTATTTTATTGTGCAACAGCATGGTTTGGGGGCTTTTTGCACGCCACGAGCCCTTTTTTAACTCGCTTGCCCTTGTATTAGCAGCGGTTGCCAGTATGGCCTTCTACTCGCATGGCCGCCTAAGTGCTGCAGCCATCATTCCAGCAACGTTAATTCCAATTCCTTTTTTGTATTTTTCAAACCTTGAGTTTTTATGGCAACTTCATTTGCCCGCGATCATTTTAATATACATTGCCAGTAAGCAGCGCCACTCAATGGGTTTGGCGAACGTCCGGAGCGATTTTGAAGCATCGCGCTTGAATCATATGATGACGACAACGCAAACCGATCTGCAAAAAACCATTCAGCAAAAAACCCACGAATTACAGGAAGCAAATGCACGACTCAGTACTGAAGTCGATCTGCGTAAAGACGTAAACCAAGCGCTTATTAATAGCGAAGAGCAACTTAGTCTAGCTATTGCAACTGCAGGCATTGGGTTTTGGGATTGGGATATTCCCGCACGCAAAGTTTACCACTCAGACACCGAGCGCTTTTTTGGGTTTCAGCAATTGCCAGGACAAGAACCTTTGGATTTGTTCGATATCGTGCTTGAAGACGATATCCTTGTGATCAGAAAAGCCATGCTTGACCACCTACGTGGAAGGACAGATTACTATACCGCGCGGTATCGCGTTAAAACGATACGCAACCAAGATATCAAGTGGATCGAAGACACCGGGAAAATCAGCGAACGGGATGATTTAGGACGCGGCGTTCGTTTACTGGGAACGCGCCGAGATATCACCTTAGATATGCAACAGCAAGAAGAGCTGAGTTTGGCGGCCAGTTTATTTAATACCAATCCAGACGGTGTATTTATTTTAGATGCACAACAAAACTTCAGAACCTGTAACCGTGCATTTTGTGACATTTTACAACGACAAAAAGGTGAGTTACTTGGTGAGCCTTTATTCAAAGTATTGAGGACAGAGCAGCACGCACGGATAGAATTAGGTGTAGCCAACAATGGACGATGGAATGGCGACATTGTCGCCGCCAGAGGAAAAGATGAGCGTATACCTATTTCCTTAACTCTGACCGCCGTCACTCGAGATGATAAATCTGTATCGCATTACTTAGGCATTTTTAGAGACTTATCCGACGTGAGCTCGGCCACGGCCAACACAGAAACGCTCGGTCATACCGATAAACTCACTGGCTTGTATAATCGTGGTTATTTTCATCAGGTTTTGAATCAATTCCATGAACACCGCCCATTGCAAGAAAATCATTACGCCGTGTGTGTTTTAAACTTGGACCGATTCAAAACCATCAATGAAAGCTTAGGCATCGAAGTTGGGGACCAACTGTTAAGTGATTTGGCGGCTCGCTTAAACAACTTGCAAGAGCCGGTAAGGCAGGTGTCTCGCTTAAGCAGTGATGAATTTGCTTTAATTATCGAGTATGAAAACGACCAAAATCACCTGCATGAAATTTTAACCGCTATCCAAGCCGATGTGACTCGTCCATTCTTAGTGGACGACCATGAGCTCATAGTTACGGCCAGTATTGGGGTTTGTATCGTTTCAGAAAATAACCTGAGCCAATTAATGAATCACGCAATTGCGGCTATGAATCAGGCGCGTTATAAAGGCGGCAATAATTTTCAGTTCTATCATCAAAAACTCGCGACTTCGCCTTTAGAGCGGTTACAACTTGAAAAATCGCTGCGCAAAGCCATCGTAAACCATGAATTCTCTGTCGAATTCCAACCTAAATTGAACCTCTCCAGTGGCATTATCGATTCTGTCGAAGCGCTGGTTCGCTGGCGGCACCCACACAAGGGCTTACTCGATCCACAAGATTTCATCCCATTAGCAGAAGAAACAGGATTAATATCGGCCATTGGCGAGCAAGTGCTGAATAAAGCCTGCATGGAGGCCTCTACTTGGCGTGACCGAGGGTTTGGTGATATATCCGTTTCGGTTAACTTATCTAGCCACCAGATA
Source organism: Reinekea marina (assembly GCF_030409715.1). Classification (NCBI taxonomy): domain Bacteria; kingdom Pseudomonadati; phylum Pseudomonadota; class Gammaproteobacteria; order Oceanospirillales; family Saccharospirillaceae; genus Reinekea; species Reinekea marina. The sequence goes on from NZ_JAUFQI010000001.1 coordinate 3,467,716, forward strand.
AGACGTGATGATCTCTACGAAGTGATACAAAATGCACTCAAAACCTCGCAGCTACCGGCTGAGTACCTTGAGCTAGAGCTGACCGAAAGCATGTTGATGGAAGACATCAATCATGCTCAGGACTTTTTGAATCAATTAAGATCTCTCGGTGTGCGCTTGGCGCTAGACGATTTTGGCACGGGTTATTCCTCTTTAAGTTACTTAAAGCGATTGCCAATAGATACCCTGAAAATAGACCAATCGTTTGTGGCAGAGATACGCCCGGGAGAAAAAAGCCCGATCGTTGAGGCCATTATGGCTATGGCCGACAGTTTGAATTTAAGCGTTGTCGCAGAAGGCGTTGAAACTCGCCAACAACTGGAATATTTAGAATCGCTGGCTTGCGATTACGCACAAGGATTTATCATTAGCCGAGCGTTACCTGCATCTGAAATTCTCACCTTAATCAGGCATTCAAACTTACAAATGCTGAATCAAAGCCCCGAATCAGTGCATTAGAAATGCGCTGATTGACCTCTCAAGACATAAAAACGCGACTTTAGCATTGTTGGCGCGACACTTGCTTACTTAATAGCGACCAAGTGACCTAGCCAATTTGGAAAGCGTCTTCATTGCTACGATGAAGTTCACAGAAATGTCATCCGAAATGGCTAAAATTACTCTCGAACTGAGCGATGATACGTACTCTTGGTTGAACGACTTATAACAATAATACGGCAGTAGCCTCTAAAGGAGCCATGTAAATGTCTACAAACCTTTTTGAACTCGAATTGGCCAATATTGAAGACTCTATCCTCCACAAGCCAGCCGATGCTAGCCAAAACAAGCGACAAGAAAACCATCGTCGTCTTGCGGCTCGTCGAGCTATTGAAGACTATATGGAGCAGCAAAGAATGCGCTCTGAGTATCACGACCTTGAGTTAGACGTTTTTAACTAACAGGGTAAACAATAAAGGCCGCATTAGCGGCCTTTATTGCTTTTGAAGCTGTTACTTAACTCTACGCGAGATGTTACCGATGGTTACCTGATCGCAGCACTCACCTTTTTCTTGATGGGGAGAACGGCCAGTCTGCTCAAAAAACTTACAAAAATTAACACCCTGCCAGTTATACGACTGATAAACCTTCATCAATGTACTGGTCTTTCAATTTACAATAGTTTTTGGCTGAGTATTTAAAAAAACTCAATTCTTTGTCGGTCAACTTTCGAGCTTGTTTCGCGGGTGAGCCAATGTACATATAACCCGATTCTAAGCGTTTTCCAGGTGGTACTAAAGCACCCGCCGCAATGATGACCTTATCTTCTACCACAGCACCATCTAATACCGTTGCTCCAATACCAATCAACACTTCACTTCCAATCGTACAGCCATGCAAACAAGCTTGATGCCCAATTGTGACATCTGAGCCAATAGTTAAGGGGTATCCTAGTTCATTGTAATCACTGGCGTGAGTAATATGCAGCACGGCACCGTCTTGTACAGAGGTTCGAGCACCGACGGATATTCGATGCATATCGCCTCGTATAATTGCGCCAGGCCACACAGAGACATCATCTTCTAAGGTAACATCACCCAGCACAAAACTGAGTTCTGCAATCATTACTCGTTGCCCGAGCCTAGGCTGCTGATCTCCTAACGTATGAATTGCCATGCGACTGTACCCTCCTGAAGTTTTTGGTTTTATCGCAAAAACTTACCACAGACACAGGTTAAAACACATGATTCTTTCGGTAAGCGCTCCTGAGCTTGCTTAAATGCTGAGATTATTGAGCGAACCGTTGCAATTTAAACTAAAATTAACCCATTCTCGTCAAGGTCGTTTATAATTCTGGCCAACAGGTTAACTTTCCTTTTAAGGTTCTCAACATGACAGACAAGGTTTTTATCAGCTCGCAAGAGCTCTTGCAGGACTCCTTTCGCTTGGCACATAAGGTATTAGAAGATGGCTTTCGTCCAGATTTTATTATTGGTATTTGGCGTGGGGGCGCTCCGATTGGTATCGCAGTACAAGAGTACTTTGATTTTAAAGGCATAGAAACCGATCATATTGCGGTTCGAACATCGTCTTATTACGGTATAGGAAAGCAATCTAAAGAAATTAAAGTACATGGTTTACACTACTTAATTGATCACGCCAATGCTGACGATTCGCTACTTATTGTTGACGATGTTTTTGATTCAGGTCGCAGTGTAGACGCCCTGATCAAACAAATTCGCCAGCAGTCTCGGTTAAACACACCGAAAGATATTCGCGTTGCCTGCCCGTGGTATAAACCTAAAAACTCACAAGTGGACATTGTTCCTGACTACTACGTTCAGCAAAGTGAAGAGTGGTTGGTTTTCCCACATGAATTATCTGGCCTTACGCCAGAAGAATTAGTCGAAGGCAAAAAAGAACTCAGTGCGATTAAAGATATACTTCTTTAAAAATGCCGATATAAAAAAGGCTCCTAAACGTAAGTTTAGGAGCCTTTTTTTGTGCTGTTAGAAATTAACCTTTCACACCACCAGAGGTTAAACCACCTACAAGGAAGCGCTGAGCAATTAAGAATACAATTGTAATTGGAACGCCGGCTAAAACGGCGGCCGCAGCGAAGTCGCCCCACAATAAATTTTGATCTTGAATGTATTGCTGTGATCCTACTGCGAGCGTCATCTTATTAATGTCACTGATTAACAAAGCCGCCAAAGGGTACTCATTCACAATACCAATAAAAGCCAAAATAAACACGACGGCCAATATAGGTACACTTAATGGCAATAAGATTTTATAAAATGTTTGCCACGGTGTTGCGCCATCGATTGAAGCAGACTCCTCCATCGCGGGATCAATGGTATCGAAATAGCCAATGATCAAGAAAATATTCAAAGCCATCCCGCCCATATAACCAAAGATGAGCGCCGAGTGCGTATTAAGTGCCAACAGATCAATAAATGCACCCAACTTATCAAAGATTAGGTACAACGCGACCAAGAATAAGGTATTCGGAAACATTTGAATAACCAGTAAACTTTTAAGCATCTGATCTTTACCCGTAAAGCCTAAACGCCCAAAAGCGTATGCTCCCGTGGTAGAGAACAATAAAATTAGGAAGCCGGTAATACTGGCTACTTTTACTGTATTCATTAACCAAGACAACACAGGGAATTTAGGAACCGCTACATAAGCATCCCCGTATTGTAAGGTCGTTCGCGTTGCACCTTCTGGTAAACTCGGTACATCTAACTGCCCATTGATCGAGCCCTCGGGCGTTGTGAAATGAACATCACTTGAGTATTGATCACGGTTTTCTTCTAGATCTAATACAATTTTCTGATAATCGTAAAAGCCTCGCTTGTCTGCCCCTTCAATGATGATTTTGTCGCCTACTTGATTCAAGAAGGAAATCGCCAAGTAACTGGTAATAGGAAAGTCTTCTTCACTGAATTCCGTGTCTGCTTGCAACGACCAGCGACCATCAGCGTAAAAAGTAAGATCCCCTAAGCCGTTATTTAACTCAACAACCTCGACACCGTCTAAATCTTTCTTAAGCGGGTTCATACCGGTGTAATTGTTCTCCAGCGCTAACGCCCAGTGCTCCATTGTAGGGCTAGACGGTATAAGCAAATTAACTGGATCTACTAAGGTTTGGCCACTGCGAAATGAAATCGAAATAACATAGAGCAATGGATAGATAACAAAAAACAAGAATGCTAAGAGTAAAATGTGTACGCCAACAACTCGGGCGAAAAACGATTTTGATTTAACCATGTGAATTCTCCGAGAATTATTTTTGCACGCCAATTTTTACTTTCAATGCTTTGAGATAAAACACAGCCATGATGCCAATCATCACAAAGATAAAAGTCGATATGGTTGCACCCAGTGCATAATCTTGCGTATCACCCAAAAAGGCCAATCGGTAAGCATAGTTCACCAGTAAATCGGTTCCACCAGCGGGAGGATTAGAGGCCAACATCAGTGGAGCGCCTCGGGTTAAGAGCTGAATTAATACAAAGTTGTTAAAGTTAAATGCAAAGGAGGCAATCAACAACGGCAACAAAGGTTTAATGATTAACGGCAAAGTAATCTTAAAAAAGTTTACGATGGGGTTCGCTCCCTCTAAGCTCGATGCTTCGTATAGATCTTTCGGGATTGATTGCAACATGCCTAAGCATAAAATAAACATATAGGGGTAACCTAAATAAACATTCACCAGCAAGATTTTGGTTTTCGACATGGTGATGTCAGTATCCCAAGCCACCTGAAATTGAAACAGCGCATCTAAGGCGTGGTTAATCTGCCCAAAGTTCTGATTGAACAGTGCTTTAAAAACGAGCATTAGAATAAAGGCTGGCACCGAGTAAGGTAAAATCAATAGCAGCTGATAAATACTGCGGCCTTTGATTGGGTCCCATTGCACGAAACTCGCTAAGACAATTCCCAGCATAAATGTTGCGGCCACGGAGAATATAGAAAAGAAAATGGTCCAGGTAAAAATTGATAAAAATGGTTTTAACATATCTTTATCAGTGACGACTCTTATGTAGTTATCCAAACCAACGTTAACTTGGAAACCGGGAGAGACATAATCGCCATTGGGTAGCTCGAAGAAGCCAGTTTCAAAATTTGCGGAAACCTGCTCCCCTGTATCTTGATTGACCAACACATCGTCTTTTTCAGCGATCCACAATGGGTGTATTTCTGCATATTCCCGTAATTTAGATTTCGCGAGCTCTGTACCATTAGGCAGCACCAGCTTGATATCGGCGAGTGGTTGTCGGTAAGTAATCACAGACTTTCTTGGGGCTTCTTCCAGCGCTGGCTCTTCGTTGATTGGCACCATGGGTAGTTTAATGGCTTCAGAATTGTCTAATCCAATCGGATCTTGCGTGATGAACATTTGATCATCGTTCGCCACCAGCGCTAGGTGAAACTGATCACCTTGGTGATAAATTTTTAAACCATAAGATTCACTGCCTTCGGCAATATACGTTTGGCTTAAGAAATAATTCTTAGCTTGCTCATATTCGAGTAAGTGCAGGTTTGACTTATTCGTAAAGGTCAGCCCTAAGGTGTATAAAATCGGCATGATGATAAAAAAGGAAACGCCAACAAGTGACGGGAATATATAGCGCCAGACATAAGCTCTATCTGACGTAAATACGAATGCAAAAGCACACGTAAACACCAGCATAATGCCTGCGTATAGCATTTCACCTTGGGCATACATTAAAAAGGTAATGTATAAAAAAAACACCGACAACGTGCAGACTAAGCCGTACTGAATTACCGTTTTCCATCGCTCCTGGGCCGTCATTTCTGGCGCCATCGGGATGGCGTTTGCATTCGCCATGTTCCATCCTTTAATTTACTTGTAATTGATAGGGCTAAGATTAAAGTTTAATCGTTGATTTGTAAGGGTTGAATTTAACACAGTTGGGCAAAACCCAGCTTAATCCATTTCGTTGGTGGACTGCCCCTTAAGCTCTTCACTTAGATTATAGTTAAGCTCAAAAAAAAGGGCTTACAGCCGCAGCTATAAACCCTTTTTTAACCCCCGAATAGAGTTACGGGGGTCTAGCTAACGGATCACTTATTCAGTGATACGAGCCGCTGCATCATTCAATGCCGCTTCAGCTGTTTGCGCACCTTGAGTAATAGAGGTTAACGCAGCTTCCATGTTGCTCCAGAACGCATCCATTTCTGGTACGTTTGGCATTGGCTCACTGGTTGTCCAAACTTTAAAGGCTTCAGCAATACGCTTATCTTCTTTACCCACTTTCTTCATGAATTTCTTATGAGTCACGGCACCTAGGGCACGATCATCATTAACCATGGTCAAACCTTCTTCAGTTAATAGGTAGTTTTCAATGAACTCTACCGCTAACTCTTTGTTTGGAGAAGAAGCGTTGATACCAGCAGAAAGTACGCCAGTGAAAGCTCTTGGCTTACCTTTTCCTACTTTAGGATAAGGTGCAAGTTCGAAATCGATGCCCGCTTTTTGGTAATCAGCCCAAGCCCATGGTCCGTTAATGACACAAGCTACTTCGCCAGCTTTAAATGCGGCATCGAATACGCCGTAGTCAACACCAGCCGGCATAACACCTTCGTCGATTAAATCTTTAATCATTTGAGCACCAGCAATGGCACCCGGAGTATTAACACCCGTTACTTTAGAATTGTAAGAACCATCAACCTGTTCAAACGCGTAACCACCTTCAGCTGTTAAGAAGCCATAAGTGAAGTAAGTGTTGTTGTAATCCCACATAAGCGCTTTTTTACCTTGAGCTGCTAGGCCAGGCGCTGCTTCACGTACTTCATCAATAGATTTAAATGGCTTGTCAACGATATCGGTGTTACAGATCTGAGTAGGACCTTCAACGTTGATTGGGTAACCATAGACTTGACCGTTATAAGATGTAGCCGACCAGAAAGAGTCATCTAATGCTTTCATAACATCTTTACTTGGAGAAATTGGAGAGATCAAACCAGACTTCGCCCAAGAGCCAAATCGATCGTGTGCCCAAATGAAAACGTCTGGACCTTTACCAATAGCAGCTTCTTGCTGGAATTTACCGGTTGCATCATCAGGCGTTTCAACAGTTACAGTAATACCAGTGTCATCGGCAAAAACATCACCGACTTCTTGCAAACCGTTATAGCCTTTATCTGAACCAATCCAAATGGTCAGAGAGCCTTCTTCCCAAGCCATTGCTTGAGTGCCTAAGGTAGCACTGGCAACAGCCAACGCCGTAACTAATGTTTTCTTCATCATTGTTGGAGCTTCCTATCTTATTATTGTCGTGTGCCTAAGAATTACTTCATTACAGCACTTAAATTAACGTCTTCTACTTAAGTGTCCAAGATCGGTTTTTTCATTCTACGGTAAAATCCACCTAACCCACCCCATCTAACTACCACTTTTGGCAAATTAGACGGAATGGCCATGAAATGTTTGACGATCTTAAGTCTATTGCTCAAAGGGTGAACAATAGCTGAATGCCAACTTTTTATTTGCCTTACGCTCTATTCATCGTCTAATAACGAATAATGCGTTTGCAATTGATACGCCACCAAAAAGGCAATCAACGCCCCGAGTGTGCAAAAAATCGATAAGCTGAACAGGCCACTGTCAATAAGTACCATGGCAGTACCTAATAAAGCGCAAGCGGTAAAAACGGTAATCAAGAACAACCCTTTCATACAACCCCCTCTCTTCAGAATTCTAGCGCACCCTGCGCCAACTGGTTAAAGAGAGTTTAGTTCACATATTTCAGGCCTGCATCGAATCGTACAAAACAACACTATTTGACGACAAATTGACAGCTCAAAAGACCCCTTATGATTTGAGCTGATCACTTATTTTGTGCACGGAGCCTGCCATCTGATCAAGCAACAGGGCATGTTCAGTTAAGCGCGTAATCTGCTCTGTGATACGCATGACGCTGTCGTCGACACTGATGGCTACCGAAGATTGCTCACCCGTTGCCTCGGCTATTTGATTATTTAACTTTTGCATCTCACTCACGAGCTGAGCCACCTGCTCTATCGAATCTTGAACTTGCCGTGCATGTGCCATATTTTTTTCGCTGCTGGCACGAGATTCACTCATTTCTTTTACGGCCTGCTCGGCACCTTGCTGAAGCTTTTGTACAGTCTCTTGAATCTCAACGGTCGATTGCTGGGTTCGGCTGGCCAAGCTCCGTACTTCATCCGCGACCACGGCAAAGCCGCGGCCTTGATCCCCTGCTCTGGCGGCCTCAATAGCAGCATTCAATGCAAGTAAGTTGGTTTGCTCTGATATTCCACTGATCACTGACAACACCGTGCCGATTTCTTCGGTGTTTTTAGCCAACTCGTTCACGACTTCGGTAGAATTGTCGATCCGATGAGTTAATCGCTCCAAGCTTTGAACGCTCTCAGCAATCGTTTGCTGACCAAAAGTGACTGCACTGGTTACTTGTGAAACTAATTCAGACGCCGTTTCCGTGGTGGATTTTACCTGCTCCGCACTGTCGGATAATTGATGCGTGGCGACCGATACCATCTCTATTTCTTTTTGCACTTTGTTGGTATTTTCCGATAACCCTTCTTCTTTTGGACTCGCTTGAGCCATTAAAGAATCAAGTAGCTGAGCACTGTGTTCCGTTGCTTGCCGTGATGAGTTTATTTGCTCAACTAGCTTGTTATAAGCAGTAACTACGCCATGCAACTCTGGATCGCTATGCGCTTCTAAAAGCGGCCATTCGTTTCTTTTAATACCAGCCTGTATCCGTTTCGATAACTGTTGAATAGGTTTTAACAGCATTTGGAATGCAACCGCCGCCGCTATAACAATAATAACCAATAATGCAACGCTGTAGGTCAGTGCAGATCCGATAATACTCTTTGCGGTTCGTCCAATATTTTCTCCTGCAGCATAGGCTGCATCGCCAGCTTGCTTAATCGCGTTAGAGCCTTGGCTAATCTGATCCATTGAATTGGCTTGTTCATTCACGTATTGGTCACGTAAGGCATTGAGCAACGTCAATACTTTATCGGCCTGCAATTTTGCACCTTCGCCCATCGACTTACCCATAGACACCGAATTACTTTCGAACATTTCAAACATACGCTCAGCGTAGAGTTGAAAGCTTTCAGCCTCTTTTGTGATGCCTACAAAAACTGCAGCATTTTCGGGATCACTTCGGCTCATAGCCGTAAGCTGTTGCAAAAGCTGGTCATGCTTTTCTCGGCCAGACTCTAATGAGGCGGTGACCAACGTCAACGCTCCTTGAAAATACCAATAGGTGGTCTCATTCAGTAAATTAATGGCACCGTTTATTTGATGTACCCGCTCGATATTAATTTGCTGATTTGCGATTAACTCGATGTGCTGTGTTGATTGCGCTGCTTGCGTTGCTATGAGGGTTAATTGTTGATCGACTATCGGATGAACCGTCTGAATCTTTTTTATAATAAATAGGTTTACAGCAAGCACTGCCAGCGCAATCGCTAATATAAAACAGGCAAAACGCACCTTAAGTGACCCGCTTCGAGACTTAGGCTTTTCTGGGGAGTGGTTTTTCATTAAAGGCGCCTCAAACATAACTATACCTAAGGAGTAGCCTAGCAGCCTTTGCAAAAATAGTGAGATCAGGCTGATAGAGAAACAGAGTCTTATTTATCGGCCATTGTTTGAGTTACTTGAAGGGCTTTTCTTTCTCGAAACGAGCCTTATAAAAGGCATCATTCTCTGGGAGACCAATTAATAGCCACAATTCGCCTTTAGGACTGACCCGGCTACGAATGACTCGAGCTTCTCGGTCTAGGTATTTTTGTAGCCACTCTAAAGCGGCTTGCCTTGAATTAGGGAGCCGATACCACTGGTTCGCCCATTCATTACTCCATGCCATTATTTGATCTTCATACACATGGCGAATGCGCTCATCGACACTGGCGTCCGATAAAGGAGACTGCCGAAGTTGCGTAACAGGGTAACCCGGCATTTGAGGATCACACACAAATGCCGGCGCAGGAGTGCGGGGGCTATCGGGGTATACGCAACGAGTCATCTCGGTATTTAAAGACCGAGAACTACAGGACAACATCAAGCACCCTATGGCCAAATAGGCCAACAAAGACTTAATGTGGAGCCAAACGTTCGCCATAATTACCCTCGTACTACCTTTAAAACCCGAGCCTGTATTATTAAAACAATATACGAGCTCGAATTGTTCCCGTTACTGCCAATACTTTTTCTAATGCCGTTTCAGAGCAATCTGCCGAAACATCAATAACAACATAACCGATTTGCTCAGAAGTTTGTAAGTACTGACCAATAATGTTGATGTTATTTTCAGAAAACACGGTGTTAATTTCCGATAATACGCCAGGAATATTTTTATGAACATGCAAAATTCGATGCGCATTGGGGTGCGATGGTAATGCAACTTGTGGGAAGTTAACGGCCGACAGCGTAGTACCGTTGTCGGAGAATGTCGCCAGTTTTTCGGCTACTTCAATGCCAATGTTAAGTTGCGCTTCAAGCGTAGACCCACCGACATGAGGTGTAAGAATGACATTGTCGAACTCCCTTAACGGTGAGACAAACTCATCCGTATTTGAGCGTGGCTCAACTGGGAACACATCAATAGCGGCACCTAAAAGCTTGTTACTTCGTATGGCATCGGCTAAGTCGTCTATATCTACTACTGTGCCTCTAGCTGCATTAATGAAGACGCTATTCTCTTTCATTTGATCAAACTGCGCTTTTGCCATCATCCACTTAGTTGAAGTCGTTTCTGGCACATGAAGCGATACTACATCGGCTTTACTCAGAAGATCATTTAAAGAACCGACTTGTTGAGCGTTGCCCATTGGAAGCTTGGTCACAATGTCATAAAACAGCACTTCCATGCCCAGCCCTTCAGCAAGCACACCTAACTGGGTGCCGATACTGCCATAACCCACAATACCGAGCTTTTTGCCACGGATTTCATAGCTGTTCTCGGCTGTTTTTTTCCAACCACCTTGATGGCAGGCGGCGTTTTTCTCAGGGACACCGCGTAACAATAATATGGCTTCGGCCAAGACCAACTCAGCAACCGATCGAGTGTTTGAATAAGGAGCGTTAAAAACAGCTATACCACGGGCGGCTGCGGCTTTTAAGTCTACCTGATTGGTTCCTATGCAAAAGCAACCTACCGCGACCAGCTTTTTCGCGGCTTCGAATACTTTTTCAGTCAATTGCGTGCGAGAACGGATGCCAATAAAGTGGACATTTTTGATTTTTTCGATCAGTTCGGCTTCAGGAAGCGAACCTTTCAGTAATTCTATGTTGCTGTAACCAGCATTGGTTAGTGTATCTAAGGCGCTTTGGTGAACGCCCTCTAAGAGTAAAATGCGAATTTTGCTTTTATCGAGGGAAGTTTTGTTCATCTTTGGGCTCTGCTAAAGGTGACTAATAGGGTTGCAACTCCATGATAACACAGGCTTTATGTGGATTTTCAGCCAAATATTGCAATGTAATCATTCATTTCAGGGTATTTTCGCCCTTTTTCTAACTCAATCACAACCAGATACGAGTTATATTGAGTATTCTAACCTCTTTACCCTTGGGTTATTGCCGCCTAGGCCACTATATCGTTATACTTGCCGCCATTCTAAAAATTGCTGACTTGAATAAAACGGACTAATACATGAAAAAACTGCTTATTTTAATTAGTACATTGACTGCAAGCTTCGTGTTTGCCGACTATACAAGCTATGAAGACGAAGTAGCCGAACGTTTGAAACCGGCCGGAAACGTCTGTGTGCAAGGCGAAGAATGTACAACCGCCACGGCTACAGCGACCGTTGCTGACACGGGTCCTAAAAGTGGTGATCAAGTTTATACAACAGCCTGCGCCGCCTGCCACGGCACTGGTGCCTTAAATGCGCCGAAATTAGGTGATGCCGCAGCTTGGGCGCCTCGCCAAGCCAAAGGTTTAGACACACTTTACGCAAATGCTATTAATGGCTTCAATGCGATGCCGCCTCGTGGTGGTAATGCCGCGTTGAGCGACGATGAAGTGAAAGCCGCCGTTGATCACATGTTGAATGGTCTATAAAACATTGATCTGAGTACAAGCAAAAATTTAAGGGTGGCCTATGCTGCCCTTTTTAATGCCCATCCTTTGAGCGTCAGCGCCAACCCTGCTTTTGTGAACAGTTCGACTTCAACTTCTGTATTTAACTCCAATGTACGTACTACTGAGTCTACCACCAAAATAACTCTTCGTTTTTTCACTAATTTATACAGCCAGGTAAGAATAGGGCTAAAGACAAACACCTGCTTTAACCCTAAATAAAACCAATTCGACGTTATGGGTGGTGTACCGCGACAACTTTTTTCCCATTTAACAACAAACCAAGTAAGTCATTCACCTGCTCAGTTGTGACAGTGGCTAGCATAGCCTCACCATTATCATAATCTGTAATATCGCCGCCTAAAAATAGAATACCGGTTAGATTATTCAAAATACCTGTATTGGTGGCGAGGTTTTGTTTTTCTGATTCCGCCACACGATGACTTGCTTCCAAGACCTCCTGGTCCGTCAACGGGGTTTCTATCAGTTTTTGCAAGGTTTCATCCAATGCGGTTAGGGCTTCTTTTTCTCGAGCTGGTTCTGTACTCAGGTGAATTTGTAATTGCCACTGCTGTTGATCAAAGGTCTGAATACCCTGAGAAACCGCCGTTCCGTATGTGAGACCCGAATCTTCACGTATCGCTTTATGCAAGCGTTTTTCTACAGCTTGAATCATCACTTCCGACGCTAAGTAGCGTTGCACGTCAACGGGTAATTCTGTCTGTGCAAAAAGGTAGGTTATGTCGGTTTTTTCTTCAGCTTGACCCGCAACGCGGATAAATCGGCTCTCTGTGGTAATTGGTCCCAAGCTTCTGCTAACACTTGGCCCAGGCAATGGCAAACCCGCCAAATAAGTCTTTAAGGCGGGGGCAACTTGATCTGGCGTTACATCACCCACAATAGCCACTATAACTCCCTGATTATCCTTTAAAATCGACTCTTGCACCGCAACAAGATCAGCACTTGTAACCGCAGCAATATCGTCTGGGCTGAAATAGACATAACGTGGATCTTCAACGCCATAAACCGCCGCTAAGAACTGCTTTTCAAATTCATACGTCGGGGTAGTTTGGTATTGTGCACTGTGTTCCACACTGCTGTTTAAGGTAAGAGCGATCATTTGCTCGTTCAATGCAACATCGGTCAATGAACCAGATGTTAGCTTTAACATTTGGCCTAGCTGGTCTGCTTGACCGGAAAGTTCGACCCCGCTAGCGTTTCCATCAATAAAGACATTGTAACCAATGCCATCAAGATCTAATTTATCGAAAAAATCTTGGCCGCTTCGGCCTTCTAGCCCAGAACGAATACGGACCTCACTCCATTGCTCCGAAGCCGCAATGAGGTCATTGCTCATTTGACGGTTGCCACCAAAAACCATAGTTTGGGTATAGACACGACTCGGTTCAATGTCACTTTGCTTAAGAACGACGGTAATTCCATTCTCTAGCGCCCAAATAAACAAACCTTCCTCTTCTGTTAGGTCAAATTCTTGGCTAATGGAGCCTCGGAATTCATAATTAAGCCCTCCCCCTGCAGCAGAAGTTTCAACTGGCGAACTCACCTCTTGCTGCCAAGCCTTCGCGTATATTGCGGCCCAGTCTTGCGTCTCAGGTGTGATTGTTTTTGGGTGATAAAAATAGGCGGCCAGGTCTTGTGAACCGATGGTTTGAGCAATGTAGTGATTGATCTTTTCAAGTTTAACAGCAGCTGCCATTTTTTCCGATTCAATAACCGCGGCATCAATGTCTTCTAACGCCATGTTTGTGCTTAAAAAGTACATCAAATAATCGGCATGACTCCCGCTATCGGCACCTTGCAACCAGCTTTGAATGTTCTTATTCTGCATAAGAATTTTTTGTTTGGCCGTTGCAAACTCGGAGGCCGTAATACCATATCGTTGTAGGCGGTTAAGCTCTAGTGTTATATCGTTTAGCGCTTGGTTTTGTTGCCCATCATAAGCCGTCGCCCATACATTTAGGTATTTAGTTTGTTCAAAGAACTCCCCTATTTGAGAGCCAGCATCAATAATTGCAGCATCTGAAACTTCGCCCAATCGTTGTAACCTTGCACTTAAAACAGACGTATAGACCTGATCGATAAAATCAATCTCGCGGGCAATTGGCGTGTCTGAGCCATACCGATGTACTGGCAAATATAACTGCCATTGATGGCTTGTGACATTACTGTCGGTGACACCTTTAAAACGAGATCCTTCTATTGCTACGGCACCTAATGCGTAATTGATTTCAGGGGTTGGCTCAGCAGTCCAGGGCGTAAAAACAGTATTAATCGTTTCAACCGCATCAAAAACGCCTTCTGGATACACCACAACAAACTCAGCGTTGTCTGGGCGGTACCATTTCTGATAATAATCTCTTAGCTGTGTGGCCGTTGCGCTGGCCACGATATCATTGTCGCCAATAGGCAAACGATTCAGTAAATGCGTCCCCTGATACAAGTCGTTATATTCTTGCAACCAAGACTGCTCTTCTGTTCCAAAGTTAGAACGCCATTCTTCAATGACCACTGGAGCCTCTTTAGACACCTCTTCTTGCGCAAAGCTAATGGCCGTTGCCCAGTCGTACATTACTTCAAAAGCGGTTTTGATAAGCTCTGGTTGATCGGCGGGAATAGTCAGTTTGTAAACAGTCTCGCCAAACGAGGTATGAGCGTTGATATCGCCACCAAAACTCATGCCTGCCGATTCAAAAAACTCGACGATGTCATTTTTAGGAAAGCGTTCAGTGCCATTAAAGGCCATGTGCTCAACAAAGTGCGCAAGTCCTAATTCAGTATCCGTCTCAACCAACGAACCTGAGCGTATCCGTAAGCGCAACTCTACTCGGTCACGAGAACCGTTATCGGGTAACGTTTTTACATGCCAATCTAACCCATTAGGCAATGTACCACTTTGGATATGCCGATCGGGCACCGCCTGCCATGCTTGCTCAGCGCTGAAAGAAACGACTTGCGAGCGTTCTGTGGACTGCGATGACAGAACACTGCAACCTGCGAGTACAACTGCAGATAAGGTAGCTCCGATTACTGACTTTTTCATTAAGGTTCCTTCTATGATTTTAGTAAATAACTAATGGGTAAATATGCTTAGATTGGTTAATATCAATTACTTACAGAATTATTAAGCTGGCCCATATTAATAGCCAAGTCCGCACTTTTTATAGTTTCAGGGCGATGGGCAACAATAATGCGTGTCACGTCCATTTTCTTTATATTGCTATTCACAACGGACTCACGCTCAACATCTAAGTGACTGGTGGCTTCGTCTAGAAATAATAATTTTGGTTCACGGTAAAGTGCTCGCGCTAGGATCACGCGTTGTTTTTGGCCGCCGCTAAGAGAGGTGCCCATGTCCCCGACCAAGGTATTGTATTGCATGCCAAACTTTAAAATATCTTCATGCACGGCTGCTTTTTGGGCGCATAAGGCTATTTTCTCGAAATCGAGTTTAGGATCAAAGCAGGCTATATTGTCAGCTACCGAACCCGACAAAAGCTGATCATCTTGCATCACTGCGGCTATTTGGGTGCGATAATCATC
This sequence comes from Reinekea marina, assembly GCF_030409715.1. Lineage (NCBI taxonomy): Bacteria > Pseudomonadati > Pseudomonadota > Gammaproteobacteria > Oceanospirillales > Saccharospirillaceae > Reinekea > Reinekea marina. The sequence goes on from NZ_JAUFQI010000001.1 coordinate 3,482,871, forward strand.
TCGCTTAGTAATGTCCACTCCATCAACTAAGACTTGCCCGCTATTAGGTTTTAACAAACCCATCATTACTTTCAGTAAGGTAGTTTTGCCGCAGCCACTAGGGCCGACGATAGCAGCCGATTGACCTGCGGGGATGCGAAAGCTAATATTTTCAAAGATAGAATCGTCTGTTTCAGAATAACGGAAAGTTAAGTTCTTAACTTCAATAGATCCTTTAACATCAGATAGATGTTGAAGCTTTGAGGTATAACGGTCTACATCTTCGGCTTCGGTAAAGGTTATATCGGCAAGCCGATCAAGATGAAGGCCAATCATTTTGAATTCGATGAGCATATCTATTAGCCCATCCATACGGGCAACAAACTGGTTTTTATAGCTCATAAACGCATAGAGCATACCCAAAGACATTAGGTTACCCATCACCGACGTTGCCAATAGGTATATAACGACTATGTTTTCTATACCAAATAGCAGACTATTTAGGGTTTCATAGGCAATGCCCCATTTTGCAACGGACACGTCGGTATTTAGAGCTTCAGTGTATTTATTTTGCCATAAATTTTGTCGGTCATTCTCCCGCTGAAAAAGTTTAACCGTTTGAATGGCTCGAACAGACTCCATAAAATTAGAATCTTCTTTGGCATGTGCAATTATACTTTCTTCAGATAAGCGACGAAAAGGGCGATAAAGAGCAAAGCGCAATAGGGTGTATAGGCCTACGATAACTAAGACCACCAAGGCAACTTTTACAGAGTATATAAACATCGCCGTTAACGTGATTACAGCCATTACGCCATCGACTATGGAGCTAACTAAGCCCGTGGTAAGCAAATCTTTAACGGACTGTAACGACCCAAAACGAGAAACAACATCACCTATATGGCGTTTTTCAAAATAGTCTAAAGGCAACCTAATAAGGTGACGAAATAAATTGGCGGCCATCTGATAGTTCAATTTTGTCGATAGATGCAAGATCACAAAGCTACGCAGAGTATCAGTTGCGGTTTGCAACAGCATAAGTAAGCCAAACCCCAGCGCCAAGACCAACAACAAACTGCTGTCGTTCCGTAACAGCACATCATCAACAACCGTTTGCATATAAAAAGGTGCAACCACTGCAAAGAGCTGCAATAGAAAGGACAGCGCCACAATGGTGATTATATTTCGCTTAAGTCCAAAAATACGCTGCCAAAAGTGAGACAAGGTCAGCTTTTGTCGCACCTCCTTTCTCTCGAATTTTGCAGTGGGTGTTAGCTCAAGCGCAATTCCCGTGAAGTGCGCTGAAAAATCAGTGTGGCTATAAGTGACTTCTCCGATCGCAGGATCAAGAACCGTAACTTTGTTTTTGCCTACGGCCTTTAAAACAACAAAGTGGTTCATATCCCAATGCAAGATGCAAGGGAGTTGAAGCTTATATAAATCAGCAAGGTCTAATTGCAAAGCTCGACCCGCTAATTCTAACTTCGCAGAGATATCCATGAGCTGCTTTAAGTTTGTGCCTTGTGAAGAAATCTTAAATTGATTTCTTAAATTTGAGAGGTCAGATACATAGCCATAGTGGCCCGCAATCATGCCGACGCAGGCAAGTCCGCATTCTGAAATTTCCGTTTGTAGTATTAATTTAAGCATAAGTTATCTTGATTTTACTTCCTTGTTTTACTTTTTAACGTCGAAACACATAAACCCTATTAATACTTACCCAACACCTCTAACAATAAAGTCGGTAGTAGCTATATGTAAAAATAACAATTTATTTTTATTGGGTTAATATAAACGAAACTTTTATAGCAAAAATCTCGCCCAGAAAACAACGAAACTAAGCTTTGTAACTTCATAATACCTCACGTTATTTAGAGGAAATTAAACTTCTTCAAGGCTTCTAATATACCGCGTCGTAAGCCAGTATATTGAAATACTTGAAGTTACTATTAACATCATCAAAACAGCGATGTTTTCACTTAGGTAGACAGACGCAAGAGTATCTAGATCACCAATAATTTCATTGTCTATAAAGAACTGAAAAACCACCAAAAATCCGTTAAAAGTAGCATGAATAAAAATATTATTAGCAATACTTATAGAGCTTATATAGTAAAAGCTTAAGACCATCGAAAAAACAAATGATCCAATCAGGTCAATATGTACAATTCCAAAAATAAGTGCTACCACAATGATACTAAAAAGAGGCTTCATTCTATTTTTCAGTTTTTCATAAAGCCACTGTCGAAAGAAAATCTCTTCTACAATTGGAGCAATGATGATGAAGAGAAAAACATCCGAAATGAAATAAGGAATATTACTGTATTTTAGATTTGAGCCATCCTCAACCAGCCAACTCCAACCCAACACCTCCGTTTGCAAAATTATACAGCAGTAGGAAAAAGCTAAAAGGGAAATAGCAATCGGAACAATAGGCATATTGGGGCGAGTACCTACTTCGTCTATATACCTCTTTGGTTCAAAAGCTATTAATAGTAGAAATCCGTATATAGCGAGTACATATAAAAGAGTAACTACCCACTCTTTAGACAATGCCAAGCGATCCAAAAGAAACAATGTTATAATTATATATACAATGGAAATATAATATCTATTCTTTAACAATCTATCTAATATATTCATTAAATTTTTCCAAAACATAAAATTGTTACACAGAACCGTTTAAACTACATTTAGAAAATTTTCATTTCATTAATTTATTATGAATAAAATGAGATTTAATATAGTACTTATCAAAATAATATTTTTAAACTTTAGATTTTATTTTCTAGATTAAACCGATTCCGTGAATATAACACCAGCATTTTAAAACTACTAAGTTCTACAAGAGTTCCAAGTCAAACTAATATCATAAACAATTTTTCACTTTAAAATTAGAATAATTCCAAGTGTATATTTACATTGTCAATTTTCGTTTAGCTTTAATTTTAGGTGTTTTAAAATTTTAGAAACTCTAGTTAACGCATACCAAGCAGAATAAAGTAAGAAGACGTTATTCTCACTGTATTCAAAAGACACATTTATGTATACCACGCAACTGAATATGGATAGAAGCAATACTTCAGCAATAAGTCTAGCAGGCTTAACGCCTGCTATATTCTTACTTTTGGTGTCCACTATGTCGTACACTTTGGACTTCAGAAATAGCACCTATTGATGCTGCCGTCTTGCTCTTTGAGGACCTTCTAATTTTCTTAGCTGCCCATTTAACACTCTTAATTACTAGCCTGCCAACACCTCCTCTAACATGGGTGATATCTTCATCAATCAAATATTTCATTATCTTCCTCCAGTGCAGTATTTAATTCCACCGTTTGAAACATGGCATGAACCTGAAGACTTTCCGGAGTTAGACTTAGGTTTGGTTAGCATTTTGTAAGCCTTTTCAGCGGCCTTGGATACCGCATATCCTGCTGCAGTGTTCCCTAACCATTTCACACCTCTTTTAATAGCCTCAATTCGGCCACCACCAATTACTTGCTCTTGATGAAAATCTGCTAATTCTTTCATTTTATTTTCCTTTCCGTTTAAAAAATAACAACCCCAGTCATCTTGGCGATTTCCTCAAAGGCTGCTTTGCTTTACAAGCAAGTGAACCATTTCACTCCCTCGATTTGCTCTATAGAGCAAATTCTTTAATACTTATTTAGTCCAACTATCCCTGGCGTCGGCAATGGACGTTTCTGACCGCCTGCTTTTGGCAATGGTCTGTTTTGGCTTCTTATTACTACCGTACTTCGACCTGCGCCTTTTACTTCTACTAGATTTTTAGTGCCAATATCTTTCATGTATTTTCCTTTTCAAGTTTTATTGCTAAACTCGAAAGACCTCATTCCTTTTCGAGTGTTGGTTAGGGGCGCTTCCAGTCATCTTGGCGGATATCTCAAGGGGCGCCCCGCTTTTGTCACCATCAAACGAGTGATTCTTGTCTGTTCGTTTATCATTTCTAATTTTCACTATTGCAATTATGCAGCCAAGCACTACAACCTACCTTTTAAACTGAATAGGGGCTCAAATAACCATTCTAATAGGGTTCGTTCTGCTAATTTAATATCGGCTTCTAATGAAATACCTTCTTTAAGGCTCAAAGGTTTTCCATATGCGTCAATATTCTGCTGGGCAAGCTTTGCAGTCACTCTGTACATGGGTTCTTGAGCATTGATAGCCAAGCCTGTTAATTCATTCGGCAACAATACGGTTTGAGAGACATTCGTTATCGTTGCATCATATAGGCCAAACTTTTGGAAACTAAAAGCCGAGTAACGTATTTTGACGGCTTGATCTTTTTCAACAAAACCAATTGCACGGGCGGGCACCAATAATTCTGCCTCAAGCTCGCTGCCCTCTGGGGTTAGAGTAAGCAACGGAATATTACCAAGTGCTTCTTGCCCTTCACTTATTTGAATATTTGAAACAACACCTGCACTACTTGCCTTTAATATGTACGCTTGCTGGCCATGAAGCTGTGTAATACTTTGCGCAATAGCTGAAAGGCTGGCTTGCAACTGGTCTTCGCTATCCATTTGCTCAAAGCTTAGAGCCGTGCTTTGCAGTTGAAGTGTTTCTAGCGTTATTTTATGGGCATCTGAAGTACGAGCGATCTCTTGGAGTTGGGACTTTAACGACAGTACTTTTTCTATGGCTGCATCGACATCGCTTTGAGTTGCTAAGCCCTGATCAGCTAATGACTCCATATTTACTAGCTGTCTTGAGGCTAAATCAAGTTGTTGCGTTATTAGAGTTCGCTGTTTAGTTAAGTGCTTTAGATCACTCTTTGTAGCCTCTATGCGCTTGTCTAGCTCATTCGCCTTACCTGCATATACTTCTGGCAAGCGACCAATTTGATTGGAAAGTGTATGTTTCTGAGATAAAAATTCATCTAACATCAATGTTTCTAGGTGATCACCACTGGCTAGAATTTGATCGCCGTTTATCAATACGAGTGCTTGATCTTTAACAACTTTGTCACCTTCTTTTACGAAGATCTGGCGAACTATCCCTGAGCGCGATGCATATACTTTTAGCACTCCGGTATTGGGTACCAGAAAGCCCTGCACAGTTTCTTTACGCGCATAGCTGCCATTGACTAATAGAACCATAGCGGCTGTCACAAACAATATGAGGGTGATCGTTATGATGGAATACGACAGTGGCGGGATTACTAGAACATCGCCTAACAGTCTGTCTTGTTGTTTTTCAACAGCTTGTTTGCGAAATAAACCATGGCGCTCTTCTTTTTGTTCACCAGTATCTAGCGATGCATTGTCCATGTGAGTAGTCATTGCCAATCCCTTTTAAACCAAATAAAACATGACAAACTCTATTGTCAGTTCTGAGCAATCCTTGCTCGATCTGGCTTATATATTAGGGTGTTTTTTGAAACAAACAACAACTCTTTAAAGCAACAATCAATTTTGTGACCGTGATCAATAATTAGAATTAGCTAATTAATAGGAATGAAGAGATTGGTGTTACATGCGTTAAGAACATTGTGCTGCTACTAAAATTTTAATTGGCGATTCCATATAAAAATATTACTTAATAGGAATTTATCTCTTACTCTTTTAATACTTTAGTCAAGGAGTATTCAATCAAGTTAAAATTTAATCAACGGCAGCACTATGTCGCGTTCAAATTCTCTTATTTTCTTTTCGGTCAAAAAATGGATCGAAATTCTACTTGAGCTTTCTTTGACTATTTGCCCAATTCCTAACTTTGGATGTGAAACTGTTTGCCCAACCAGGCTATCGATCGTACTGCCAATAGACCAATCAATGGTTACTTCACTTTGAAAACTCTCTTTGTAATGCCCGACGCTGGGTCGGTGCATTAACCTAGGTAAAGCAACAGTGCTCTGGTCATTTTTTATTGCCTCTAAAAACTTTGGAATACCTTCGATAAAGTCCATCGGTAAAAAAGGCGACATGGGCAATTCAGAATCTTCTTTTGGGACACACAACACTAGCCTTTCTTGTGCTCGGGTCATGGCGACGTACAACAGCCGTCGCTCACTGGCTAACGAACTAGGGCTGGCCATTTCATGCTCTGGCTCGTAAGGGTAAAAGCGTCCATTCAACTCTGGAATAATCACCAGTGGCCACTCTCGACCTTTGGCTTTATGAATCGAAGAGATTAAAACACCTTCACCGGTGTTTTCCCTTTTTTGCTGCAACAGCACGGCCAAATGTTCAGTCGTATCGCTCGCGGCCCAATTGTTTTGGCGAAGGAATTTTGCGAAGGCTTTTACCGTTGCGATTTGATCGTCTACTTGCGAAACGGAAAACGCATTGTCTTTTAAAGCATCATAATAGTCGGTGCCTTGCACCCAGCCGACGGTCAGTTCATAGGCTGTGGCTTTGCCACGCTCAGCTTTTTCTATCCATCGTGCTCGCTCTAACAGCTGCTCAGCTTGATACTTCGATAAGGTTTCAGGAATGGCATTTCGAAGCGCTTGCCCCCATTTATGGGTATGGCCTACGAGCGAGCGCATCATGGTATCCGTCAACGATTTTTTAATTTTCAAAAATGGCTGCGTTAATAATGCTTGCCATGCAGCTCTGCGAACCGAGCTATTCCATGTGGTATTTGCGCCAGAAGCGAGCTGAAATAACACTCTAAAAGGCTTTAACTCATGACGCTCCAACACCACCTTACTGTGATCTAATTGGTAAGGTATGTTTTCCGATAACAACATTAACTCTAGACGGACACTGTTGGACCAAAGACGATTCAAAACCGCTATCTCGTTTAGTGCCCGATGCTCTGCCCATTGCTTAATTTCGGTTAGAGCTAATGCCGCACTGTCTACTCCTCGCAAAGCTGTTACGGTTGTTGAGGGTGTTGAATCATGCGAAAAACATTGGGTTCTAGGGTGATTGTCTTGATAATTTCCAGCAATAACTTGGTTGGCCAGCAAACTGATTTCATGACCAAAGCGAAACGTATTACTCAACTGATAATCTTTCACGTTGGCAAATGTTTCTGAAAAAGTATGCGTTAGCAAACTGGGGCGAGAGCCACGGAATTCATAGATCGTTTGGTCAGGATCGCCGACAACGATTACCTGCCCTCTGTTGCCATGCAGAGTATCTAGCAGAAATTGCTGGGTAGGATTGATATCTTGAAACTCATCAACAATTATTTCATCCATATGCGCGGCAAAGTGCGAGGCAATTGCAGGTTCTTTTTTAAACCTTAGGGCAGGCTCATAAAGTAGATCATTAAAAGAGAGTTTTTGCTGCTGGGCTCGCCAGTCTTCGAAGTGATCAAATGCTTCAATAAAAAGCTGGCAACTTTTGGGTAAACCTGAGCGTTCAAAGACATCCGTTGGCGAATCTAACGTACTTTTGACCTGCTCGATAAAAGACAGCATGGGTTCTACCCATTTCTTTTTTCGTGCGAGAATATCCTCTGCAAGCGTCGCATCGGCTATCGACCTTAAAATGCGCCACAACACTTGCTCAATCTCGCTGTCTTTGAGAAGCGCTCGATCAAATGCTGGCATGTGCCCTTGCTCAACCAAGCTTTCGCACAGCTTAAAACCCAAAGAATGAAAGGTACGAACATTAGGTAACTGACTCGGAGGCAGGCCCGATTGATCGATTAATCTACGCTGAAAATCTTGCTGCGCCGATTTATTGTACATTAAGATCAGCATGCGTTTGGGCGACACTCCCGCCGCTAAACGAGCGGAGACATAGGCCGTTAAGGTTTGGGTTTTACCTGAGCCGGCTACCGCGATAATACGGGCATGACCAGACGGATGCTGAATGATGTTAGATTGTTCGTCGGTATAGCGCACAGGTTGGTAGTCTGACTTTGAAGAGAGCGCTTAGAATAGCATTTTGGCGGGCTCCAACAAACCTTGCTATAGTGAATATCTAACAATTACAAAATCGGAGCACAGATTATGCCTAAAACCGAGCTAAAAAGTTTGTTCCAACGCCTTAGAGAGAAGTTGCCAGAATCGGAAGCCAGCCCAACGCAACAAATGCTGATGGAAAAAATACAGTACCATTTACACGATGAAGGGGAGGCAGACCCAGCCGAACCTAACTTAAGGGAATCGGTTGAAATTCTGCTTGATGAGATCGAAGCTGAGCACCCAAAAAGCGCAGCCATTGCACGCAATATTCTTGAAACGCTAGCCGCGATTGGTATTTAGCTTTCTTTCTCTACTTGCTTGCCGTGGTAGTTTTCGGGCATTGTTTTAGACGTCGGTGCCCCTAGGTCCTTTAATTTTTCAACCTGTTCAATTAATGAGCCGCGACCATCTCGTAGCGTCCCCATCGCTTCTTGCCAGGTTGATTGTGTTGTTTCCACTTGCTGCCCGAGCTTTTCTAACTTTTTCACCAGCACCGTCATTTTGTCGTATATTTTACCGGCATGTTGAAACAGGATAGATGCATTTTCATTCTGCTTTTCTAACACCCACATGGTGGCAACCGTTTTTAATGTTGCCAATAAAGTTGAAGGCGTGACAACAACAATATTGCGCTCAAAAGCCTCATCAAATAAACGCGGCTCCGCTTCGAAGGCGGTCACAAATGCGCTTTCTATCGGCATAAACATCAGCACAAATTCAGGCGCATTTAAGCCTTCTAAGGCCGGGTAGTTTTTGTCACTTAAGCTTCGAACATGCTGGCGTACGGCGGCGATGTGTTGTTTTAAGTACTGTACTTGTGTCTCTTCGTCATCTGCGCTGACATAGCGTTGATACGCATTTAAAGTAACCTTACTGTCTATTATGATGTGCTTGCCCTCGGGCAAATTAACGACAAAATCGGGCCGCTGATTCTGTCCTTCAGTGGTTTTGAAGTTTGCTTCTCGTTGATACTCTCGACCATTTTTAAGACCAACGCTTTCTAATATGCGCTCTAACTGCAACTCACCCCAGTTACCTTGCAACTTTTTGTCGCCACGTAAAGCTAGGGTAAGGTCTTCGGCTTGCTTATGCAGCTGGCCATTCAAATCTCTAAGCTGATTCAGCTGCGATTGCAACATCGCTCGGCCTTGAGTATCGTGCGTGTGTATTTCATCAACTCGCTGACGAAAGTGAGACAATTGCTTTTCAAAAGGCTCTAACATAGCACTGATATTGGCCTTTGATTGCTGTTGAAATTGATTGTTTTTTTGTTCAAACAAATGGCTAGCCAATAAACTAAATTCTTTTTTTAGTTGTTGTTTAGTGACATCCAATTCTTGTGATTGAAGTAATTGGCCTTGAACTTTTGCGAGTTCTAATTCGTATTGCTTCAATGTCTCCAGTAATTCGCCCTGTTCTCTCTGTCCACGACCATAGAGCCAAAGATAAGCCAAACTGCTGACAGCAAAACCCAATACAAAGACCGCTGCAAATAAGCTTTTATCGGCAAACAACCATTCAATCATTTTGATCACTCTCTAACCATTGGCGAAACAAAGGGTCTTTGGGCGGTGCTATGACACTGTATTTTCTACCCTCTAAATCAAACGCTAATTGCCAGGCGTGTAAATACAGACGGGCCGATGGCGACCCAGAATATAATGCATCCCCTAATATTGGGCTTCCAATGCTTTTCATCGCTACTCGTAACTGGTGCGTCTTACCAGTTTTTGGGAACAACTTAAATCCGCGTATTCCTGGCTCTATCAATTCAGATTCGAAATAAGTTATTGCGGGGTTTTCTTGGCTACGCAACAATTTATACTGACCGCGGCGGCTGGACGCCATATCACCTTTGATCCAGCCTTGCTTTTTTTTCGGCTTTTGATCGCTGATCGCTAAGTATGTTTTTTGAATTTCCTTGCTCGCGAACAATTGGCTAAGTTTTTGATTCGCATCACGAGTTAGGGCCACAATCAGTAACCCTGAAGTAGGCTTGTCTAATCGATGAACAGGAAAGCACGGCACAGAAAGCGTTTGCGTCACCCATTCTAATATCCCAGGCGCTTGGGCATCTTTTTGAACTGTCCACCCAATGGGTTTAAAGACAATACAAAAACCCTCATGACGCTCAATAATATAGGGAGTATCTAACGGTTGATTTGTTAGGTCCATAAACCCAAGTCTACGTCATCGTTTGGATTAACTTCGCTGAGTAAAGATTGTTTGAGTCGATCAATGGTCACACCCCAAAAGGTGTTTAGCCCAGCAGCATGTTGTGACGTCACTTGAAGATCGCGATGCTCCAACGTTAAGGTTTGACGATCATCTTGGCTCTCTAAGCGCCAATGAATCAATGTGTTCACCCAATCTTCAGGGCCTTGCACGCACAACCACTCAAGCGCTTGGTCGGGTATGTCTTCAACGACCTTAATGATGATTGAAGATTTTGTCGCCTGGTGCGTTAAACACCAGCTATCGCCGCCAGAAATTGAAACATCATCGGGCCACCACTTTAATAACCCTACACGCGTAGTTAACGCGGCCCAAACATCACTTGGAGAAGTTACTAAACTAATTTCATGATAGAGTGTGGACATAGTTGGGTTCTTCCAAGTAATAAAACTGAATGAGATAAGTTTACCAGAGTAATCTAGATGCGTAACCGCCCTGACAGCAAATCATTGACGATGACGCCTGATGGCTCGTTGAATCACTTAGAAGTTGAATGCTCACTGTTATCTCAACAGGACCCATTACTGGGTGCAGAAAATCTCACTGGGGCTCAATTGGCCTCTAGCCTTGCGTTACAGCAACTTATCACACATTTTATCGTGGATCGCTCATTGAATATTCGCCGATTTTTGGACGAATTCAGCGATAAAAATGCGCAACATAACGATATTCTCGATTGCTTCAGCCGCCGACTCGCCAGTGTGATTCATACCGCCAAAGCAGGTCAACGGTGGCCATCAAAAGCCAATACAGATTTAACAGCGTTGATGCACTATTGGCAACATACCGACACCATCGTTATTTCTGGTGGCTTAACAACGGGTTTATTTGGTCAATATTTAGCCTCTCGTATTGAAGCATTGCTTCCTGAAGTTACCGTATTGAGCTCGCCTTGGGCCGGTCAAACGGCGTTAATTGGCTTAGCCCAAACCGTAAAAAGCGCTACGGATTTACTGGTGATTGATTTCGGAGCTACAGGCATTAAACGAGCGGTGGCGTCTAATTATGGTAATCGCCTAAAAGAACTAACAGAATTTTCTACGGCTTCCTTTACTGACGCGCATGGCCACATTGGTAAACAGGGAGTATTAGAGGTTTTGAGGCAGACACGCCGTGAGTTATCGTCGCCGTTACCCGTAGCCATTAGTTTAGCTTGCTACCTAAACGAAGGTCATCCATTTCAATATAAATCTGGCATTTACTATCAATTGGAAGCTGATTGCGAAAACCTAACGAAGGCTTTAAACGATGATTGGCTGCCCAGTTGTGGGTTAGGCTCGCTTGCATTGCTAGAACATGACAGTTCAGCAGCGGGGCTAGCCTTTCGGTTCAATCAACCGGCAATGATGATTACATTGGGTACCGGTTTGGGCTCCGGGCCTTGCCCGTTAGCCTAATTAATAGCCGAGTTATACAAACCTAACGGCAAACCCATCGGCCTCAACGCGTTCAACAACAATCGATACGCTCGTTAAAGTGCCCCTTTTAAGCATTTTCGTCTGAAACATAGTCCCTACTTTTACTTCAGCTAAGGGCTCGGCGGGTCTTAGATAGGCTCCGGTACTGGAGATATTAATACATGAACAAACCAATGGCTGGTTGTCTTGTGTGACCAATGTCAGTGGTATTTCCAGCTGTCCACATCTTGGCGCTCTCGATTCTGTCACTTAACTCACCCTGTTTTAGTGTCGTTTTTTTGACTACAGTATCACGCTATTTTTAAAGCTTGTACCCCAAAGCCTTCTGTGGCCTTGCTCTTTATTTAATCGTTTTTTAACACAGTTAAAAACTTTAGCACGAAAAAGTGACAGATACGCTGACTCAGCTATACTAAATCGAATGAAACTAACTATTCTCCTACCGAAGATTAACTGGCAACTATGACATTTATTCTCACCATTATCGCATCTGTCTGTTTAGTTGCTATTTTACTGCTTCCATCAGTCTGGATTAACCTCTTACTCACAATGCTCGGTGTGGCAAGTTTAATCTATGTAGTGCAAAAATCGCCCAAAATGCTATTGCCCGGGTTTGCGTTGATAATGGCATTGATCGTGGTTCCGGTAACTAAATGGTACCTACCGGCACTGTTAAAACAGTCTACTTCGGTTTTAGAAAGCAAAATTGAAACAGAATTCGATGTTATCGAGAGTACTCTGCAGCAATTTTTCTTCAACAACTCTGCCGCTCTCGATTCTTTGAATCTGTTAATCGCCAATGAAGAAGTACTGACGGACCGAGTTTTTCAAAACTGGATGAAACAGCTGCTGCCTGATTACCGCAACAACTACTTAAATATTGCCATCAGTGAAGATCTTATTGCGAAACACGTTTACCCAAAATCTGAAGCCAATTTAAAGGTACTCGCACGCAATTTAGGCGAAACTCCCAACATGGGGTTTGTATATCATGAGGTATTAAAAACCAATGTACCTGGCATCATCGGCCCGGTCGATTTAATACAAGGCGTGCCTGGAGTGATTCGAGTGGTACCAGTCGAAGGCAAACCAAATGTCATCATTTCTGGCGTCCTTTCTTTACAAAGCCTAAAAGAACAGCTGATTCCTCTCGTTTCGGAGTCCAGTAAGCTATCTATTGCCGTCACCGGTTATGCAGACCCTTATTACCTAGTTAACCAAGCAGAACCTCAAAAGAGCATCCTAAAACGAGTTGAGTATCAGGATATTAAAGTAGATATCTATATTCAATCTGATTTACTGCAATCGACGATCACTCGAACGCGATGGACCTCTTATGCGGTGTCTTTTTTAGCTTGGCTGCTATTAACGTCTAGCTTCACATGGCAAAGGCATTCTATTCGCTTAAGAGACCAACAACGCAGCGCCATTTTAGAAAACAAAAACGCCTTAATCGAAGCTCAGCGCCTAGGTCAACTGGGCTCTTGGCGGCAATCGGGCGATGACTCCTTCAAGCTGTCAGAACCGCTGCAAAGTTTAATTGGCGTGATGAAAGAAACAATTGCGCTCAAAGACTTAGATAGCTTGGTTCATCCGAGTGAACACAAAAAGGTTCAGACTGCATTTGAGGAACTCTCCTCCGGGAAACTCACCAGAATCACGACTCAGCATCGCCTTAGAGTTGGCGAACGCTATCGCTGGTTTGAACACCGAATCGCACGCTCTGAAGATGGTGAGTTAACTGGCATTGTGCGCGATATTCAAACGATTAAAGAGCAAGAAAAGCAAGTGGCAAAGCTTGAAGCATTTGACCCGCTGACAGGTGCATCTAATCGTCGACACTTTCACCAGCTCGTGTCACAAAACATCGCCCTGTGTGATCGTCGTAATACCACTCTTGGTTTAATGCTGATCAACATTGATGACTTTCGATCCGTCAATGAAAAATACAATCAAGCCGTTGGTGATGAGCTGCTAAAACTAATCGCCAGCCGATTAACCACCATTTGTCGCAAAACAGATTTTATTTCTAGATTAGGTGGTGACACATTTGCAGTAGCACTTGTCGATGTCGGCACAGCAAGCCAGTCGGTTATCGCGGTTGAAAATATCCTTCGAAAGTTAAAAATGCCTTATCGATTAAATAATGAAGAGGTATTTCCGCAACTTACCTGTGGTGTGGCTCTATACCCAGACGATGGGCTAGATTTTGAACATCTGTTACAGCGGTGTGAACAAACATTATCGATCGCTAAAACTAATAAACGCGGACACTATTCATTTTATTCAGCCGAGTTGGATTCTCAAACGAACCGCCGGCAGCGAATTTTGGCTAGCCTTCCAAGCGCTCTGAAGAATGATCACTTTTACATTGTCTTTCAACCTCGGGTCAGCAGTACTGGGGATCACTCATCACTGAGCATGGAGGCGCTGGTACGCTGGCAAGACCCTGAGCTAGGGTTTGTCTCACCTGGCGAGTTTATTCCGATTGCCGAAGGTACCAGCCTAATAGCCGATATTGGTACTTGGCTCATGAACGCGGCTTTTTCAGCACTACATCAATATAAAGATCAGCTACCCAGAGGATTATCGATATCCATCAACCTATCTCCTCGCCAGTTAGAAGACACTACCTTAGTAAGCAAGGTAAAACAGGCACTCGATAAGTTCGATATTGACCCTAATTGTATAGAGTTAGAAGTTACCGAGCATTCAATCGCGGTCGAGTCTGATATCGTGTTGAGCAATATGAAGGAACTTAATGACTTAGGGTTTAAGTTCGCCCTTGACGATTTTGGTACCGGTTATTCTAATTTAAGTATGTTGCAATCTTTACCGCTACACGTTCTTAAAATCGATATGAGCTTCATTCGAAACATTGGCTTTAGTGATAAGTCGAATGAGTTGGTACGAGCCATTATTGATTTGGGCCACACCTTAGGGCTACATACGGTTGCAGAGGGTGTTGAGACCATTGAGCAAGTCTCTTATCTAGAAAAGTTAGGGTGCGAAGAGCTCCAAGGTTTCTACTTTTATAAACCAGCCCTTGAAGATCTCATCAACAGGTTAGCGTGATGCCGTTTTATTCAACAGCAGTGTAGCGGCAACACCTGCACTGACCAATGCAATGCCCATCCATTGTATTGGGCTTATTGTCGCGTTTAACACCACCATGCTTAAAATTGCGTTAAACAAAGGCGCAGTCGTGATCATTAAACCTGCAATAGTTGCGTTTGATCTGTTAACGGCCGATATCCAACAAAAGTAAGACACCAATGAAGGGAACAGGGCTACAAACAGAACAGCCCAATATTGATCCTTAGCCGGAACAATGAATGCGCCTTCTCGAACCATATCAAATACCCAAAACGGAACAATAAAGAGCGTTCCAACACCCATAAAAAATGTCAATAAAGCCACTGAACTGATACCAATGGGTGACAGCTTTTTCAATAATACGGTATAGAAAGACCAACTGAGCATGGCGACCACAAGCAGCAATTCACCGACTCCAGTACCAGATTCTCTTAAAACTGACCAGTCTCCCTGCGTAACAACGACAAGTGCGCCAAAAACCGCCAGTGTAAAAGTAATCCACTGGATAAGTGATTGTTTAGCGCCACCAAATATACTCGACACAATGGCAATAAATACTGGAAGCATAGCTAAAAAGGCCCCTACATTAACGGGCTGGGTATATTCTAATGCCCTTATTGGAAGGTGTTGTACAGGGTAACACTTAAAATGGACAACCCAACCAATGGCCAAAAATTCGCTTTCCAGTTTTTTTGGGCGAGGAGTTTTGGCAAACCGAATGGCAGTAAAATTAAAAAGCGGTAATCCAACGAAACTGTGAAAGGGTAAAAGCCGGTAATGTTGCCACTACCATCTTTCCTACAATTGCATTGGCCGCCCAAAAAAAGCTGGCGGTCGAAGCGAGCACTACTGCAATTACTGTTTGATTTGCCATTGTTTCTCACTAAAAAAAAAGCGACCCTAGGGTCGCTTTTAACTTAAACCAATGGTTATTAACGAAGTGCTTTTCGTGCCTGCTTAATGGTACGAAGTTGGCCAACAGCTCTTGCTAACTGAGAATCACCTTCAGCATGCTTTGGCTTTTGTCGCTAAAGAATATGGTCTTCCTTCTGTTGGCATTGTCCAAGGTTATCCCGATCAAGAACTCACCCCACGTTAAAAGATTGTCAACGCTGGGGCATGGTGTTGCATTGGGTCAATAAAGTTGAGTTCCAAAAACGCTACGAACCCGAGTTTTGGCTTAAATGGCAAGAAAAGTACCCCAACAGTGAAGTCGTTCTTGAGGGCGGTTGGAGCGAGTCCTCTATTAAAGGCAGTCAGCAATGGTGGAGTGGAATCCCATCAGACACTGATTTAGTTGTTACGGCTGTTGGCTCAGGTACCACGTTGGCCGGGTTAGCATTGGCTGCACCAAAGCACGTGAAGGTCGTCGGAATCCCCGTTTTCCAAGATCCAGATAATTATTCCGCTCTAAAACAAAAAATGATTCAAGCAGGAGTGTCTCAAGACCAATATGAACTTTGGTCAGGTTTTGCTGGGAAAAAATTTGGCAAACCGAGTTTGGAACAAGCCGAGTTTTCTAAAACTTTTTATAAAGATAACCGAATAAAACTCGATACGGTTTATAATTCAAAAGTGTTTCACGCAGTTCAAACAAAGTTAGATCAAGACAAATCATTGCTAAGTCAGCAAATAGCCGTTTTGCATACCGGCGGATTACAAGGGAACCGAAAATAACTGTGTTACACTACCCTTTTTAGTTACACAAAAAGATCATGGCAAAAATAAACTGGTTCCCCGGCCATATGGCCAAAGCAAAGCGTCAAATTAGTGAGATTATTCCTAAAATAGACGTTGTTATTGAAGTGTTAGACGCACGAATCCCTCTTTCTAGTATGAATCCGGTACTTACTAAAGTACGTCGAGATAAACCAGTTTTGCGCCTACTCAGCAAAAGTGATTTAGCCGATCCGACCGTTACCGAAAAATGGCAGCGGTTTTATGAGCAAGAAAAAAACATCATCGTACTGCCCATAGTGATGCAAGATAAAAAACAGTTGGCTCGTATTCCTAATTTATGTCGAAAACTAGCCCCTTTTAGAGGCGGAATCGGAAAGCCTGTGCGCAGTGTCGTGGTTGGCATCCCGAACGTTGGGAAATCTACCCTGATTAATGGGTTGGCGGGCAAAAAAGTAGCCCGAGTGGGTGATGAACCCGCTGTCACGAGAGCTCAGCAACGCATTCAGATTGCCAATGACTTTACGTTAATGGATACGCCCGGAATTATGTGGCCATCGCCAGAGAGTGAGTTAGGCGGGTACCGTTTAGCAGCTTCTGGGGCCATTAGAGACACGGCGGTTGAATATGAAGATATTGCTCTGTTTGCGATCGATTATTTAGCTCAACGTTACCCTGAAGCGTTAAAGCAACGCTATAAGTTAGATACGATTGCTGAAACGGCAATGGAATGTATGGAAGCGATCGCAAAGCATCGAGCGTGTGTGAAGGGCGGCAGTGTAGATTGGCATAAAGTGAGTGAAATTGTACTGAAAGATTTGCGAAATGGATCTTTAGGTAGAATTAGTTTAGAGGAGCCCGATAATGAAATTTTATATCGGGATCTGCTAGAGCATTAATCCTCAAGTAAGGCTTGAATATGCAGTGATGCCGATTCAGCCAAGCTAGGCAGGTGATAACCCCCTTCCAGCATCGAAATAATGCGGTCGTCACAGTGTGTGGCCGCAAATTCTGTAATTTGTTTGGTTAGCCAATAGTAGTCTTCGTTTTGCCAGTTTAATTGTCCCATCGTGTCTAAAGTATGCGCATCAAAGCCAGCTGAAATAAAAATCATATCGGGTTGATGTCGTTCTAACTCTGGCAACCATTGTGCTTCCCATGCATGTTTCATATCTCGAATATCAGAAAAAGCAACGAGAGGCGTTAATATCATATGGGGGTGTTCACTTGCCCAATGGCTATTTGGGTAAAAAGGGTGTTGAAAGCTGGTGCAGACCATAACTTCGGGTTTGTCAGCGAATGCTTCAATGGTGCCGTTACACTGATGAACATCAAAATCTAAAATGGCGACTTTATTTATACCTTCTTGCTCAAGTGCATGTGCGACAGCGACAGCAATGTTGTTGAAAAAGCAAAACCCCATGGTGGCGGCCGGTTCAGCGTGATGGCCAGGTGGACGAATATTACAAAATGCCCGCTTATACTGCCCAGATAAAACACCATCGACCGCCTGAACACCTGCCCCCACGGCTAAATAGCTCGCATCGTAACTGTGCGGTCCCATAAGAGTATCGGGGTCGGCCTGAATGAGACCATGGCTTGGATTTATGCGCTCAAGTTGTTCAACATAGGTGGCGTGATGAATTTTGAGTACATGGTCACTGGTGCCCATTTTAGCTTGGTGTACTTTGAGCTGCTCGAAAAGCCCTTTATCCTGCAGGCGCTGCATGATTGCTTTCGTTCGCAAGGGCGATTCAGGGTGGTCTTCACCCATGTCGTGTAATTCACAATCAGGATGGTAAATGAGCGCTGTCGGTATCATTTTTGATATAGGCCATTGTTTTTAAGGGCATTATACGTCTAGAGTAGGGCATCTGCATCACGACTTTGGTTGAATATGCCTAATTTAACATCCTTTTTTTATCCGAAATCCATTGCGGTCATCGGCGCGTCTGAGCGAGAAGATAGCTTGGGCGGTATCGTTATTAAGAATCTGCAAGATTCTGGATATGATTTTCCAATAACAGGGGTCAATTTAAAAGGCTATAAACAGGTACATGGTATTCCATGCGTTCGTTATTTAAGAGAGTTACAAACCTCAGTCGATCTAGTCATCATATGTGTACCTGGAGACGCCATCACCAGTGTATTGCGGCAAATGGGCAGGAAAAAGCTTCGCTCGGCAATGATTCTCACAGGCGGAATGGCTCGGCAACTTAGCCAATCGGACACACAAAACCGAAAAATTAGACATTTGGCAAAAGAACTTGGCATCCGCGTGTTAGGACCAAACTGCCTAGGTATCTTAGTTCCTGATCATCATTTGAATGCTAGCTACACCCACATAGACGCTCTGCCAGGGCATGCAGCTTATGTTGGGCACTCAGCTGCCCTGGGCTCTGCATTATTAGATTGGGCCGGTGCACGAGGCATAGGTTTCTCGCATTTTTTAACGGTCGGAGCTAGCGCAGATTTGCGCATTTCTGATTTTGTGGACTACTTAGCCTCAGACAGGCGGGTTAAGGCAATTTTGGTCCATTTAGAGCAAATAAGAGATTCAAATCGTTTACTCATTGCTTTACGCGCAGCATCACGCTCCAAAAAAGTGTTGGCAATACGTACACGACCCAACAACGATGCACCGGCTGGCATTATCGATATTACTAAAGTAGATGATGAATACTTTTCTAGAGCGGGTGTTCTAAAAGTAGATACCCTCAACGAACTATTTTCTGGATTAGAGTTTTTAAGTCGAGCCAAACCAATATACCGCCGAAACCTCACGATAGTCAGTAATGGTCTAGGCACGGCATTGATGGCACGACAGTTTTTGGAAAGCCAAGGGGGTGAACTTGCGCAGTTTAAGCTCAATACCACGCTTTCTAAAATGGCTTGGTATCAAAAGGAAGTGTCCGGCAATCCAATAGTGTTGCCAACGCAAGCACAGGGTAATGATTATCTAGAGGCCTTAAAACAGCTCGAGCAAATCAAAGAAGTAGGGGTCATTCTAGTTATTCACAGTCCGAATCGCGCGACCCGCAGTGTCGATTTTTCTCAAACCTTATTGCCGTATCTTAAACGCAGTCGTCGTTTAATTCTCACCTGTTTTTTAGGAGGACTTTCGACACGAGATGCTCGACAGTCATTTGATGGCGCTGGCTTATTGAGCTTTGATACGCCCACAGACGCCGTTGACGCTTATCTTACGCTGGCAAAATATCAATCGGCCCAAGAACAATTAAGAGAAACCCCTTCATCAGATGATCTCGGTTTTGTGGCGAATGTAAAGCAAGCGAAAGCGCTTTTGTATAAAGCTAGAAAAGCGAATAGAGATTACCTCACTTGGCCAGAGTCGCGGCAGTTGCTGCGCTTATATGGATTCAACTTGGTCGATAGCTTATTCGATGTTGATTTTAAGCATTTGGTTAATCAGGCCCATCAGCGTTATTTTCCAGCAGCGCTGAGAATAATACATGAAACCTACAGTTATCCGTTTGCATACCAACACGTTCCAGCCGCACGATGGCGAGGCGCAAAAACAGATATTCCGAATCGAGAAGCGCTGATGACTGCGCAAAAAGAGTTAGCACAAGAAAAACAAAAACGATTGCCGCACTCGAAAGTCTTGGGTTATTCCATTCAGCCCATGAGAAGAAAAGTAGACGCTCTACAATATAGTATAGGCATCACCAGAGACGAAACCTATGGGCCTTTAGTGTTTTTCGGAGGGGGTGGCTCGCATGCCAACATGCTGGCCGATCGTCAAGTGTCTCTAGCGCCTCTCAATTCTACTTTAGCCAAACATCTCATTTTAAAATCGCAAAGCTACCAAGTATTGTTAGAGCGCAGTGAAGATGTTGAAGGGGATGTAACAAAGCTGATTAAAGCGCTCATTACGTTATCGCAAATGGTTATTGATTTGCCCCGTTTAAAGGGTGTAGAAGTAAACTTGTTATTGCAAAATGATCAAGCGCCCTTAGTGTTAGGAGTGGCTGTCGATCAGGGTGAAAAAATAAGACCCGCTTTGAATCCGTATCCCGTCGAGTATGAAGAAACGGTGAAATTGAAAGATGCGCGCACGGTAGTTATTCGTCCAATTAAAGGCGAAGACGAGCCGATGCTTAAGAACTTTATGGCCGCATTTGATGCTGAATCGCTCAGGTTGCGTTTTTTTTATAGCCGAATGAATTTTGAGCATTTAGAGTTGGCGACGATGAGCCAAATAGATTATCGACGTGAAATGGTGTTTATCGCAGTCGATCACGATACCATGCTTGGGGAGCAACGGCTTTGGTTTGATATTAATAACAATGAGTTAGAGTTTGCCATTATGGTCGCGCCTCTCGCTCAAGGAACAGGGCTAGCCAGCCGGCTTATGCAAAAAACGGTCAGTTATGCTCAACAAATAAAAGCCAGTAAAATAGTGGCGGATATACTTCCAGAAAACACGGCCATGTTGGGTTTAGCGAATCGATTTGGTTTTGAGTTTCACCATGAAGAAGAAGTGGTTCGCGCCGAAAAAATTGTTTAAGCAAAGGGTATTGAATGTTATACGAGTTTGGTCAACATACGATCGAGTTGCCGTTTCGAAAAGGTCCTATTGACGAGCAAGGGCGAATGTTACTTTGGTTCGAAGGGCAATTGTTGGCTGATCAGAATAATGTCGTTTGGCCAGCTCACAACCACCCCTTTAAAACGAGTTCTGAACTGTTTGTAGGGTTGTTAGATGGAAAGCCTTATTATTGCGCCAACGTCACCAGTCCAGGTAATACTGAGCTGTTGGGGCTTAGGGATGTTGCTTCTAAAAGTGAAACGCTATTCTCTCTCGCATCAAGAGCTAAAGGGTTGCTGGATTGGCAAAGCCAGCATCAGTATTGTGGGCAATGTGGGCAGCCGACTCAACAAATTGCCACTGAATTTGCTTTAACCTGTCAGCCTTGTCGCTTGCGATTTTATCCCAGAATTTCGCCTTGCATCATTGTATTAGTTACTCATGGAGATAAGGTGTTGTTGGCGCAAGGTGAGCGACACAAAAAGAGTGGTTGGTACAGCACGTTGGCGGGCTTTATCGAAACGGGCGAATCAGCCGAACAAGCCGTTGCAAGAGAAGTGTTTGAAGAAGTTGGCGTTCAGTTAAAAAATATTCGCTACATGAACAGTCAAACTTGGCCCTTCCCTAATCAGTTAATGTTAGGGTTCATGGCCGAATACGATGGCGGTGACATTACCCCTGCACCGGGAGAAATTGCCGATGCTCAATTCTTTGAATTAAACAATTTGCCAAAGCATTCACCGGGAATGACGATAGCGGGTTGGTTGATTCAAGCTTATAAAAAAGAGCGATTAGGCTAGCATTCGGGGTCGTTACGATGGCCTTCTTTGCGCAATATATAGAAAAAACCTACTAAAAAAGCGACCATTAAGCCAACGACACCAATGCCAGATAATACAATTATGTCTAAATACATAACTCACCTCTAAATGGTTTACATGTGTTGAAACCAGTGTATTAAAAGGTGAGTTAAGTGTGTTGATATAGATCAGTCAATGCATCGATTAACCGATCTAATGAGTGATAACTAAGCAGTGTTCTAAGCGGTACCCAGCTCCAATCGTTCACATTCAGCCAACGATGCCATTTTAGTTAATTCATCGAAGTTTGTGATGATGATATCTTTCGCGCTGCCAGAATTGTCTAATAAACCTTGCTTTTGTAAACGAGTAAACACACGGCTGACGGTTTCTACCGCTAATCCTAAATAATTCGCAATGTCAGCGCGGGACATCGTCAGGCGGAAGGACGTTCCAGAAAAGCCGCGTCGTTTAAATCTAGCGGCTAAATTAATCAAAAAGGAGGCGATACGCTCTTCTGCGCTTTTCTTGCTTAACAGCAGCATCATCTTTTGCTCATCTCTGAGTTCTTTGCCCATCAGGCGCATTAACTGGCGACGAAGCTCTGGCATTTTACCGGCCAAGTCATCGAGCTTTTCGATTGGAATTTCACAGACATTGGTGGTTTCTAGTGCCTTGGCAGACGAAGGGTATGTCGTAGAATCGTAGCTCTCTAAACCCACCAACTCACTGGCCAGATGAAACCCGGTAATCTGCTCTTCGCCATCATTAGTTAGCGAATAGGTTTTAAGGGTTCCGGTTCTAACGGCGTATATGGCTTTAAATTCATCGCCCTGATAATACAAGTGTTCGCCTTTTTTAATAGGGCGACCACGGTTTATGATGCCATCAAGCGTATCCATGTCTTCAACGTTTAAAGCCAGTGGTAAACACAGGGGATGTAAGCTGCAATTTTTGCAGGCCGTTGACAAAGACATGAACAGGCTCCAACTCTATAAGTAACTGGATAATAGTCAATTGAACCCAAAACTTAAAGCGTTTAGTCTGCAGTATTCGTGTTTAGAGCTTCTGGTACCCAAGTATTCACTGTAGTAGATGCCATAGGTGCGTATTGGCTATTTTCGTCAATATTAACAGCACGAATGCCGGAAATCTGTAGCGATTCGAAATCAAATGCTTCTCGGTCTGCCAACTGTGAAAGTGACACATTCGCCATGCTGCGGAATATGCTGTCTACGCGGCCAGGGAAGCTCTTCTCCCATTCCTGACACATGGCTTTAATGTTCTGGCGCTGCAAGTTTTCTTGAGAACCACACAGGTTACAAGGAATGATAGGGTATTGCTGATATTGAGCGAAGCGAGCGATGTCGGCTTCTTTACAATAAGCCATCGGTCGGATGAGCACGTTAGTGCCACTGTCGCTGAGCAATTTCGGCGGCATCGCTTTTAATTTGCCACCATAAAACATATTAAGGAACAGTGTTTCGACAATATCGTCACGATGATGCCCTAAAGCCACTTTTGTGGCACCAATTTCATCTGCAAAAGCGTATAGGGTACTTCTTCTTAGCCTAGAGCATATCCCACAGGTGGTTTTACCTTCAGGGACCGTTTCTTGAACAATCGAATAGGTATCCCGTTCTAAGATATGGTACGGCACGCCTAGCTTTTGTAAGTAATTTGGTAAAATGTCTTCAGGAAAGTCAGGTTGCTTTTGGTCTAAATTCACGGCGACCAGCTCAAAGGACACAGGCGCACTTTTTTGCAAATTTAGCAGAATATCTAACATGGTAAATGAGTCTTTACCGCCCGATAAACAAACCATGATTTTATCGCCATCTTCGATCATTTTATAATCGGCAATGGCCTTACCGACATCACGACGAAGTCTCTTATGCAGCTTGTTGTATTCGAGTTTATCTTTGCCGATCAGTGTATCTTTCATGGTATGTCAGTCTAGGTATAAATTGGCCGCGTGTTGTAACACGAGAGAAGCTTTCAGTAAATGCCCAAAACAGCGTTAGCCTCAGTTTTATTTAGGTTCAAGTGGCTTACGTTCAGTCCACAACTCTGGCTGATTCTCAGCAATTAGCTTGTCTATCAACTCAAGGCGGTGGGTTGAGTTTAGTGGTCGCACATACTGCGGGTTGCTGCGGTCGTCAATGAGATGCTGCCAATGCCCAGTAAGCTGCAAGAACCGAGCGGCAAAATGCTCGCTAAAGTCTAAACAGCCATTTAAGATCACATCAAGGTAGCTTTGCATGATAGGGCGTTCGGGCAAAGGCGTGACATTGTTGTTTTTGCCAACATATACCCATAAGTTACCAGATTCAGGTAAAGGCTGTGTACAGCTTGGCGCAACCGACTCCCAAGGTATTTGGACACGGTTATAACCTTGTTCTCTGCGGTCAAACTGCTTTAAATTGGCTTCATCGACTTCAAAATAAACCCCAGTACAGTGGCTGGATTGTTTTTGCGTCACACTGACCGCCGTGGCTGGCCAATCAGGCGTATGAACAGACCAATTACGGCTAATGCCTTTGACTTCGATGGCGTAAGCTTTTGAGCTTGTTCCGGTGCGACTGCGGCTGTCTTGGCAAATAAGTGAGCCGTACCCGAAAATATAATGCATGGATAAACCCTAGTGTTGAATAAGCGTTGAGGCTAATAATAACGCAGTGAACAACAACACACTACCAAGCGCGACTCTTACCGAGTGCCTATTTAGAATGGGCCGAATTCGATTCGCCGCTAACCCAGAGAATACCATCGCTGGTAAAGTACCCAGGCCAAAGGCAAGCATGGCTATAATGGACTGAGTTAAGCTACCTAGGCTTATGGCAAAGGCCAGTGCGGTATACACTAACCCACAGGGAATAAATCCCCAAAGAAACCCGAGTCGTAAGGCGGAAGCCGAGGACGATACCGGTAAAAATTGCTTGGTCAGCGGTTGTAACTTTTTCCAGATAGGAAGCCCTAATCGCTCTAATTGAGTGACGGCCGATGTTATGCCCATGAAATACAATGCCGTCAGCACCAGTAACGTGATGGACATAAGTTTAAGCCAAGGTATGGTCGCGGCAGGTAAGGCCGCGAAGGTTAGGCCAAAGAAGCCACCGAGCAGTGCATAGGTTAAGATTCGGCCTAAATTATAATACCAAATGTAAGAAGGTGCTTGGCTGTTAAAACCAGCAGCTACAACCAGGCCCCCGCACATGCCAAAACAATGACCCGCCGAAACTAACCCAATGATAAAGGCTGAAAGAAGGGTGCTGATCATTGCTTTTTAGAAGATTTAGTTTTGGTAGGAACCATATGATGATCGTCGTCGAATAAAATCCGTTGAGCTGGGCTGTCTAAATCATCGTACTGACCGGTTTTAACAGTCCACCAAAATAAAACGCCGCCAATGGTTAATAAAAAGAGCGTAACAGGGATTAGAATCAGCAGGATATCCAATTTACTTCCTTAGTCGAACAGCATTGCCGACGACAATGAGTGAGCTTAGCGACATTCCAATGGCGGCTTGCCACGGAGTGATTAATCCCATAGCGGCCACTGGCAGCGCCACCACATTATAGACTAATGCCCAAGCTAAATTCTGTTTAATAATGCGATGCGTTTTCTTCGCAATGATGATGGCCTGCGTAATCGTCAAAAGGTTATCATTGAGTAAGATCGCATCGGCTTGTGTTTTGCTTAAGTCTGTTGCGTTATTTACGGCAATCGAAAGGTGTGCTCCGGCCAAGACGGGTCCATCATTGATCCCATCACCAACGAAAGCGCTGTCTTTATCGGCTTTTTTTAAATAGTGAGCTTGTCATCGGGTTTCGCTCCGAAAAAGTAGTGACCCTTAAACCCCAATTCTTGAAAGGCATTCGCCGCTTTTGGGTTTGGATCGCCGGAAATTATGTTGGTCTGAATATTTAATTTTGTAAGTTCCGAAAATAACGCTGAGCATGAGGCACGAGCCCTATCTTTCAGCCGAATAGCCGCTAGCCGTTCTGAATTCAACGTTAAGAATAAAATGGTATCGCTGTTTGGCTGCTCAGACTGATGGGTAAACTGTGCGTTTCCTAATTTAATTTCACCAATAGAGGCGACAGCAGAAACGCCAAGACCCGCATTGTAAATTATGTTGTTTATGCCTATCGGGCTGCTGCTAGCTTGTTTTGGAAACGCTTTTGTGATGGGGTGATCGCTTTGCTTTTCGAGTAAATGACAAAGGGCGAGCACCTCATCATTCGTCCAGTCCAACGAATCTAATTTAGGGTAGCGTTCTAAGTGATCAACTACAAAATGTCCTTCAGTTAAGGTGCCTGTTTTATCAAATGCAATGGTCCTAATAGAGGCTAAGCGCTCGATGGTGTAGCCTTTGGTAAGCAAGAAACCAATGTTTTTTAGCTGATTTAATGACTGTGATAACGCCGTGGGGGTAGCAAGGCTCAATGCACATGGGCAGGTTACAACCAAAACACTGATCACAACCCAGAATGCACGGTCAGGGTCATAATAAAGCCAGAACAATCCAATGAATAAGGTAATGATTAACGTCGACCACACAAATTGCTGTGCGCCGCGATCAGCCATTAACGCTAATCGAGGTTTGCTTTGGCTTGCTTGCTCAATGAGCCTTTGAATTAGGTTGTAACTGCTGTTGGCACCTAGAGCCGTTACTTTTAAGGTAATGGGCTGTGCCAAGTTGACGGAACCTGCCAGTACTGAATCCCCAACGCTTTTTCGGACACCAGTAAACTCACCGGTAAAAGTAGATTCATCAAACTCAGAAGTGCCGCTCACTAATTGACCATCAACAGGGCAGGCTTCACCGGCTTGGAGTTCAATCAAATCATTAACGTTTAAATCGGTTACCGAACAAGTTTGAAGCTCGCCTTCGCTCAGTATTTTTTTACACAGAGTCGGGAGTGTGACTTGATTGTGGTGATTACGATTCGATTGCGTACGAGCCCTAAACTCTAAGAATCGACTCAACACCAAGAAGAAGGTAAACATATTGACCGATTCGTAATAAACCTCTCCATGCCCTATAACTGTTGCGTATAAACTCGCAAAAAAAGCACTTAAAATGGCCAGAGAAACGCTCACATCCATGGACATTTGTTTTGCTCGTAACGCTTGCCAAGCGGATGTGAAGAATGGCCTTGCCGATATCAGCATCACAGGCACCGTCAAAAATAAACTCGCCCACCACAGCCACTGTTCATGTTGTTGGGTGATTTGCCCTGAATAAAGCGCAACAGCATTCATCATGGCCTGCATCATGCCTATCCCGGCAATACCTAACCTTAAGATGTATTGGCGTTGCGTGCGTTTAATAACAGTATCTTCTTCACTCGGTAAGAAAGGCGTGATTTGATAGCCAATAAAGAAGAGAGTTTTAGCAATTTCGGACAACCCGATTTGGTTAGGGTCCCACTCCAGCAACAGCCGATGTGTGGCTGAATTAACGTGCGCTTTAGTTACGCCGTTTAGTTGAGTTAGACGTTTGTCAATCAACCAAGCACAAGCCGAGCAGCTAATGCCTTCAATCAGTAAAATAGCGTGGTGTTCGTTAGGTGATATCTGATGTACAAATTGAGCCTGAACGTCATTTCGCTCTAAAATTTGGAAGGCTTGCTGTTGCCGGTCCGATAATTCAATGAAGACTGGGCTTTGGTCGGGCTGATGAAACTTATAGTAATCTCCCAAACCTGATTCGATAATGGTTTTCGCCGCGCCTTGGCAGCCAATACAACAAAAGGCGAGTTGATCGCCTTCTATTGTCAGTAGATGGGGTTGCTTAGGGTTAGGCAACCCGCAGTGAAAACAGTGAGAAGAGGTCATTGGCTTTCGGGGTAAGTGCCACATAACTGGAAAGAGGGGCAGTTGAGCTTTTGCGTGTAGGCGCCAGCTGTTTTTTACGGAACCAGAAACAGGCTCTAATTGTAATTGACGAGTGCCAGTTACTTCTTCCGTTAATGCGCCTTTATACACACCTGCACCTTGGTGATTTAACAAGACTTGAATATCGCGTGAGCTTTTAGTTGGAAAAACGATTAACAGTGAAAGCTGATCAGGATAGCCGGTGGTTAAACCTTTCAGTTCAACACTTAAGGTTCGCCCTGTCCATTTTAGATTGGCATTTAACCCAAGGTTTCTGGCCACCATATCTTGTTCCGTTCGGACTTCAATGCCAAGGCCATCTTTATAAAAATTATCAACGATGACACCATCGTTGGTCGTTATGGCCATGTAAAGCATCCAAAATCCCGCGCAGATGACAATTAGTAACGGCGATAAAATGAACCAAGGCCAAAATTGTTTGTACCAAGGGGTAGTGTCGTTTATCAAGTGCTTACTCCAAAATTAAAAATTGGCCGGTCCAAAGAATCGGCTCTCTTCTCGGGTCTTTAAAGATTCATCATCAATACTTTGAATACTGAAATAAATTTCATTCGTCGGCAGCTTGTTTAAGGCTGGTGGTAATACTAACGTAGCGGATATATCTTCTGATTCGCTCGCGCGAACAGTAAAGGTGGTATCGCTGCGTAATTCTAAACCTTCCATTCCCTCGACAAAAAGTTGAAACGTTTGTGGTTCATTTGTCATGTTGATGACTTTTAACATGTAGTTATTTTCTATTAACCCGTCACTGGTCATTTGGTGTAATGCATTGCGATCACGGGAAATATGCAACTCTAAAGGAACGCGACTGAGAATCACCCAAGTAAACGCAATAATCATGATCAACAGCGCCAC